>NZ_NPDI01000034.1:0-158913 GCF_002251265.1 Rhodopirellula sp. MGV | reverse complement strand
TGTTGGGTGTGTTTGGGGGGGGGTTGGGGGGAATGGGTGGTACAGGCACGTTTGCTTGCCGATTGATCAGCAGTGGGTCGTTGGGGATTGAGCTCGGATTGATGGCACTTGGGGTGGGGCCTGGTGCCAATGTCGCCGTTTGCGCCTACGACTACCCTGGGAACTTTCGAGCCATCGAACTGCTCGGTGCACGTCCCGTCCTGGTCGATGCTGCTCTTGATAGCTATTCGATTTCCCCTGATTCGCTCCGCGACATCGAAAGTGACCAAGTCGACGTCGTAATCGCCTCCCACCTCTATGGGGTGCCCGCTCAGGTCGCCGAAATCGATGCCATCTGCCGTGACAAGGGCTGGAACTGGGTCGAAGATGCTTGCCAAACGCCTTTGATGGCAATCGATGGGCGGTTTGCTGGCAGCCACGGGGATCTTGGCGTGCTCAGTTTCGGTGGCAGTAAACCGCTGACCGCTGGCAACGGCGGCGCGATCCTGACTCGCAACCCGCTGCTGGTGAGCAAGCTGAATGCCCGGCTGGATCGGCCCAGCGACGCCACTCCGGTCAGTTCACTGCAAGCGGCGGCACTGCTGCCGCAACTCGATCGAATTGCTGAATGCAATCGGCGGCGGGCCGACACTGTCCGACGGATCGTCGACGAAGTCCCTTGGATCGTGGAATCGCTGCACGGCATTTGCCCTGCCCCATCGGCAACGTGCTACAAGCTCGCTTTCTTGTCGCCAAAACGTGATCACATCGTCGATTCATTGATTCGCGCTGGCCTTCCGGTCGGCGCCGGTTTCCGTTCGATGCACCGCAGCAGCAAACGGCGGTGCAATAAAATAGGCGAGCTCAATCGCAGCGCGCAACTTGGCGACCAAGTTTGCTTGCTCGATCACCGGGCGCTGCTAGCCCAAGGTGACTCACAGGATCGATTGATCGAATGCCTGCGGCGATTCAGCTAGGCATCGTTTGCAACACTGCGTTTTCAACACTGGGCAGCTTTGAACAGGAGGCAGTACTAATCAGGAGGCTGTGAAATCCAGCACGCGAATCGCGTGTCCCGTGCTCGCACCGTTTTTTTGACTCGCCAACGCGAAGTCTGACTTCATGCTCGCCGTCGTTGAGTTCCGCTTCCAAGACGACAGTGCGTGGATAATGGAGTCCTTTGCTAAAACGATGAAACAGATCACGCGACTTCCATTCGCCACCGTCGACGGAGTATTCGAGGACGCCAGCATCGGGACCCGCTAAAACATAGGCTCCAAATGCATTCCCGCGGAAAGTGAACGAGCATTGCGCGCCCGGTTGTTCGGCGACCATCAGGTCACGATTGGCAAACCGATCACGGAATCCACCAGCGATCGTTTTCCAGTCTGGTGTTTGCCAAGTCCATTCGGCGCTTCCGTTGATCTGATCGTGTTCCAGATACCGGCCATTCGAAAAACTGAATGGGTCGATAGGTGGCTCGTCTGCTGATCTGCGTTGGTCGCTTTTGCGTTCCCCCTTTATCAGTGCATGATCGAAAACCTGGGCGACCAGATTCGCAGCCAACTGATTGCCAGGTTGCTGTGGGTGCACGCCACCGTATTCCGCCCACGTCATCTCGCCGGCATTGATTTGTTTCGCCAGTTCTACAGCGACGCTGCAGGTCGACACGCCATAGCGTTCTGCAACTGCAAGGTGCGCCGCGATACTGACGGGTGTTTCGCCCCGTTGAATCGTTTCGAGCATCGATTCATTGACGAAGAGCAGCATGATGATGTCCATCTCCGGCCGCTCGAGTCGGGCGGCTCGGATGATGCCTTCCATTCCACGGACTGCATCGGTGTAAGTGTGGCCCGCGTCTTGGTCATCATTCACGGCGAATTCGACGAGCAGCAGGTCCGGGGCTTTCGCCAGCACGTCGCGGCGAAATCGGAACGCACCGGTGTGCGAGCACGTCGAGGAGATGCCTGCGTTCACGAACTCAAATTCGGTATTCGGAAATCGTTTGCGAAGCGATTCCATCACGATCGGTCGATAGCCATCCATTTCAGTGATCGAGCCCCCCATAAAGGCCGCTGTGCCTTTGCCGGCCGCAAATGTCGCGCTGCTTGTGAATAAATCACCGCGAACCTGAATCGACGGAGGCAGCGTCTGGGAGAACACGTTCGGTGTCGCTGCCGCGCCGGCCAGCAAGATGGCAAACAGCATTGGTGTGACCATGCTTCGGAAGGGAATTACGTCATCGCTTCGGAGCCAAGAGGGTGGCGAGTGCATTAAACTTGAAGGGGTGGGCGAGTCTTGGTGGGCGGGGAAATCCTGGGGGACGGAATCCGTTCATGATAAACGCACCGGGAGTCGGCCTTGAGGTCGCGATTCGCGAAAAAGGCGAACGTCGGTGGCAGGTGTGACAAACGAAGGGGCCGAGACGCGTTCGTCCCAGTGGCATTGACGTGACGTCCGGCAGTGGCCAGGGTTTGCGGGAGCAGGCGGTTCGAAAACTAGAATTCAGGTTGATCGAGTGCTTGCGTTGAGCCGAGAACGTAAAATGATGGTCTGGCCATCACCCAACCAAATCAATGGAGCCCTGAAGTGGATTCACCGATCGTTATTGTCGACGACAAGCATGTCCCGTTGTACCGCATCGTCTGGGTCTCAGACTTGCCTCATTATTGCGGTGACGAAGAATGCCAATGCGAAGGTGAATATGAAGTCCGTCTGGATATCGATGATTCCCTTTGGACAAGTCAAAAAGGACGCGACGACGTGATTGCGGCACTCAAGAAGTGGTGTAGCGATCCCGTCGACGGTACCGACAATTCGCTTTAGTGTCTGCGACGAATTCGCGACCACGTTTACTTACCTGTTGACTCGTTTCGCCCCAACCGACTCGATGTTGTTTGAATCTCATTCGCACACTCCGCTGTGCAAGCACGCGACCGGTGATCCGGTCGAATACGCCGCCGTTGCCGAAGAGCGTGGCCTCTCTGGTATCCACATCACCTGCCATAACCCGATGCCCGATGGCTTTTCGGCAAACGTTCGGATGGGGTTGGAAGAGTTCGACACGTACGTGGATTTGGTGGCCCAAGCGACTGACGAATTCAAAGGACGCGTGGAGGTTTGTTTGGGACTGGAGGCGGATTATTTCGAAGGCTACGAAGCGTTCTTAGAAAAGCAACTCGCCAGCGCTGACTTCCATTTCGTATTGGGATCGGTGCACCCACAGATCGCCGAGTGGCGTGAGCGATATTGGCAAGGCGACTTGGTCGAAGTCCAACGCACGTATTTCAACTTGCTTGCCAAAGCGGCTGAGACGGGGATGTTCGATTCGATCTCGCATCCTGATTTGATCAAGAACTTCACCGATGAAGTTTGGGAGATTAACGTCGCACTCGACTTGGTTCGTCCGGCACTCGATCGGATCGCAAAGACCGGCGCCGCGATGGAACTCAACACGAGCGGAATGTTGAAGCGGATTCCTGAAATGAATCCTTTTCCAAAGATGCTTCGTGAAATGAATCAGCGAGGCATTCCAGTGACATTGGGAGCCGACGCGCATGTTCCTGAACGCGTCGGCGACGGGTATGTCGTCGCGATGGGATTATTGAAGGACGCCGGGTACCAGCACGTGCGGTACTTCCGGTCGCGTCAGCCCATCGATGTCGAAATCGATGCCGCGATCGAATCGTTGGCCGCCAATTCGGCCAACGTTTCGTAGTCATTCTCTCGGAGCCGCAGCGAGCTACTTTGCCCAGCCAACCGGCTGCGTCCAAGCTTGCTTCTTCTGTCCTTCGAAGGACGGATCGGTGTGTGCGGCGCTGCTCGTGATCAGCGCCCGGATGTAGCACTCGCCGTCTTTCATCTGGTAACTCGCCGAGTTGCCTTTCTGGGATGAAACGGTGATTCCAATCTTGTGTGGATCGGTTCCCGGTTTCATCGTCGTGATGAAATCGATTTGGTAATCTTCGCCTTCCGCCGGATCGATTTCGACCGTGAGAGTGCGAGTCGATTCGTCGAATTCATGTTGTTTGAGAACGACGCCACTGGACGCATGGAAATCGCCACGACGCATCGCATGGATCAAATATTCCGGCGTCAGGAAGCGGCTTCGTACCATCACCCAACCACGTCCCGGGCGCGAGCCGCGACGACCGTGGTATTCGTGTGAATCGTCGGTCGCGATACCGAGGATTGGCTCGACGCCGGCGGCAAACCGGATCGCATTGATCTGATCCCACATCAGTTCGATGCTGGGATGCTCATCATCGCCGAGTTGGTTAACGCCAGGGTGCCCGTTGTAGACCTCGAAGAATTGTTCGGCGACAACCGCCGCCAAATCTTCGGCCGTCATTGCGTATCCGAAGTTGGGGTGATTGACGTGCGGCAGGACCGGGCGTCCGTGCGACTTTTCGTGTTCGAGGATCATGCGAAGATTGTTCTGCATCGCTTCGCGGACGGTGTCTCCGCCAACCGGCTGCAACGCCTCGGCGACATTGGTCGCGTTGATATGCACCGGTTTGCCCTCGCTACGATCACTGATCTCTTCGGCCTGGATCATCAGGAACTCGCTGGGGCGTTCCAACAAGGCGCGGAACTCGCTCAGCGGTTTCAGGCGGATTTCGAGTTCGTCGTTTTTGGGGGACTTTCGCTGTTCGACCCAGTGGTCACCGAAGCGGTCGCGATAGCGATCGAGCACTCCGTCGTCGCTGCGATCGATGATCGACTTCAAGCTTTTCCAACGCTGTCCTTCGCTGATGACGTTGTGGTCCGTCAGTGCCAGAAAGTTGTAGCCGCGTTCGCGATACCAGTCCGCGATCATTTCAGGGAACTGGTCACCATCGCTCCACAGCGAGTGGGTATGCAGATTGCCTTTCCAGTGGCGCGGCTGGTCGTCGGTCAACTGGGTTTGCGCGACGGCCAGATGGGTCTGGCAAATCAGCAAGGCTACAAACGCAAATCTAAACAAAATCTTCATCGGGTCGCGGTTACTAAAGTCAATGTTTTCCTGTCTGAAATCGGGCTGCGACCGAAGTGCAGCACGGGTGCTCAGTATAGCTTCACCCCGGGGAGCTGACCTCACTGGTACACCGGGTCGGCGACTCGCTCGGGGGAGCGGTCGCCCGTCGGACTGGCAGTTTCATGCCCACGTTGGGGCTTGCTACGTCGTACAAAAACGGCTGAATTCGGCGCTCTCGCCCCCTGGCGAAGGGCAAATGTGGGGGCGACTGGCATTTATGTACTAGGCAATGCCTCCTCGATCTCGCTATACAACGCGGTAGATAAATCGCGATTACTTCGCGCGATCTTCACCGCATTGGTGCACCGAATTCAACGTTTTGGCGATCTGCTGGTCGCGCCGATGACGATTTTCGACTAAGCCAATGTTCAATTCAGCCAATGGCTGCCGACGGCACGGCCCCTGCGAGATGGGGCATTCATTTGCCGTCGTTGGATCCAGCCCATTGAATCATCGCTCCGCTTGATTTTGTCACTTCATCTATGGAACAGTCTTTCCTCGCCTACCTCCGTGGTCGAACACGTGGCATGCGCCAAGTCGATGTTGGGATTGGTGATGATGCGGCCGTGATCAGTGTGCCGGCAAACCCGATTGTTGTTTGTGCCGATCAGATCATTGACGGAACTGATTTCGATTCTGAAAATCAATCACTGTCGGACATCGGGTACAAAGCGATGGCGATTAATTTGAGCGACATCGCCGCGATGGGGGCGGTTGCTGATAGCGCGATCGTGACGTTGGCATTGCCCCAGCAGGACGCGACGAAGATTGCGGGTGATTGTTACGAAGGAATCTTAGAAGCGGCAAAGCGATTCAATGTGGCGATCGCCGGCGGTGACTTGTCGACTTATGACGGTCCTTTGTCGATCAATGTCACGCTACTGGGGCATGTCCCTAATGGCGGAAAGCCTTGGTTGCGTAGCGATGCCCAGGAAGGCGACGTCGTGTTGGCGAGCGGAAGCTTTGGCGGTTCGCTTCGCGGTCGACACTTGCGTCCCGAACCACGCATTGAACTCGCTCAAGCCATCCGTGAACTCGCCGACGTTCATGCGGCGATCGATGTGAGCGATGGATTTTCACTCGATCTCGATCGATTGTGCGCGTCCAGCGGCTATGGCGTTGAATTGGATGTCGACGCGGTCCCGGTTCATCCCGATGCGACCTCCATGAGCGCCAAATCTGGCAAGTCGGCGTTTCATCACGCATGGAGCGACGGCGAGGACTTCGAATTACTGCTTACTGTCAGCCCTGAAGATGCCGAGCGATTGCTGGCCGCGTCGTTGCCAGCGCCGCTTACCGCCGTCGGCAAGATCATTGGGCGAACCGGATTGTGGAAAATGCAATCCGGCAAATACATCCGCATGGCCCCTCAGGGCTATCAACACACCGAATAGTGCGTAGCGTCATCATGGCGAAAAAGAAACAATCCTCCCGCCCACGTGGTTCGGCTTCGCGAAAGCGTTCTGGCGGTCAACGATCTGCAGGCCCACGTTCCGGAGGTGCTCGTTCAGGCGGTTCATCGTCCGGTCGTTCGTCGTCCGGCCGTTCATCGGCACCGCGGGCAAAGCGTAAACGTCCCGAACGCGATGTGGTCGCGGAGGACGCCAACGAATCCGCCGCACCGCAAGCGAAGTCGCGTTCCAAAGCGAAACCTTCGCAGGGGAGCACCAAGTCCATTACCAAACCGGTAAGTACGCGCGACAAACCACAGCGTTTGCAGCGACTGCTTGCGGCGGCCGGCTATGGCAGTCGTCGTCAGTGTGAGGAGTTGATCGAAGAAGGGCGTGTTGAAGTCGACGGCACGATTGTTTCCGAACTTGGCACCACGGTTGATCCCAAGAAAAGCCGTGTGCGCGTCGATGGCGTCGAACTGCGTCAACAAAAACTCGTGTACTACGCGGTCAACAAACCGACCGGATACTTGAGCACCAACGCCGACCCACGCGGCCGGCAGCGTGTGATTGATCTCGTCCCTCGCAGCGAACGTGTCTTCCCCGTGGGGCGTTTAGATCAAAGCAGCCAAGGGTTGATGTTGCTGACCAACGATGGTGATTTGGCACAGCAGCTGGCGCACCCCAAATACGGCGTGCGAAAGGTCTATCGCGTAACCGTTGCGGGCAAGATCGATACCGAAACGATGCGGAACATGCGGAAGGGGATTTATATCTCCGACGGTTTTGTCCGCGTCGAAGGTGCCAAGATTCTGAAGTCACGTGCGCGTGCGACGGAATTGGAAATCACGTTGCGTGAAGGCAAGAACCGCGAAATCCGCCGGATCCTGGCTCGTCTCGGCCACAAAGTACAGGTACTCAGCCGCATCGCGATCGGCCCATTGCGTTTGGGTGATGTGCCGACGGGGGCGTATCGCCAGCTGACCCGCGAAGAGGTCCAACGATTGAAACTGGCGGTCGAACATAGCCGCCGTGAAGTAGAACAAGAAGAAGAGCAGGTCCGCGAACGACGTAGTGCCTCGAAGGGTTCCGCATCAGGCGGAAAACGAAAGGCCACTAAGAAGCGTTCGGGTGGACAGCGTCATGCCGAAAGCCGGTCAGACGTGATGGCGAAACGGACGGGACGCAAACATGCCCCCACCAAATTTTCGTTCCAGCCCAACAAGAAGAAGCCCGATGGCGGTTCGATCATCGGCGGCGATTGAGCTGCCGACCTAGCAGGCCGCTAATGTCCGGCAAGCGTATGGCTGTTGACCGAATCGTGGGCGACAGATTGAAGCACACGACCTTGGGGGTTGATTGACGAAACCAAGGTCGTGAAATCGTTCGGCGAAAACGATTCACGCAGGCGATCGGCGCGTTCGCGATTTTCACACCACGCGAAGACGGTCGGCCCCCAACTGCTCTGCCCTGCTCCGCTAGTCCCTTGGTGTTTTAACCGGTCCACAATCGTTGCGACCGCCTCGCCGTTGTACGGTCCGCCTTGGACTGCTTCAAATAGTAAGCCGCTTTCGTAGTTATAGCTTTCGATCGAGTTTGCGAACGATTCGAAGTCGCCTCGCTCCGCCGCCGGCATAACTTCTTTGATCGCGATTTGCTTCAGGCGTTCGGTGCGTTTGGGATCCCGGTCAAGTTTGTCGAATTGCGTTTGTTCCTTGTCACCGGCAACCGGTGGCGGTGTTTGGTTGGGACGAATCAACAGCACGCACCAATCGGGCGGCGTCTCGACTCGACCGGCGATCGCATTCAGGCGATTATCGGCTGTTTGTTCGCTGCTTTCTTGATTGGTTTCGAAAATCAATCCGCCAACGAAGTAACCGTGGGCACCAACAGCGCTGCGTCGAGCTCGTGCGGCGATGTCGATGACGAGCGTTTCCTTGTCGATCGGATTGCTACTGATCAATCGGCAGTACGATTCGGCAAAGGCCAACGAGTACTGCGTGCCACTTCCGAATCCGCTGTGTGTTGGCGGGTATTCGAGAAGCGAAACGTTGACGGGAATTGGCCGGGGCAAGCCAAAGTGCTTTGCCGCTCGCGCCATGATCGCGCGGGTGCGCGCTTCGAATCCGATCGAACTGATTCGCGGGTCAATGGTCGTTTGATCGGACTGCGTCAGTTGGATCGTTGTCGCAGGCGCATCGATCATCACGCCGAGGCCACCAAACGGCGGCAAGCAGTCGAGCAAGCCGAAGTGCAGGCGAGCACCGGTTTTGATTCGGATCGTTTGTGGTGCTCGATTCATGTTGATGTATTGACCGAAACTTGGCTGAGCTTGCGGTCGACATAACTCGTGATCAAGTCCCAAGCTGCGCGTTCGTCATCGCCGGCCGTTTTTTCGACTGGGATGCGAAGCTGTTCGAGTTGGGAGCGTAGCGATGCTTCGTCGATCAGGCCGATGCGTGTCGCAAGGATCGCCGCTTCGATCACCGCATGTTTGGCTCGATTGAATCCGATGAAGGGTGCATCGATGCCTTGGTCAAGCACTCTGCATCGCATTTCGTAGCGCGGCGGCATTGCTTCGATGTGTTCAATCTCTACGGCAAACCAGCGATGGCATGGATCAAGGATCGCATGTTGGTAGGGGAGATCATCATTCGGCACCAGCATCCGAACACGGTCGTTCGCGTCTTCGATGCGTCCGACGGCAGCCTTGGCGAGCAGCAGCACATCGTCCGTCAAGTGAATGGTGGCCCGTCGCGATTGTTGCAAATTCGCCAGCGTGCGCGAGCCTTCGAAGGGACGCAGAACAAACCCCGGGTCGTCGGCGACCGACAGACGCATCCGATCGGGATGACGAACCCATGGCCCCATCGGGGCAATGTTGACTTGCCCGGCGTTGTCGATGGTGGTCACGATGGATTCAAGGATCACGATTTCGTTCAGGCTCGATGGCGTGTCAACGCGGCGAAGTTGTCGATGATTTGCTGGCCGCAGGGGCTGAGGACGGATTCGGGGTGGAATTGAACACCGAACACGGGGCGGTCACGGTGCCGCAGGCCCATGATGCAATGATCGTCCAAACTGCGTGCGGTCACGACTAAAGTTTCTGGCAAGCCGGCTTCGCGGACGATCAACGAATGATAACGCGCGACGTCCACGGGATTGGGGCAGCCGGCAAAAACGCCACGTCCGTCATGTTGCAGGGGGCTTGCCAACCCATGCCTTGGTTCGCTCTGTCCGATCGTTCCTCCGAAGGCGGCGCCGATCGCTTGGTGGCCCAAACAGACCCCCAGGATTGGAAGCTGTTCGGGTGCTTTTCGAACCAGATCGACGCAACATCCGGCATCTTCGGGGCCCAATGGGCCTGGAGAGAGCACTATTGCACAGGGGGCAAGGTCCAGGGCTTCTTCGGCGGTGACTTGGTTACTGCGCAGAACCCGCGTTTCGGCGCCCGTAAGGCGGAAATATCGCGCCAAGTTATGCACGAAAGAATCCTGGTTGTCCAACAGCAGAATCATCGTCGCCCGCCCTTGCGGCCTGTCGTGTCGGTGGGATAATCGCCGGTCGAACTACAAGTCTTCAACACCATTTTTAGCTCAAGGTACTCGATCATGGCATTGGTCCCTCTTCGCGTCGTCTTGGACCACGCTGCGGAAAACGACTACGGCGTCGCGGCATTTAACGTCAACAATATGGAGCAAATCCAGGCGATCATGGAAGCCGCCGAAGAAACGGATTCTCCTGTCATCATCCAAGCCTCGCGCGGTGCTCGCTCTTACAGCCAAGACGCTTACTTGCGTCACCTGATGATCGCTGCGACGGAACTCTACCCGCACATTCCGATCGTGATGCACCAGGATCACGGCAACAGCCCCGACACTTGCCAATCGGCCATCGAAAACGGCTTCACCAGCGTCATGATGGACGGATCACTGGAAGAAGACGGCAAGACTCCTGCTGATTACGACTACAACGTCGCCGTCACCAAGAAAGTCGTCGAACTTGCACACAAGCAAAACGTCAGCGTCGAAGGCGAACTGGGTTGCTTGGGATCGCTCGAATCGGGCGGTGGCGAACAAGAAGACGGCCACGGTGCTGTCGGCGAACTGTCGCACGACCAATTGCTGACCGACCCCGATGAAGCCGCTCGCTTTGTCGAAGAAACCGGCGTTGACGCATTGGCCGTCGCGATCGGAACCAGCCACGGCGCGTACAAGTTCACCGCGAAGCCAACCGGCGAAGTTTTGGCAATGGACCGTATCGAAGCGATCCACGCCAAGATCCCAAACACTCACTTGGTCATGCACGGCAGCAGCTCGGTGCCACAAGAACTGCAAGACATCATCAACCAGTTCGGTGGTCAGATGAAGCAGACTTACGGCGTACCAGTTGAAGAAATTCAACGTGGTATCAAGAGCGGCGTTCGTAAGATCAATGTCGACACCGATTGCCGTATGGCGATCACCGGTGCGATCCGTAAGGTCCTAACCGAAGACCCATCGGCATTCGACCCACGTGCTTATCTGAAACCAGCACGCACCGCGATGAAAGAAGTTTGTGTCGCTCGTATGACCGCCTTCGGTCAAGCTGGCAACGCTGCTAAGCTTCGCGCGACTCTGTAACCAGTCGCTTTCAAGCAGATCAATCAACGAAAAGTGCCAGGGTGTTTAGCCCTGGCACTATTTTGTTGTCTGCATTTCGCGGAAGCGTGTCGATTCAATCGCTGGGGATCAGCACTGATCTGAAATCAGTGCTGATGAAGGCCGCCTCGCAACTCACGCCGCGACGAGTTCGCGATTCTGTTTCGCGTAGCTGATCCACTCGTTGATCTCTTCGAGATCCGGCAGCTTGCCGCCACGTAGGATTCGTTTGCCTTCGTTGCTCTTTGCGATCGGGCTGATCAGTTCGAACAGTTCGTCGGCATCCGATTCGGCGACTTCTTCCGCGGTGTTGACGTCAGCCGCAACGAGCAATTGAGCATCGTGTCCACGCAACATCGGGATCCGACAGACCAGGATCGCTTGGTTCTGCCAAACGCGGATCACATCGGCGTCGATCCGTCGATGGTCCAGTTGATCTGCCAAGGTTTCCGGGTCCGCTTCGAGGAGGTCGTTCACATCAATGATTCCGACCGTTTCCAGGCGTTCTGCCATTCGCGATCCGATTGATGGTGCGTCAACCACGGGACTGTTTCGTTGCAGGTAGAACTTGAGTTCCCCGTCTTCGCCGTAGACTTCTCGATCAGACGAGCGTTCTCGTTGCGATCGTTCGGATGTGCTGCGGCGTTTCTTGAGGCTGCGTGCTGGCCGGCCGGAGCGTTCCGTTTCAACACCGTTGGCTGACGATCGTGACTCGTACGAGGTCGTCGATCGAGAGCGTTCCGGGCGTGACTGACGGGGCTCGCGGTCGGTGCGTTCGTGGTTTCCGTTGATTCGGTTGGTCTGTTCAGACCGCTGGCGGTTGAGATTGCTTTCGTGTCCGTTCGCGTAACCGTTGGTGCGCGATTGAGACGAGCGTGCAGCGTTGTCACGCGAGCGTGCAGTGCTACCACGCGAGCGTCCGGCGCTACCACGCGAGCGACCGGAACTCGCCCGAGCAATCCGTCCGTGGTCGTCGGTGAATTCGTACTCATAGCAATCTTGGTCGCGTTGGCCGCTAATCGCACGGCGTTCTTGACCGGACAGGCTGCGTGACTGTCGGACGACTCGGCCATTGACGGTGCGCCGTTCGCGTTGGCCATTGGCGGCGTCGATCATCGGTTGTACGCCGGCAGCGGCGATCCAGCTTGTGATGCGGGAAAGCTCGTAGCTTGTTCCGCTCAGCAGGATGCGTTGACCACGTTCGGTGGCCAAGAATGCTTCGACGCGGTCTAACAAGTCATTGGGATCAGTTGCGGCAAGCAGACCTGGATCCGAAATTCCGCAGCCGACCAGGACCCGTGCATCGAAGCCACGAAGTTGTGGCACGTTGCAAACCAACCGGCATTCAGCTTGCCAGCGACGGATGGTTGCCGCGGTGACGCTGGCCAACCCCAGCGCGTCGGCCAAGCGATTGGGGTCTTGGTTCATCAGGTGCGTGATGTGAGTCACATTCAATGCACGCAAACGAGCTGCGGCCACTGCATCGACCGAGGGTGCTTGGTCGATTGGGCTGTCGATCGTCAAGAAAAATGGCGAGCTTGATGGTCGTTCGCCATTGCGAGCTTTGTTGCTAGGTTCCCCTTGCGACTGCGTCGGCTGTGACCGCGAGAGTGGTGCGGTGGTGTAGCTGTCGCAATAGTAGTACCCATCGTTCCAGGTTTGATGTGGGGCACTCGGTGCTTGGGTCGGAATCGACCCTTTCGATTGGTAGGCTCGAGCGGCGGAAGCGTTTGACGCTACACCGTATTCCGGTGCCGCACCGTAGTTCGGTGCGAAGGAATCATTCGGTGCAACGCCGTGGCCTTGTGGATTGCTGCTCGTTTGCAGGTGTGAGCGAAATGCCGTTCCGTTGACCGCACCGTTGTATGGATTGCCATGTCCGTTTGCCGTTCGATAAGGCATCTCGGTCGCCGCGTAACCATGTTGCGAGGACGCGGGGTATCCTGCGATGCCGTATGCCTCTTGCCAGACGGCGTCCAGGTTGCGATTGACGTCGGCAAATGATTGCCCAACTGGCAACCCTTGGAAGTATTCGTCGTAATAGTGGTCGATCATCGCATCGCCGTTCAGCAGCGGGTCGACCGCTTCGCCAGGAACGAACGCGCCCGCATGCGGACCGACGTAAGTTTCCGAAGCGTAGTGTGGTCGCCACACGGGGCGATGTTCATGTGCAACACGTTCGCCTTGGATTTGGAAGACTCGACCGCCACGGCGCTGAACTTGGTCGGCGAACGCAGGGTCGCTAGTCAGGACAACCAGTTGGCGACCGCTTTTGGCGTAGTCATTCAAAGCCGCGATGACCGCCAAGTTGACTTCGGGAAATTGCCCGTAGGCATTTTCGAGCGTGTTGGCATTCAGTGCGGAAGCCGATGGTTCCGTCGTGGTCTGTGCCGCTGCATGCAGCAATTCCCGATGGGCTTCAACAACCAGTGGGATTGCCCGGCCAGTGCGAGCCAATAGGTCACCTGCCGCAAGCCGGATTGCCAACGTTGCCAGGGCGCGGTCGACGCCCGAGCAGCTGGTTTCGTCTTGCCCATCGATGTGAGCACGGCCGGCTGGTTTGTTACCAGTGGTGAATTCGGCAGGGTTCCAGTCGACGCGTCGCAAACGTCCGCCGGACAAACGCACGAGCCAAGCACTCGCCTCGTCAGCCAACGGGACGGCGCTTCGGTATGCCGATTGTGGTGCACCCAATTTTTCTTGCAGTTCACTTCGGCGTCGCTGCAGCCATTCCAATCGCGGTGAACTCGGCGTGGCGAAGCTTGCTTGATCGATCGCGCCAAGTTCGGCGTGGATCGAATTGATTTCGGCGTCGATGGCACCAAGTGTTGTTGTGTCGTAAGCGGCTGGTCCCGCAAAATCACGAAGTGCGACACGCAATTCCGAGGCACGCGAAACGCAGCGGTCCAGTTCTGCGGCACTTGATTGCAGTTCTGCCGTTCGTGCGGCGATCTCTTGTTGCAGATGATCGACGTACCATGGCGACCAGGATTGGACGTAGTAGCGATCGTCCAGCCACGATGGGTAACGGACCAGTTCCATTTGGCGATGATCCCGGACCAATTGGCTGCGGTGAACGAGCAGTCGTTCGATCGACGCGATGATCCAGTTCTCGCTCGCTTGCAAGTCCATCATTTCGCGTTCGCGACGAACTGAGATGGCATTTGGTGCGCTGACAGGCAGTGTGCTGACGGGCAGTGCATTCGCGAATCCGAATCCGTGACGGCGTGCCGCGGAAAGGTCTTCGCGCAGTGCACGCAAGTGACCGACCAAGCCACCGTCATGGTAGCGGGCCCAGTTGTTCGGCAGATCCGGATAGGTTTGGCCAGTGGCGTCACCGTACCATGCCCAGGTGCTTCGCCCCGATTGGCCATAGTAGTGATGCAGTGAATCGATTTTGCGGATCAACGCCTCGACACGCAGGTCGATTTCATCGGGCCAGGCGAACGATCGCGTGGCTTCGATTTCGGCCCAACTGTGCAGTTGCGAAGGCGCGACGCGTGGATGACCGGCAAAGTAGTCGAGCGATGACGCGACGTAGTTCATTCGTTCGCGTTGCAGCCACCAGTCGGAAAGCGGCTGTGCATCGGTGCGGGTCGCGAATTGATGCAATGCGTGGCGGTGACGGTCTGCCCAGACCATGTCTCGCAAGCTATTCAGTTCGGCAAGCACTCGGCGCCAGCGGATGATTTGGCCATCCACTTCGGTCAAACGCTCGCGTAGCCGGGCGTCGATTTCCAGTTTGGAGTATCCAGGTTGTGTCGACGGACCGGCCATCGAACTGCTGGCGTAAGGCGACGAAGTGATCGGCGCGGAATAGCGAATACGATTTTGGTCGGACTTGAGGTGATCAAGCCAGCGGACCAGTTCGCCGTGACGGACACGTAGCGTCCAAATGCGATGTTGGAGCGACGACAGTTCTTCGGAGGTCGCTTCGTTTGCCGCGTAGGGAACGCCGTATCCGGCGCGGACGCGGTGCGATCGCGAGTACAGATCGTTTAATCGCGCACGGAGTGCTTGGCGGCGTGATTCGCTGTTGGTGACAGGCGTGTCGCTGTTGGGGATCGTTGCCAGTTCGGCTTCGATGCGAGCGAGTTCGTCTCGGATCGCACGGCGCTGTGCTTCGGCGTCTTTTTGTTCCGCTGGAGAAAGTCCGCTGACTGCCGATGCGTTCTGTGGCAATTGCGAAAACAGCGACGGATCGTTCAGGCCGGCGGTCAGGCAAGCGGCGATGACGCGTGAAACGCTTGTCACGGCGGTGTCAGTGACAATACCGTCGACGATCGCGTCGGGGATACGAATCGACTCGAGAGCGCGCGAAGCGTCGTTCGAATCGGCGATGCCGTTGATCCAGCTGCCGTGCAGCCAGTCGAAGCGATGTGCGGTTTCGCCCCGTGTTTCGAATTCGATCGTGCGGCGACCGGCGGCAGTTCCATCGTGTTCGCGACGGCAATGAATCTTGCCGTTTTGATCGGCCCAGACGACTCGGCCAGCCGAAGAGCTCATCATGCCGAGCGGGTATTCGCGGCGAACCAATGAATCGCGGATAAAGCGAACGAGTGCGGTCTTTCCCGAACCTTCGGGAGTGCAGACGACGTTCAGGCCTTCGCTAAAAGGCCCCAGTTCGACACGATTGAGTGGGCCATGTGTGTCAATGTCTATGCGATCCAACAACATGGTCAGGCTCCTCCTTGGCCTTGATTGCATTGATTCGGTGCCACTCAGGGTGTTTGAAACAACAATTTCAAACGTTTGCGGGATGTGGGAGTGGCTTGCGATGCGGGACGGGCGAACTTTAGTGAAAAGCGAGTTTCACGGAAAGGTCGATTTAAGACCTGCCTTGACGCGAGGCTTTAAAACAGCGTACTCCCCCGCGTGTGAGATACGAAAAAAGCCTCGATCGCCGTTCCTCCACCGTCATTTCGATGGCCGCTTTGTTGCTGGCTGTCGTGATTGGCGGCTGCGCTTCGTTGACGTCTTGGCCCGAAACGGAGCGGACTGATACGGCGAAACCGCTCGCGAACTCGCCGCTGCGAAAAGTCAGGCGTTCGATCGAACTTGACGCACAGTTCGTCAAAATTCGATTCAATCCCAGCGAACCCGATCAATTGCAATCAATGTGGCAGTGGGTCGATGAGACGGTTTTGTCCCCCGAGATTCGCCAATCGCTTTACGCCAATGGCTTGCGGATCGGCAAAGCGGTGCAGCCGGACCGTCTGAAATCGCGGCTCGACGATTTGAGAAGCCAGGAAGCACGCGACGAGTTGGATACTTTTTTGACGTCGGCCGGCGTTGCGAGCCATCAAAGTGAAGGCCGCGTGGCGATACCGATGCGTTTGGGACGCCGTCATGAGTTGCCGGTACGCGATCCGATGGTCGGTGCTCATGTGATTATCGTCGATGACGAGCCACAGCCGGTTGGCCGGACGCTTCTTAATCCCCATTTTCTGTTCGCGATCACGCCGCAGCCATCGCGTTCGCCAGCAGAGGTCAGGCTGTCGATTCGTCCTGAAATCCCCTATGGCGACATGCAAATGGACGGTTTGCAGGCCAGCGCGGCCTTTCGAATCGACGTCCGTCGGCAAGCTTGGGTGCTCGACAAGTTGGGGTTTGAACTCGTCGGCGGCGAGGGCGACGTCTTCGTGATCGCCGAAACCGCCACTCGCCATGGCTTGGGCGAGATGATGCTGGGCGGCAAAGACGTGAACCAGCTGAAAGAGCAGACCGTCATCCTATTACGGGTGGCGAATATTCCGACTCCGGCCGAAGAAATCTAATCGCCGAGATTGTTCTACTCGCTTTTTAGTCCCACCCGTTTTTGGGGCGAGCTTATGGGGCAAGGCGTTCTAGCTGTGTCCGCAAGGTGAATCCAAGTCCGGTTCGTGACCGAAAAACGGTGCGAGCCTGATCGGTCGCCAAGTTGCCATCTTCGAGAAAGCCGTTCCATCCGATATCATCGGCAACGTTTGTGAGCATATTGACTGCTCGACCCATCTCCCCGTTCTATCCCCCGTCCGTTCGCGATCCATGAAGACAGACGAATTACGCGAAAAGTACCTGGACTTCTTTGAAACCAAAGGCTGTGTCCGTAAACCGAGCGATGTCTTGGTCCCCACTTGGGATCCATCGGTCTTGTTCACACCTGCGGGGATGAACCAGTTCAAAGACCACTTTTTGGGCAAGGTCAAGCTGGACTTCACCCGCGCGACGACCTGTCAAAAATGTCTGCGAACCGGGGACATCGAAAACGTCGGCCGCACCGCGTTTCACCACACGTTCTTTGAAATGCTGGGCAACTTCTCGTTCGGCGATTACTTCAAAAAAGAAGCGATCGCGTGGGCATGGGAATTTTTGACCGACAAGAAATGGTTGGGCATCGATCCCGCCCGTTTGTCGGTGACCGTTTACAAAGACGATGACGAAGCGTTCAAAATCTGGAACGAGTCGATCGGGTTGCCCGATAAACGCATCACACGCATGGACGAGGACGAGAACTTCTGGCCGGCTTCGGCGCCAAGCGAAGGTCCCGATGGCGTTTGCGGGCCATGTAGCGAAATCTATTACAACCTAGATGACGGCAGCGACGTCGAAATCTGGAACCTGGTGTTCACGCAGTTCAACCGGGTTGGCGATCCGCCGGACAACCTGAAACCGCTGCCCAGCCAGAACATCGATACCGGGATGGGCCTGGAACGGACGGCAAGCGTTTTGCAAGGCGTACCGACGAACTTTCACATCGACACGCTGCGTCCGATCGTTGACGCGGCCAGCGAAGTCGTCGGCGTGAAGTACGAACTGGACAGTGACAACGGCCGCCGCTTGCGCCGAATCACCGACCACGCTCGCGCATGCACGTTCGCGATCCACGAGAACGTTTACCCCGGTCGTGATAAGGCTCGCTACGTCGTCCGCCGGCTGATCCGTCGCGCGGTACTGGACGGCTATCAGATGGATCTTCGCGAGCCGTTCTTGCACAAGTTGGTGCCAGCGGTCGCGGACGCGAGCAAGACTCCGTATCCGGAATTGGCCGAAACGATCGAACGCGTCACCGAAGTCATCGAGGCGGAAGAAAAAGCGTTCTTCGGCACGATCGATGGCGGCATGAAACGCATCGAGCAACTGTTCGGCGAAATGGAAGACGAATCCGCCGTGATGGTTCCTGGCCAAGAGGCCGCGTCGCTGAACACGACGTATGGCGTGCCGCCAGAATTGCTGCAGACGATCGCGGCCGAGCGTAATTTCACCTTCGATTGGGAAGGCTACAAGAACGCGATGCACCAGCACGCAATCGACAGCGGTGCTGGCCAAGTCGAACTGTTCCAGACCGGTCCGCTGGAAACGCTCAAAGAAGCGCTCCGAGAGACTCCGTTCGTCGGTTACGACGCGACCGAATCCGAAGCAATCGTCAAAGGCATCATCACCGGCGATGGCAAAGGAAAAGACGATGATGGCCAATTGCTCAGCAAGCTGAGCCGCCCTGGCGATGCTGAGCTTCGCTTGGTGCTCGATCACTCGCCGTTCTATGGCGAATCGGGTGGCCAAATCGGCGACACGGGAACGATCTCGTCCGATGATTTCGAGTTCAACGTCATCGATACGCAAAAGCACGGTGGGCTGATCGTCCATCACGGGATGCTCGTCAGCGGCGAAATCAAAGAAGGCGTGAGCTGCAAAGCCGTCGTGGATACCACGCGTCGTGACGCGCTCGCACGTGCCCACTCTGCAACGCACATCCTGCATCACGCATTGCACACCAATGTCGGCCAGCACGCCCAGCAACAGGGCAGCAAGGTGGAGGAGGATCGCTTGCGGTTTGACTTCACCAACCAAAAGCCGATCGACGACAGCGTCTTGGCAAAGATCGAACGTGATGTTGTCACTCGCATTGCCGAGAAAGGAGCTGTGAGCTGGAAAACCGTTCCGCTGGCAGAAGCTCGCGAAGCGGGTGCGATGATGTTGTTCGGCGAAAAGTATCCCGACCCGGTGCGAATGGTTTCGATCGGCGAATACAGCAAAGAGCTTTGTGCGGGAACTCACGTCGGCAACACTGGCGACGTGACCTCGTTCGAGCTGATGGCCGAAGAGAGCGTTTCTGCCGGAACTCGCCGGATCGTCGCGCTCACCGGACAACGTGCGAAAGAGCATCGTGAGCAAACACAAAAGCTGCTCGGTGAACTCGCCAAGTTGCTTTCGATCGACGAATCAAAAGTTAACGGTGCGGTTGAGCAACTGGCCGAAGACGTCCGTCAAATCCGCAAGGAATTGACCAGCGGCAAGCCGAGCGAGCACGCCGCGACCTTCGCTGTCAGCGGTGACGTTGCCAAAGATAACGTTGAGGATTACTTCGGCGTTCGCGATGTCGTTCGCCAAGTCTCACGTCGCTTGAATGTTTCGCAAGATGACGTGCTGGCGCGTGTCGAAGCGTTGCTGGCTGAGCGTGCCGACTTGATCGAACAACTCAAGCAAGCGACCGCCGGTGGCAAGATCACTGCCGATGACTTGATCGCCCAAGGTGAAACGGTTGGCGAGTGCATGGTCGTGGTTGCCGAAGTTCCCGGTGCAAACCCGAACGTGATGCGGGGCTGGATCGACCAGATTCGCAAGAAGAGCCCCGGCGGATCGGCCGTGTTGCTCGGCACCGTCCAAGGTGACAAGGTGCTGTTGGTCGGTGGCCTTTCGGATTCGTTGGTCAAGCAAGGCTTGAAAGCTGGCGAGTGGGTTGGTGCCGCGGCCAAAGTGGTCGGCGGTGGTGGTGGCGGTCGCCCCGACATGGCCCAGGCCGGTGGTAAAGATCCGGAGAAACTTGGTGAAGCGTTGGCAAACGCCAAGACCTCAATGACCGCGAAGCTGACTGCCTAGTCAGCCGATCGCGATCGAGCCAGAGTCCAGGCTTTAACTGTCCAGCCGTCGCCGCTTGTGGCGAAGGCTTTTGAGGCGGTCGAGGTCTGGACTTCGGTCTGTTGCGAATCCTTGTTGTTAATTATCTGTCCCTTTTGTTCACAGCCGATTTTCGATTCCGATGACCGTTCTGATTCAAGTTCGCGACGCTCATAAACGCTATGGCGATCAAGTGCTGCTTGATGGTGCCGAAGTTTCCTTGACTGACGACGTGAAAGTCGGATTCATCGGACGCAACGGCGCGGGGAAGAGTACGTTCCTGCGTGCGATTCTTGGTGATGAAGAACTGGAAAAAGGTGACGTGATCCATCACCCGTCGCTTCGGATCGGTTACTTGCGCCAGCATGATCCGTTTCAGCCGGGCGAGTCAGCGCTCGATTTTCTGATGCGTGAAAGTGGCCAGCCGGATTGGAAGTGTGGCGAAGTCGCCGGGCAGTTTGAGCTCAAAGGCGACTACCTCAACGGCCCCGTCAAATCTTTGTCCGGTGGATGGCAAACCCGTGTTAAGTTGGCCGGGCTGCTGCTGAATGATCCGAACTTGTTGATGTTGGACGAGCCGACCAACTTCTTGGACTTGCGCACACAGATTTTGCTCGAGCACTTCTTGCGAAGTTTCAATAAGGCGGCGTTGATCGTCAGTCACGACCGCGCGTTCTTGAAAGCGACCTGTTCACAGACGCTGGAGCTTTCACGTGGCAAATTGACTATGTTCACGGGGCCGATCGATCGGTTCTTGGAGCATCGTGAGGAACGTCGTGAGCACGACCGGCGTGTTAACGCGACGGTGGTCGCCAAGCAAAAGCAGTTGCAGCGATTCATCGACAAAAATCGTGCTAACGCGTCGACTGCAAGCCAGGCGCGTAGTAAGGCGAAGCAGCTCGAACGCTTGCAAACGACAGAGGTTCAATCCGATGAGCCGACCGTTTGCATTCGCGCCCCGCTGGTTAACCCGCGTCAAGGAACGGTGATGCGGGCCGAAGGGCTGGCCATTGGCTATCCCGACAACACCGTTGCCGACAACATCTCGCTTGAAATCGAACACGGCCAACGGGCGGCAATCGTCGGTGACAACGGCCAGGGAAAGACAACGTTGCTGCGGACCCTCGTCGATTCGTTGTCGCCAATCGAAGGCCAGATCAAGTGGGGCCACGGGACGGAGTTGGGGATCTATGCACAGCACGTCTACACCAGCTTGGACGAGCGTCGCACCGTGCTGGAGCACCTCGAATATGAATCGAACGCCGATACAACGCGGCAGGAATGCTTGAACATGGCCGGGGCGTTGCTGTTCCGTGACAGCCATATCAACAAGAAAGTGAAGGTGCTTTCTGGTGGCGAGCGTGCCCGGTTGTGCATGGCTGGTTTGCTGCTGGGGACGGCCAACGTGTTGGTGCTTGACGAACCGGGCAACCACTTGGACGTTGAAACCGTTGAAGCTCTCGCGGAGGCACTCGAGAGTTATCAGGGAACGGTCATCTTTACCTCGCACGACCGGCACTTCATGGGACGCGTCGCAACCAACGTGATCGAAGTTCGCGACGGGACCGTCAAAAACTACTTTGGCGATTACAACTCGTACTTGGAAAGCGTCGAAAGCGAGATCGATCAAGGCGAACGAGAACGATCGTCAGGCAACAGCAATTCAGTCCCAGCCGGTAAGGCCAAAGCATCGGCCACCAGCTATCGCGAAAACCAGCGCGAGTCGCGAAAGGCCGAGAAAGAAATCAAGAACCTGGAAAAGAAGATCGCGCGCTTGGATGACGAAAAAAAGGACATCAACGCCCAACTGTTGACGGAGACGAACCCGGGCAAGGCGGTGAAGCTGCACGAGCAACTGACGAAGGTCACCGAAGAATTGGAAGCGGCAGAAGTGCGCTGGATGGAATTGAGCGAGTTTTAGTCTCCCGCGTCTTTGCCCTGTGCCTCGCCCGCGCGCTATAACAACTCAGTCGCGCTTGCGCGACTTTGTTTTTCGATTCTTCTGATCAAGCGGCAACGATGGGATTTATAAAAGACTTCAAAAAATTCGCCATGCGCGGCAACATGCTGGACCTGGCGATCGGCTTTACCGTAGGTGCCGCATTCACAACCGTTGTCAAATCGTTGGTCAATGACGTTATCATGCCACCGATCGGAATGGTCACGGGCAATGCCGATTTTTCAGATCACTTCGTCGTTCTGAAAGGCGAAATCCCCGAAGGTGGTTTCAAGACACTTGCGGATGCACAGGAAGCCGGTGCCGTGACACTGAATTACGGCGTATTCCTGAACAGCTGCCTTTCGCTGCTGATCGTGGCGATCGCGATGTTCGTGATCATTCGCTTGGTGAACCGCTTGGACGAAGAGCTCGATGAGCGGTTTGGTGAACCACCGGCTCCGGGAGAGCCGACGGAAAAGAAGTGCGAGTTTTGTCGTTCAACCATTCCCTATCGAGCGACGCGCTGTCCGCAATGCACGTCACAGCTGGCCGCGGCAGAGCCCGCAGCCAGCGTTTAGAGAGACGATTTGGTGAGCAGTACTGCTAACTAGGCGACGTCGTCGGTCGTCCACACGCCGTCGATACGGCGTGGCGTTTTGCCGGTCGGATTCTTGTCCGCCAACAACGCCGGCAGGCGTGCCGCGCGAACGTTGTCAAAGCTGGTCAGCTTGCCGAATCGAATCAAGCTGGCTGGGATTCCGACAGCGGTAAATCCAGGGTGCCCGGTCGAAGGGAATGGCCCGCCGTGGTTCATCGCGGCAGACACGGCGACACCGGTGGGCATCTTGTCATTGAGTACACGGCCGACTTTAGGCGTCAGCTCAAACGCAACGGCATCGTAGGCTTCGTCGTCGCTGCCTGCCGGATCGCTGTAAACACAACCGGTCAGATTACCTTCCAAGCTCGCGATGACTTTGCAAAGTTGATCGAGGTCGTCGGCGACAACGATCAGCGACGCATTGCCGAATGCCTCAGTTTGGAAGCCTTCTGGATTGTCGATGAACTGGCTGGCACTGGCACGCAGCACAGTGTTGGCAAGTGCACAACGTCCGGCCTCCAGTTCGCCGCCACCAGCGAGCAACTCGGCACCGAAACCACACAGTGTTTCGACGCTCGACTTCAAACTGGTTGCGACCGCTGGAGATAACAAGGTGCCCGGAGTTCCGCCGGCGTAGCGTTCTTTCACTTGAGTGATGAATGATTCGGTCGCATCGCTGGCGAGTAGCAACACCAAGCCGGGGTTGGTGCAGAACTGGCCGGTGCCCATCAACGCACTGGTGGTGAACTCGTCCAAAATTTCGTTGCCGCGTGCTGCCAATGCGCCGGGCAGGATGACCACGGGGTTCACGCTGGACAGTTCCAAATAGATTGGCTTGCCAGCGGCGTCCGCGGCTGATTTTAGCTTCAAACCTGCACCTCGACTGCCGGTGTACCCCGTCGCACCGACACGTGGATCGGAGACCAGGCGTTCGCCATCGGCATGGCCGGTGCGGTAGATCAGCTGAACGATCGATGTCGGAACGCCGGTTTCTTTGGCTGCGGCCAACGCCAATTCGGCGAACAGTCGTGTCGTTTCGGGGTGCGAACTGTTTGCTTTGCCGATGACGGGGTTACCCGCCGCAATCGCAGCGGCAAAGTCACCGCCGGAGACGCTGCCGAATGCGAAGGGAAAGTTGTTTGGTCCGAAGACGCAGACCGGTCCGAGCGACTCGAAGCACGAGCGGATACCGGTAGCGGTGTCGATCGTCGCTTGCGCCCAGTCGCCCGATCGGCATGACGCGGCGGCGGTCCGCAACTGATTGCTGGTTCGTGGCAATTCGACATCGGCCAGACGAGGTGACTTGGCCAATCCGGTTTCGGCGAACGCTGCATCGGAGAGCGCGTCTTTAGCGGCTTCGATTTTGTCCGCGTAACACTCCAGGAACTCGGCGATTTTTGCGGCAGGAAGCTTGCGCATCTCGCGTGCGGCTTCGACGGCAGCGTCCAGTGCCGCGTCGCAGTCCGCCCAAGAGCTGACCGGGAATTCGGTAGGCAGTTTTTCGTTGGTGTTTGGGTTGGTCGCTTGGAAGGTTCCTGTGGCATCGGCTTCGCGCCACGAACCGGCAATTAACACTTTGGCGGACATAGAATCAGGTCGACTTGGAGTTCGATAGAGTTGGAAAGGCGGCGTTAGCGGCCAATTGATTTTCAGAGTTGATTTCTACCGATGTCGACTATTGCTGGGCAAAAGCAGCGAAACGGAACGCTGCGTTCGCGGAGCGAACAGCGACAATCGAAAATCAATCGGCTGTTAGCCTTGGACGATCGGGTTGGTCAGGGTGCCGACACCGGCAATGGTGATGTGAACTAGGTCGCCAGGCAGCAACGTAAAATCGCTGGTTGGTACGATCCCGGTTCCGGTCATCAGGAATGCGCCATCGGGAAAGGAATTATCCTTGGAAAGCCAGCCCACCAGGTCGACAAAGGTTCGTGCCATTTGGTCGCCAGCGGTCTGTTGATCGAACACAATTCCGCCATCGCGTTCGATTTTCAAATCCACTGTGATTTCGCTTGGTGCGGGCAGTGAATCGAATAGCGTGATCCACGGTCCCAGGCCGGCGCATTGGTCGTAACACTTCGCTTGTGGCAAATAGAGCGGGTTTTCGCCTTCGATGTCACGCGAGCTCATATCGTTGCCGACGGTCAACCCGACGATCTTCATACTCGGGCTTAGCACCAGGGTGATTTCGGGTTCGGGGACGTTCCAGGTCGCGTCTGCGCGGATACGGAGTGGTTGTCCATTCCCGGCGACACGGTGTGGCGTCGCTTTAAAAAACAGCTCGGGCCGATCTGCGTTGTAGACTCGGTCATAGCAAGATGCCGCCGCTTCGGATTCTTCCATCCGTGCGGTTTGGCTGCGTTTGTAGGTGACGCCGGCGGCCCAGACCTCTTGACGGTCGATCGGCGGCAACCAACGGACACTGTCGTCGATTGTGATTGGGGCTTCGGTCGCCAAACTCTGCACGGCCTCCATGGGGGAGGATGCGGCCAGAATTGACGCCAGCGTCGGATAGGCGTCGCTAGCAACCAGCGGAATTAATTCGTTTTCAGCAACGCAACCAAATCGTACCGAGTCGGAAGAGTCGATAAATTTTGCTAACTTCATGGTGAATCGATTTTCAATTCTTTTCTAGCGGGACCAGACCGAGAACGGATTTATGTACAGAAGCCACTTTGCCGTGTTCGCGTTGTGCCTGCTGACCGCATTGGGATCCAACAGCGGTTGCCGCAAGAAACCGGCAGATACAAACGGTACCACGCCCAGCGGCTCGGGTGAATCCGAGGCAACTCTGGTCAAATTAAATACGGCGTTGGCCGCTACGGAGAATTTAGAGGCGGATCAAGCTGTCCAATTATGGCAACAATTGGGACAGCAGCTGCCCGAAGACCCCTCGATCGAGCTTAACCGGGCACTTGCGTCGGTATTACGTGTCGATGATCTGACCGCGATCGCGACCGATTCGGTCAAAACCAAAGACGAACAGCGTGCGGCTCGATCCAAGCTGCCGACGGCAATTGATGTCGCCCGTTCCGCGATACAGGCTTACGGCATCGTGTCTGGTGATGAAGTGACGAAGCTCTGGCTGTCGACGCGAATTGATGCCCACGAGGCCGCCTTGCTTGGCACAACGATTGGGAAGTCACTGCGCAAGGAATTGCTGCAGCGGATCAATCAAGCCATTGCAGGCCCACTCGGCAAAGATCCGCACGCGGTCATTTTGGGCGGTCCATTGACCGAGTTGCTCGACAAGATGTCAGATCCTGTTGACGGATTGCCCAAAGACATCCTTGGACCGGCGGCAGAAACGCTTCAGCGTCTGTCGGATGCAAACCCCGACAACTTATTCATCGCGATGCAGGCGTTGCGTCTGGCGATCGACGGTCGAAAGAAAACGGCTGCAACATTGGTCGATCGAACATGGGACTTGGCTACCGCCGTCGAACCGACCCTGCGAGCTTACACCAAGCCGATCGGTATCGAACCCAAAGAACTCGCCGATCGAATCAAGCAGTCCATCACTGATGGCGACTGGGCCAAAGCAGATCAGTCGTATGTATTGTGGTCGAACGTGTTGAACCCGTTGGAAATCGTGCGTGCCGATCGCCGCCGCGCGAATCCGCACCCACTGGACCGATTGAACTTTGACGTCGTCCGTCGACTATCCAGTGAAATCACCAACAAGTCGCCGATTGGCGCATCAACCGAACCGTTAAAGTTTGCCAGTTCGGCCGTCGATGTTGGCGGCACCGTCACGGCCGTGTTGTCGATCGACTTCGATCTGGACATGGATCTCGATTTGGCAATCCTGACCGTGGACCAGCAACTAAAACTGGTCGAAAACGCAGCAGGAAAATGGAGCAACTACGCTTCGTTATCGCTGAAGAATCAACCCTTGGGTTTGATCGCCGCGGACCTATTCATGGTCGACAGCAGCGATACTGATCGGATCAAACAATCACAATCGGCCGCCAGCCAGGAAAGCTCCAGTTCGGCACGTCACAACACGTTCCAAGGTTTGGTGTTGTATGGCGAAGGCGGCGTGCAAATCGTCCGGATCGATGCCCGCGCACAAACGGAGGCCGATCAGCGACTCGCTTACCTTGATGACGAAACCGGCTTGGAATCGGTCGCGGCAACTACCGCAGTGATCACAGGCGACTTGGAAGGCGACGGCGACTTGGATTTGATTGTCGGCACCCGCGACGAAGGCATTCGCGTGTTCGTCAATCGTGGTAACCGAACATTCTTCGAAGCCCCTGTGAAGTCGTCCACCGTAGCAAAAGACGACCCGGTTGCCGATTTTGCCATCGGTGACTTGGACCGTGATATTGACCTGGATGTCGTCGCCATACACCAATCGGGACTGGTCAGCCAACTCGAAAATTTACTGCACTTACAGTTCCGACATCGAGAATTGAAACAAGTCCCCGCGTTGCCCGTCGCCGAAAACGACACGGCACTGACAATCAATATCGAGGACGTCGATTCGAATGTCGGTTGGGACATCATCGCAACGAGCAGCAAACAATCACAAGTCGCCTTCGCCAACTCGTCGGACATCGGCGTCTGGACGGTTGACCGCGTGGAAACCAGCAAAGGCTTTCCCGTTGCTCCCGCGATCGCCGACTTTGATGGCGATAGCTATTTGGAAATGGTTGGCGGAAAAGTTGCAACTCGTCTCGGGCCATGGGGGATCGCCGAAGTGAACGAAGCGACCTCCGTCCCCAACGGCTTAACGGCAGCAGGTGATTTCAACGGCGACGGAAAAGTCGATCTCGCGACCGCAGGCGACAACTTGCAACTCCAACTCAACCAATCCGCCGACAAGCCCGGATTTGTGAAGGTTCGCTTCAAAGGCATCGCGGACAATGCCGCCGCCAGCGGGCGTGTCAATCACTACGCAATTGGTTCTGTTCTGGAACTGCGCAGCGGTCCGTACTATCGCAGCCGAATCGTCACCCAGCCGGAAACCTACTTCGGACTTGATGGGCTGGCAAGGATCGACAACATCCGCGTCATCATGCCGAATGGTTTGACGCAAACACTGCGTGAACCGAAGATCAATTCGGTGATCGAAGAAGAGCAAACGTTGAAAGGATCTTGCCCGTACCTGTATAGCTGGGACGGCGAAAAGATGGCGTTCCAAACGGACTGTTTATGGGCCGCGCCACTGGGACTGCAAGTCGCCGCCGGTGTTGTCCAAAAGGATCGCCCTTGGGAATACCTGAAACTGGATGGACGCTCGATCGCACCAACAAAAGACGGTCACTATGACTTGCGGTTGACCGAGGAACTTTGGGAAGTCGCATACGTCGATCACATCGAATTGATCGCGGTTGATCGACCCGCGGATATGCAGGTCTGGACCAACGAGAAAGTCGGCCCGCCAACGGTCGCCGAACCAAGGGTCTATGCCTTCCGTGAATCGGAATTGTTCTCGCTGCAAAATGCGACCGACACCAATGGCGATAACGTCACCGAAAAGCTCAGCAAGTCGGACGAGGTCTACGTCAAAGGCTTCGATCGTCGTCTGCGTCAAGGATTGTGCCCACCGCACTGGATCGATCTGGACTTCGGTGATCGGGCCGCCAAAGAGTTACAGAAAGCTGCTGAAGACCGCCGAGTCTGTGTCGTTCTGCGTGGCTGGATCCTGCCGACCGACACGTCGCTGAACATTCAAATCGACCAGAACCCAGAACTGCCATCTATCGAATTCCCGTCGGTCTGGGTGCCACAAGAGGTCGATTCGGAGGACTGGAAACAGGTGATCCCGTTCATGGGATTCCCAGGGGGCAAAACCAAAACGATCGTCGTCGACGTTACCGAGCATTTATTGCGTGATGATCCACGCGTTCGGATTCGAACCAGCGCCCAGATTTACTGGGACAGTGCTTCGCTGGCGATCGCCAGCCAAGACGCGGACATCAAACAACAAGTCCTGCCGCTGAATAACGCGATGGTTACCTTCCACGGTTTCAGTGCCCGTAGCAAAGCAGACGAAACACGACCTGAATCCTATGACTATGGCAACGCCAGTGTGAAGCCGAAGTGGCCGCCACTTCGCGGTGCGGTCAGTAACTTTGGCGACTGCACCGATCGGCTGTCACAATGGGATGACCAGATGGTCGTGATCAGCGGTGGAGACGAGATCCGCATGCAATTCGAAGCTCCTGCCAATGGACCGCCCGAAGGTTACCAACGCGACTTCATTTTGCACTGTGTCGGCTGGGACAAAGACGCAGACCTGAACACACTGACCGGACAATCGATTGGTCCGCTGCCGATCCGTGACATGCGATCCTATCCGCCAACGTTTGATTCGGCTGCCGAATTTGACGCGATCGCGGACCGACATGACGCTTCACGCCGCAGGCGGCAATCGTTCCGTGCGTTCTGGCAACGCGGCGACCTGCCGACCGACGCGTTCTTGCCGACGAAGGAATCACGCTAATTAAATGCCGACCCGTATCGCGCCAACGGTGCGCTAATCGGTCTGCGAGATTTCGGCTTGGCCGTTTGACGGTTCCTGTACGCGAGCTTCGACGCCCACACGGCTCCGCATCAGCGTTTTGATGTCGGTGCCGTCGGAGAACGAGAAGTTCACGTCGCGCTGCGGGAATGGGATCTCGATGCTGGCCTTGGAGAACGCTTTGGCAATCGCGGTGTTCAACTGATGAGTGATCTCAATTCGGTTATCGAGTTTTTCCAGATACAAGCGAATCGCGAAGTTCAGTGAGCTGTCGCCGAAGCTTTCGAAGTTGATCAATGGGGCGGGGTCTTCCATCACTTCCGGATGATTGGTGACCACATCAAAAAGGATGCCACGGACTACGTTGGGATCCGATCCATAAGCCACGCCGACGTTCAGCGTCAAACGATTGACGACGTTGGTCAGTGACCAGTTCAGTAGTTTTTGCGTGATCAGGTCCTTATTGGGAATCACAAGCTCCTTGCGGTCCCAGTTGGTCACCGTGGTCGCACGCATTTGAATGCGACTGACGATCCCGGTGGTATCATCAATCGTCACAACGTCGCCTACACGGACCGGGCGTTCGAGCAATAGGATGATGCCGGAGATGAAGTTCGCGACGATTTCCTGCAAACCAAAACCCAGGCCGACCGAAACAGCCGCGAGCAACCATCCCAATCGGTCGTATGGCACGCTCAGCATGTTCATTACGATCACCGCCCCGACGATGATCAATGCGTATCGCAGCAGCGTCGAAATCGCATACCGGGCACCGGCGTCCAGTGTGGTTCGACCAAGAACCAACAAGTCAAACAAACCTGGCAAAACGCGTGTGATGTAGATCGTCACTCCAACACTTATCAACGCAATCACAGCATCCAAAATGCTGACGCGGTCGATGTTTTCGCCAGTGCCGACTTCGATGGCCCATTCGTCGAACAGTTGCAACGCAGGAATCACGTCGCTCCAGATGTAGCCCAATCCGACAATCGCCAGGATGGTCGAGATCACGAAGGAGGTTTGCCGGGATTGCAAATCGATCGCACCGAAGTCAATCTCCTCTTCTTGCAATACGATGCCAGCTTCTTTCGCGGCGGCTGTCGGTGTTGTGCCTTCCGCTTGCAATTCGGCGGTGCGGCGTGCCCGCATTTCCTTGACTTTTTGCCGTGCCAGATCACGTTTCTTAAGTGTCATCCAGCGCGAAATCAAACCGGATGTCAGTACCACGACGACCAACAGCAGGAACGTCGATTGCAGCGAACGCCCTAGGCGAGCAGTCGTGTCGAGGTATCCGGCCATCGCAAGTGCCGCGAATACAACCGGAATCGCGATCGCGATTGCCCAAATCAGTTTTCGAAAATGATAGAGATTCGATTCGTGATTGTGACTGATCACTTCCGCATGTAGCGGACTCTTGGTTTTCAAAATGATGTGGTGAAACAACGCCGTCAAAGTGAACAGGCAGGTTGCGGCAACCCGAGTCGCAAAGGCTCGTGTTGCCGTATCGGGATGCTGATGGAATCCGGCCATCACCAAGACACAAACGCTGCCTAGCAGCGTGTACCAACGCAGGTGTTTCCGCAGGTACTTGCGAAACGCATCGCCCCAATCGAAGTGGTACATTGCCAATCCCTTCTCGCGGCAGATCTGTCGTAGCAGCTCTCGAGAAGCGATATACAACGCCACGACGCCCAATCCGACACCGAGTCCACGGACAAAGGAGCTTGCGGTCCCCGTTGCGGTCAGCAGGAAACTGAACGTGACAAACACCATCGGCCAGCAAAGTGAGTCAGCAATCGTGCCTGCGAGCGCCATCAACGTCGACTTGAACGTCGCGTCGCTGCGACGTGCCGCGTCGCCTTCACGGTTGACGACTCGGCGAATTCGCGATCGTCCCATCAATAATCCCAACACGGCCGAGACCATCACCAGCGACTTGAGCGGGTAACTGGAAATCGTTGCCAAGATCTGTGCGAACGCGTTGTTCCAAGCGTTTGGGTCGGCGACCCATTTCACCGCCGCAGGAGCACGCGCCAATTCTGAGATCGAAAATGCCGGCGCACTGCGGGTCCAGAACAAGTGGCGATCGACGAATTCGGTAAACGTATCGACTGCTTTACCAAATTCGCGACGCTTGGTGTCGATCACCACCATCGATTGCAAAACCTTGTTCTGGCTCTGAAGCGTTGTATCGAGCAAGTCCTTGCGGCGGCGGAGCAGCACCCATTCGGCTTCTTCAATCGTCAGGTCCGCCCAAGGAATCGATGTTGCGGTCCAGTCAATGGATGCCGGAGTCAACTCTTCCAACTCCTTGTTGATCTCTCCCAAGTCTTCTTCCAGTTGAAATGCATAGACTTGGTATTCGTTCAGTTTTTCTGTTAGCTCCGCTCGTGGCTGGTACTTGGCTCGCAAGTCCAACGCTTCTTCACGTTGCTTTCGCAAGATCACCCCAAGCGCGTCAGTCAAGCCGACCGCTTCGATCCGATTTTCGCTGGTCGCCAAGTCAGCCTGTACATCGTCGAAAACATTCTGAACCTCGGTTTTTTCCGCCTCCGCCCTTTCATCTGCGGTGACCAATACTTGGTTCTTTTCGGCCAATTCGATGTTGGAGAGTGCCAGTTCACGAAGTTGCTCTGGAACTGAATGGACGGCTTTCTTCATGTCCGTCGTGGTTTCTTTGGCCGCCTGCTGCTGTCGGGCGTTGACGACAGCAGTTAGCTTTTCAGCTTGCACTCGCAATTGTTGTGCATTTGCTTCGGCCAATTGCCGCTCCAGCGGTAGCAGTTCTGCGGTTGCCATGTACGCCGCTTGCTCGCGCTGTAGAGCCTCGATCTTCGTCGTTAGCTCTTTGATTTTTGATCTTAACGTGAGCTTTTGAACCCGCTGTTCCAGATCGGTCGTTCCTTCGACAACTGGCTGCGCGAGTTGAGTCCGAACGGCGGTCACTTCTTGTTCAGCTTTGGTGACCAGTTCGGGGATTTCGCCAAGCCGGGTTCGACGACGTGTCGGCTCTGCCGTGAGGTCGGCAACACGTTTCGCCGTTGACGCAGTTTCGTTCGTGATCGTTGCTAGGCGAGTGGTCAACGCTGTCGTTGATTGATTCTCGTCGACAGTGAACTTCTTTTCGGTCACCTGCTTGATCTGGTCCTGAAGTTGCCCCTGGCGGACAGGGGCTTCCTGCAACATCGCTTGATAACGTTTGGTCGCTTCCTGGTTCGTGGCGACGTTCGTCAGCGACTCCTTGGCTCGCTTCAGCGAATCGGACAATCGGCCTTTGACAGCATCCTCAAGACCGGTATTCGCTTCGAGATCCGCCAGCTCTTTGTCGATGGCAGCGACATTCAACCCATCATCAATTTGGTCCGCCGCTGTCGGCGTCTCTTTCGCCTGTGGAAGAGTGAGCTGCGCAGTGGCTTTCGTTGCAGCGAACCAATTGAAAGCAATGAACGCAGAAAGCAGGAGAAGACGGAATCCGTGCCGTGTCATTATTTTGAATCGAATGGAGTCAGCAGTTGACGGGAAAGCAAATCCGTTAGCTCCCGTTCTAATGATCCGAGCGATTGTTTCCTAGAGCGACTCCCCGGTAGAGCCTGCTTAGTGACCCGGATGACGGGTTAATCGCCAGCATGGACGCCTGTAGGGCCGGTTCGTTCATCGGGAGAACGCACCTGACAATTCAAGCGAGACGCTGACGGTTTCACCGGAGATTTAAGGATTGGTGATCCGCTGTAAGCCATCGGTACGCCAAACCGAGACATCACCTTGTTCGCCGCTGACCGAAAGGAATTCTCCATTGTCAGTGATATCCAGTGCATACAACAGTTGACCCGCACCAGCAGCAGAGACCTGATTGCCGTTCCCAGTGTCGTGGATTCGGATTTGCCCGTCCAGCGTCGTGCTGGCAACTCGGTTGCTATCTGCGAGATACCGTACGGCTGTTACTTCTTCAGAAAGCGGTCCGATGTTGCGTTGTTGCTGGCCGCTCTCGACGTCCCAAAGTTTGATGTTTTTGTCGGCACCGCCGCTGACCAGCATCCGTCCGTCGCGTTTCCAGTCCAATGCCAAAACGTGGTGAGTGTGTCCGTCGAGTGACTTGATCACTCGCGACTGCCGAAAATCGATCAGTCGGATGGACTTATCAGCCGATCCGCTGGCCAGCAAATCTCCGCTTGGAGAAAAACGCAGCGTCAGCACCGAGTCACTGTGGATCCCGTCGAATTGACGAACGACTTCACCGGTGCTGGTGTCCGCGATGGCGACCATTCCGCTGCGGCTTGGCACCCCGCTTCCCAAGGCGACCATCGTGCCGTCGGGGCTGAATGCCAAGGCCATCACACGATCACTGATCAATTCTGATTGCAGGCCACCAATCACCGACTGCAGCTTCCATCGCTCATCGAGCTGAATGGTACGCGGCGTAAACCGTCCAAGCACGCACCATGAATTGCCAATGTTGGCAAGCTGCGTCTGCTTGGTCACCGATTCGAATCCGATTGAAATTGCTGGGCCCAGTGGTTGACCGCTGGCAACGTCAAAGCGACGAAGCTTCCCGGCGGCGTCCAATACCACGATGGTGTTGTTCGAAAGACTTTCTCGAATCGAAACGACCGGTTGCGTGGAAGCCCCAGTGTTGCCGATCTGTTCGAGATCTTGTTTGATCGAGTCCACGCGAAGCGAACGAACCAGAATTTCACGCTGCTGTGCGGGAACCTTTTCGGCAGCGACTTTGTGAGCTTCCTTGGTTGCTTCAAGGGCTTGTGACTTATTGGCCAGCGTCTGCTCAGAAGTCGCTACTGTTTTTGCACGTTCGCCAAGCGTCTTCTGGTGTTGTTCGATTTGCTTGGTTTGGTCGGCAAGTTGTTTTTCCGATTCGGCACGTTTGCTTTCGAGTTCTTTCCGCTCTGCCGTCTGCTGCTCACGAAGCTGTTGTTTTTCGGCAAGTTCTTTTTCGGAGGCTTGCAGGGTAGCCAGTTCTTTCGCGGCCAAATCTTTCGCCTCTTGAAGCTGTTTCATTGCTTCGGCGAGTTTGGATTCAGCGTCCTTGACCTGTTCATTCGCAGCGACCGATTTTTGCCGGAGCGAAGTCATTGATTGCGTCATCGATTCCGTTTGTTGATCGATCGACGCGATTGATTGCTGCAATGTCTCGTCAGCCGATTTGTTCTTCGCGATCGATTCTTCGAGGGTCGCTTTATTGACATTCGCAACCTCTAATTGCAGTTTCACTTCGTCCCGTTGTTGACGATCCGTTTCAAGCTTTTTCTTCGCCTCGTCGTGTGCTTTTTGGGCTTCATCGAGCGACTTCTGTTCTTTCTCGACGTTGGCTTTCAGCGTTTCGGACTGTTTCTTGAGATGCTCGGTCCAGTCTGCCTGCTGTTTCAATTGGTGTTGTAGCGTTTGCTGCTGCAATCGAATTTGCCAGTCACCACTGCTGGTGCTAACCAGTTGCGATTCCGCACGATTGAACGTTTTGATTTCCCCCGATTCACTGCCAACGTAGAGACGTTCTTGACCGACAGCGATTGTGCTGACAGGGGACCCGTTGGCAAAGCTTTGCGAGACTTTGTCAGAATTTAAATCGATGTGTTGCACATTGCCGGATCGTGTCCCAACCCAAAGAGCATTGGCTGTCGTGGCAAACGCCACGGTCACGTCTTCGAGCGAACTGACAGACTGTTTTTCGATTCCCTGTGTCTGATCGAACAAACGCACGCGTCCGTCACCTTGAACAACAGCAGCAAGCCCTCCGTCTGCCGAACAGCTGAGCTGCCTGACGTTGGATTCGAGCAAGTAAGACGCTTTCTCTTGTCGTGTTTCAACATCGATGTAACGCAATGTTTTCGACCGATCAACGATGGCAATTTGGTTTGCTGCGTTCCAGTTGATCAGAGACGCCTTATTGGGAACGGCGATCGTTGCCAAGTGTTGTTGCTGATCAATCGACCAAAGCTGCACATCGCCAATGGTGTCGACAAAGGCCAACCGTGATTGATCCGGCGACAGGACGGTCATTCCTCCGATTGGCATTGACCATTGCCAAGGCTGGACTTGTCCGGGAACACGCTGCCAGAGACGAACGGTCTTGAAACCGCCGGTCGCGAGGCGTTGACCGAGCGGTGAATAGGCAATCGCACCGACAAAATCGAGCGAGGCAACGCCGGGTTGTGCCAAGCCCGGATCAACTAACTGAGTAATGGATTGCCGATCCGGGATGTTCACCACATTGACGCGATTCGCATGCGCAACTGCCAGGCTGTGAGCATCTGGTGAAACCGCCAAGGCCAAACTGGTGCGGATCGATTCTGGAATCGGCTCCCAATTCATCGAATCGTCGTTCATTCGATCAATTGGCGAGCCGCCTTCGATCCAACGACGGATCAAATCCACTTGTGGTGCGGTCAGGCGTTTCGCGCCAACGGAATTGTCGTCCGGCGGCATGATTTCATCCGGATCGGTGACACGATGCAAAATCAAACTCTCAGCAGGTTGTTTGAGATCGACTAATTCCCCGCTATCGCCACCTGTTTGAATCGCGGTCGCACTTTCGAGCGACAATCCGCCTTCTGCCTGCCTTCGCGGTGGCACGCTAGGCAGTTCTGCTGGAGGATGGGCGCGATGTCACGCGCGAAACTGATTGCGGAATCCTGCTGAGACTGATCGGCGTAACAGATGCTTTGGCAAACCAATGCCGAGCCGACCAAGAATTGGCCGAAGAGTTGAGCGGAGCGGATCATGGCGGGTGTCGGTGGGTGGGCGGGAACCGAAGGCGGGGCGTTCACTCGATCACAACGGTAATCAATGAGCTAGGCAGGTAAAGCGTGATGTCTTTAGGGGCCACCTGTGCGGCAACGCTCTGAACGTGTTCTTCAGCTTTTTTGATTTGCTGGTTCAGCGATTCTTGAACGGTCGGATCGGTGGCCGATTCAAGTTGCAGTTTCAGATCATTGACCTTCGTTTTCGCGCGTTCGAGCAACTGTGGGTTGGTCGCAAATTTGACTTTGCTTTCTGCCTGTCCCCAGAAAGTGTAGGTCCCGGGGGTGGCCTGATCGGTGACTTCGATGACCCATTGTGCTTCGTTTTTGTCTGCGGCAATCGTTAAATCCGCCACTTTGACGCCAGGCGGAAGGTTCTTCGCACGCAGCACAATGCTGGACGCGTTCCCCTCGGCACGTGTAACGATGATTTTCGCTTCGCTTTTCGTGCCCTTCTTGATCGGCAAAGGAGATTCATCCGTAGTCACGGTAATCGGGCATCGGTCGAAGTCGCTGACTTGAATTCGCAGCGCGTCGCATAAGCGAACGGTCGATCGAGTCCGCGCCGTGTCTGGAGCCCAAATCATGGATGCCGCGGCGGCTGGGCGATCCGCGATTCCGGAGTGGTCGTTGACGTCGACTTCACCGGTTCCGGAAATCTGCAGCTCGACGTCTGCCGGCATCGCATCGATCGCCGCGGTCAACGTCAGATCGACATAGCTTTGATTGGCTGCAATCACGCCAGGCGTGCATCGCAGGTCATCGGGTAATCCGGTCACGCGAACCGTGATGGGATGGGGTGTTCCGTGACGGATGGCGAAAACACGGATCGTTTCCGAGCCGCCACGCGGCAAATAGATGCCGGACGCGCGAGACTGATTCAAGTCTTTGCTGGGCAGCAAATGATACGCGACCAAACGAAAGTCTTCATACGCCGGGCGGACGACCAAACGGTACGATTGGCGTGTTCCCAATGCATTGCCGTTGTCTTGATCCCAGACGACAATTCGATAGACGCCTTCCGCTGGTGGATCGAAACGAAGCTGTGGATCTTTGCTGGTCAATCGCACGATCGCGTCGCCGACGTTCGGTCCGTCGTCCGCAGTCGCGATCGAATTCCATTGCACCGCGCCGTCAGATTGGGTGACTTGCTGCTGCACGATCAGTCGAACGTCAGTCGGTTGGGCGGCACGATCGGAGACGACGCTGATCGATACGGGCACGCCTTTTTCGAAACGGACTAGATGGCTCTCACGCTGCTGCGACAAATCGAAAGTGCCTTCGATTTGAAATGGAACTGTCTGAGGTTCGGTCGCATCGTCAGCCCCCCAAGGCACATCCGTTTCAGCGATTTTGAGGGACCGGGGCATACGGTTTTGATGGAGGTATTCGGCTTCGGCGTCGCCACCTTCACGGATCAATAGTCCGCCTTGGAATGCGACCCCACCGCGAAACAAGGCATCGCCCAAAGTCACTGTTGCCGTTCCGCTTGCCGGGGAAACGAAGTCAAACACCGTGTCAGCCCGGTCACTGCCAAACCGACTTTCGATCAAGTGTCCGTTGGGATCGACGACAGCGACACGGCCAATCAATTTGGAGTCGACGGCGTCAGCGATCAGTCGCAAGTGATACAGTTTGCCCGCTTCGACAGTTAGCGTTGCGTGGAAACGCTGTGCCGCCCGCGCCTCCAATGCATAGATCGTTCCAGGTTTTATCGCGACTGGATTGTGACGTGCTCCTGCATCACTGGACAAGTTTTCGACGCGTTGATCCACCACGATCGAACGTGGATTGGAAAGTCCGAATCGGCCGACCGCGCGGACTTCGTAGCGTCCTGCTGGCACATCAGGACCAATCGCCACTTGGAAGTGATTGTCGATTGGCTGGTCACCGTTGCGTAAAACGTCGGCATGGATTGCAGGATCAGAAAACCGCAGCTCGCGAATTTCCTGGCCATCAACCGCATCGGCGATGTGGACCTCGTAGGTCTTGCCGGGAGCAAAAAAGGATTGTGAAAGTGACCGCAAGCCTAGTGATGGCAGTTGAGCCGAACACGGAGTGGCAAGAGTCAAAGTCACTATCAAGAATCCCGTCAAGGAAGACAGAATGCTTGCGGTGAGGTTACGAACAACCCCGCGCACACGGAATTTGTGTGGGGCGGATCGCGACGTTCGCCGCGATCGATTAATCAATGGAAGCATCATCAGTGATTGAACAGAAACTCTTTCGAGTTGACCAACGCCCAGATGAGATCTTCCCAAAGCTGGACGGGTTCAACTTCGTGGCTCAAGTAGGTCAGGCTCGCTTTGAGTTCCTTCTCTGACGGTTCACGGCTAAGCGATACGAGATACAGTTCGCGTACCTTTTCTTCTACCGTCCGTGAAGCATTTTCGGCGTACTCATGGGCACGTCCCTTCTGAGTGGCCAGTTTGTTTTGCATTTCCTCGGAATTGAGCAAATGCAGACTCTGGGCCAAGTTCGCTTCGGCTGAACGTTCGCACTCGCAAGCCGTCTTCGCATCGGGCTGACCAAACACTGTCAAAAAGTACGAATCGAAACCGGTGTCCGGCAGCTCGATCGCCTTGGTCATCGCCGGCATTCCTCCGAAATCAGTCGTCGCACCAGTCACCCGATCGACCGCGTCGAGCAACGTCTCGGCGAGCAACCGTTTTGGGAAGAAACGCGAGTAGCTGCGTCGGTCGATCAAGTTGGTTTCGTTGGCGTCCGACGATGACGCGTACGTCTCCGACGTGCAAATCGTGCGAATCAATTCGCGAAGGTCAAAACCTGATTCGGTAAACGACTGCGCCAGCGCATCCATCAGTTCCGGATTCGAAGGCGGGTTGGTGACCCGCATGTCATCTTCGGGCTCGACCAGACCGCGTCCCATGAAATGTTTCCAGTAGCGATTCACAAGTGAACGTGCGAAAAATGGATTGTCCGGTGAAGTCAACCAGGAAGCCAATTCGCCACGAGGATCATCATAAGGGTCGATCTCTCGTGGGATCGCGTCCAGCCCTGCCGGGGGCAGTGGCTGGTTAGTGCGCGGGTGCGGTGCGGTTGCCGGTGCGACCCGTGAGACGAATGTGATCTCGCCGCCAACGTCTTTCTTGGAAACCGTCGTAAAGAAAGCCGACATTCGGGCGTAGTCTTCTTGGCTCCATTTCTCGTAAGGGTGATGGTGACAGCGAGCGCACTGAATCCGCTGCCCCATAAACAGTTGACTGACGTCTTCGACGCGTTCGTTTTGGTCCGTCACATGATTCAACCAAACCACCGCAGGATTGCTGAAGGCACTGCCACGCGCCGTCAACAATTCACGGACGAACGTGTCATACGGTTTATTCAACTGCAAGGAATCTTTGATCCAGTGGTGGAACACCATGGTGTCCGGTTTCAGTGCACCACCGTCACGGCGGTTGCGCAGGATCACGCTCCACTTGCGAGCGAAGTGCGATGCGTAGTCCTCGCTGTCGAGCAACCGATCGACGCACTTGGCTCGTTTGTCGGCGCTTTCGTCAGCCAGGAATTGCTGCGTTTCATCAAGTGTGGGAATACGTCCGCAAATATCGATGGTCACTCGGCGCAAAAAGGACGAGTCGTCGCAGCTTGGTGATGGCTCGATCCCCAGCGAGGCGAGCTTGCGGCGAACGGCTTGATCAATGGGGTGCTCGTACTTTGCAAGTTCACTCGGTGCGACGGCGCCTTGCCGAGGAATCTCGGCGCGAAACACGGAAACCCAGCCGTTGTAGCGCGCCATCACTGCTACATCGCCGATCGCTTCGCCGGTGGAGACCAGTCCGGTCGCGTTGACATCAGCCATTTGCGTGTCGTTGGATTCGAACACGGCCGCGCGTGTGACGTCTTCACAACGACCGTCATCAAACGTCGCGATCACCGCCAGTTGCTGTGACTGGCCGGCATACATTCGGCGATTTTTGGGAAAGACTTCCAGCTTGGTGACGCTGGGGATCTCTCCCGAATCGTAGGGCATGCCTTGCGAAATCCAACGCCTCATTACACGGTACTCGTGTGAATGACGATCGGTTCGTGCGCCCCCACCGTGCGGCATTTCGCCTGTCGTCTTGAGCAGCAGCAAACTGCGGTCCGGTGCCGCCGGAGAAACGCGGCGGCCGCGTGATTCGGCGACCAAGTGCCGGTGGTCCTCGCGGGGTTCAAATCCCAGCAGCGACAAACGGAAGCCGTTTTGGCCAGCGATTTTGCCGTGGCAACCGCCGCCGTTGCAGCCAAGCTTGGTAAAGATCGGAACAATCTGACCACAAAAACTGACCGGCTCAGCAGACTGCATCGCTTCGACGGAAACCTGCGTCACCGTTTGGCTGCCGTCCGGCATCGTGGCAAGGATTTCGACGTTCCCATCGGCGACAGGGCTGACAAATCCTTGGGGATCGATATCGACAATACCGCTGGGCGCTGCCTTGAAAGCGACTTCGCGTGTCACGTCGCGCTTTTGCAAGTCGTTGTCAATCGCGGTGACGATCAATTGCATCCGGGCATCAACGCCGACCAAACGATTGGATTCGGATAGCGTCGATGTGAATTGCAGTTCGGCGGCGTACGCCTGATGACATAGCAAGAGCGTGACTAAACAGACGGAAGCCAAACAGACGAAGGATCGTTGAAGCGATCTCAATGCGGGTTGGTTGCTCATCCGACTAACTCGGCAATTGGGTCCTTATCGACCAAGAATTGTGGACGTCCGGTAGGATCCGGGATCGCCGTCGTCTGTGTGTCGATGCCCAGCGTGTGGTACAGCGTTGCGACGATTTCTTGCATGTCGACGGGCCGTTCGGTCGCCTCTTCGCCCATGCGATTGGTGGCGCCGATCGCTTGCCCGGTGTTCAATCCGCCGCCAGCCAGGAAAGCACAACTGACCTTCGTCCAGTGATCACGTCCGGCTTGTGGATTGATTTTAGGTGTCCGACCAAATTCGCCCCACACCGCGATTGCCGTGTCGTCCAGCATGCCGCGTTGGTCCAAATCGGTGATCAACGCACTCAAGCATTGGTCTAGCTTGCCGCCGTGATCGCGAACCAAATCAAAGTTCTGGCCGTGGCTATCCCAGCGACCGTAACTCAAGCTGACAACTCGCACGCCGGCTTCAACCAAACGCCGTGCGACTAAAAGCTGTTCATTGCAGGTCGGTGCCCCATCGTATTGGTATTGGTACGGTTTTCCTGTTCCATACATTTCCAACGTGCGTGGGTCCTCTTTGCTGAGGTCCAAGGCATCAACCAGTTTGCTGCTGGTCAACACATCGAGCGCACGTTGGCCGAACGCGTCCATCCCCTCCATCGTGCCATGGATGTCGATGTCGCGTCGCATCACATCCAGCTCCGACAAGAGTGCTCGGCGATTCGCCAAGCGGTCGAGTGTGATGCCTTGCAGCGTCATATTTTTCATTCCCGGCCCGTCCGGTTTGAACGGCGAGTAGGCCGAACCGAGGAATCCAGATTGGCCTGCGTCCGACCAAGGGCGGTGCTGCGTTGGGGCCGCAAGTCCGACAAATGGCGGAACGGCTGGGTCGACAGGGCCGTACAGCTTTGACGTGGCCGCACCGATGGAGGGTCGCCCACCGATACTTCGCAGCGAATTGTTGTCCCAGCCGGTGAAGCACTGAATCGCGTCATGACCGCCACGACATCCCACAACACTTCGAATGACAGCCGCTTTGTCCATCATCGATGCGATCTTTGGGAACACCTCGCAGATTTGGATGCCTGGAACGTTCGTGTTGATCGGCCGGAACTCACCACGGATCTCGCTGGGGGCATCCGTTTTGATTTCCCACATGTCCTGGTGCGGAGGGCCGCCTGCCAGGAAAATATTGATCACCGATTTGTGCTTCCGCCCCGAAGGATTGGAAGCCTCGGCTCGATAGAGGTCAGCGAGCGATAGCCCGCCTGCACCGAATGACAGTGCACCAATTTTCAAAAAGCTGCGCCGGTTTCGTCCGTCACAATAGCGGCTAGCCGGCCCCTTGATCGTTAACATGATCAGGCCGTGGAGTTAGGAGGTGGGTTCGTCAGGCGGGAATATCAGACGCCCGCGAGGATCATGCGGAGCCTGATATGCTGATTGTTGGTGGGACGACGCGAAAAATCTTCAGTCCATTTGCGCCGTTCCTACGCAGTATAGCAATCTAAGGGCGTCCAGTGCAACAAAAGCATTTCCTGACGGAAAACAGCCACCTGGAGGGTTACCAAGGGCACCGCGAGGTGATGCCTGGAGGGGGCACGCAACTCCTCATCGAGGGCTCTGGCGTAACCACTACAACCGTCTTAATCACGCGTTAGAAAACGCAGTGATCAGACGCGCCCACGCCACGCGATCGTGCGACCTGACAATTGAAGTAGCATCGCTCCCCACTGAAGGGCGACGAAAAAAATCGTTGCCGGGATGTGAAATATCACCCCCTGGATGGACTGTCCGAGTTTCATTGTTGCCAGGCTTCGCGGTACGTGAGCCAACGCCAACGCGATCGCAGAAATGATCATCGCGACAACGTCGCCGGAATCGATCGCGATGGTCAACGTCACTAGTGGAAGCAGGCTGCATCCCAGCAGTAGTACCGTAAAAATCACGATCAGCCTTGGATTGGCGATGCCTTCGTTCGCGTTCTTCATCACACCGCGAATGACTTCGCCAGCGTTTTGATACATCCGGCAACTTGCCAGTTCCGTTCCGTCGATCACGTCGGTCATCAAGCCTGCTTCGCGGAACGCACGCGGCAATTTGATTCCGTCGTGCCGCGAATCATGAATCGCTTCATGAGTTCCGGCTTGGATGTACGCATTGCGATCCGCCAAAAACAACTGCCCGCAGCCAGCCGCCAAGCTGGGATCTCCCATCGTTTGCATCCGCGAAAACGGCAAGTACGACAGCAAGATGAAGTGCATCATCGGAATCAGCCATCGCTCCAGCCAAGTCTCGGTCACTTGGTATGGAAACGCGCTGACAAGTCCAAGCTGATGCTGCTCAAGTCGACAATTGAGTTCCGCTAGTGCGTGCGGCAGCAAGCGAACGTCTGCATCCAAAAACGCAAGCCGTTCATATTGAGCAGCCTCAGCCAACTGCTTGCATGCGTGTTGCTTGCCGTTCCAACCGGCCGGCAGCGGTGCACCCGAAATCAACCGCACACGCGAGTCGCCAGCTGCGATCCGCCGCACGATGTCGGCCGTTTCGTCTGATGAATCGTCATCCAAGACCAACACTTCGACACAAACCGATTCACTGGCCAATGCATGCCGGACGCAGGTTTCGATACCGGCCGCTTCATCGCGTGCCGGGATCAACACCGAAATCTTGGGCAACGAGTCACCATCAACAACTGTGTCACTACCACTCAAGTCACGACTCGGTCGCAACGTCTGGAAACGCGGTAGGTTCGCCAGCCACATTAACACCGGAATCGCAGACAGAAGTAACGCAAGAATCGACAATGCGACAATCACCGAAATTGATCCCCGTGGCTCGCGTCGAACGGTTTGCCCATCAACTTCGCTTTCAGTTTTCTACACGCATCGTAAACGCCGCCTGCACCTCGCCTGCCAGTCAATAGGTTGTCAAACGGATCACTGGAACGGGCGATCGATGCCGCGGCCAAATCAGCTTGTGCGTCGCGCAAACCATCGCGTAGTGCGTCGCCCCACGCCGCCTTATCCCAATCGCGATGCTGCTGCGCATCAAGCGGCTGTCCCAGATTCACCAGGCAAACCGGCAGACGCTCATCCCAGAACACGTACTCAAGTGCCAGAGGGATCGCGATCACATCGCTGCATTTGGAACAGAGGTGCGACAGTCCCGGCATCAGTTCCGCACTGTGATCACGAACATCGGCAAAGCGGCCTTCGGGCGTGATCCACAATGCCGAATCACATCGATTCAAAATGGCCAGGCTGTTCCGCAAAAACGCGGCAGCACCGGATTGTGTCGAGAGCTGAACGCCGTAGAAACCGAGCTTTTCGAAGACCTTGTACTTCTGCAACGCCTCGGCATCGATGGGCGCAAAGAAATGCCTGGGGGAAAATAAGGCGGCATTCAAAAAGTGGGCGATTAACGGATCCCACCACGAAGGATGGTTGGCGTAAATGATGACGGGGCGATCTTGAAGTGAGCCGCAGTCGATGCGACTGTCACGCAAGACAGCGATCGCATGAAAATGTCGCTTCAAAAAGCGATTCAAGAACCGGTGAAAACCGCCCAGAAACCATGCGGCTGGCGGAGCGATCAAAGCATCGTGCTTGGATCGCTTTTCGTTTGGCGATTTCGATTCGTTATCGAGCGTTTTGGCCACAACGGTTAGATCTTCCTTGATGCCAGCTTTCCACCACGAGCGTCTTGATCAAGCGAGTCCGCCGCTATCCAGCCGCTCATCATCACCATCGGCATTCCCGGGCCTGGGTGTGCAGCTCCGCCAGCAAGATAAAGCCCTTGCAGGTCTTTGCGTCGATTGCCAGGCTTAAACGCACCGGTGAATTTTCCGTGACTGGCCAAGCCATAGATCGCGCCATTCAAAACGCGATAGCGGTTGTGAATGCCTTCCGGAGTTAGCGAGGCTTCGTAGACGATCGCGTCGCGGATGCCTTTCGTACCGGCACAGGATTCCATCTTGTCCAAGATGACTTCGCGGTACTCCGGAAGCATCTTTTTCCAGTCGTGGTGCTCGCGCAGGTACGGCGTGTGAACGAGGATATAAAGTGCTTCGCAGCCCTCGGGGGCAACCTCTGGCTCGCTGATTGCCGGGGCACAGACGTACGCGGTTGGATCCGGAGCCGGTTCGCCGCGGTCGTAGATGTACTCGAATTCTGTTTCCGGGTCTTTCGAAAACACAAAGTTGTGATGCAGCAACTGTTCGTAGCGACGATTCAGCCCCAAGTACAACACCACGCCGCTGCATGCGGGCGAGTACTTGTTCGACCGTTCGAACTTTTTGGACTGCGGCGTGTCACGTAGCAGTTCGCGATAGGTACGCACCGCATCACAGTTGCTGACCACGGCATCGCAGGGCAGTGTCTCGCCCGTCGCGGTGACCACACCGGTAACACGTTTGCCTTGAGTGTTGATCTTCATCACGTCGACACCGGTACGGATATCAACGCCGAGCTCTTCCGCCAGTTTTGCCAACGCTTCAGGGACAGCACGGGTGCCGCCGACGGGATACCAGATGCCTTCGTCGGTTTGCATGTGCGCGATGCTGCAGAGCACAGCTGGCGACGCATACGGCGACGACCCGACGTATTGCGTGAAGTGATCCATCATTTGCGAAACACGCGGGTCGGGCGTGTGCGAACGGACGACACTGGCAACGCTTTTGCCCATTCGCAGCGACAGAACATCTTTCAAGACGTCCAGCGAAAACGCACCGCCGACATCCATTGTGTCTGCGAGACCGCCGACCGACCGCCAGAAAAAGAAGCGATCGGAAACTTCGTGCAGGTGTTTGCTGAGCTTGATGAAACGCTCATAGCCGTCGCCATTCGCATCGCCCGATGTGAACTCGGCCAAATGCCGCTTCATCTGTTCGACGTTGGGGACCAAATCGAGCACGCTGGTTTCGCCAGGAGTGCTGCCGCCTGATTCGAAGAAGCACCGCCACTGCGGATCGAGCGGCAGGATTTTGACATAATCCTCCATCTTGCGATCGGCTTCTTCAAAGACACGCTTCAGCACACTGGGGACGGTCAAGATCGTCGGCCCCATGTCAAACCGATAACCTTCGGCGACGTGCTGCGCGGCTTTGCCACCCACCCAATCATTCTTGTCCAGCAGGGTGACCGAGTGCCCACGGGCGGCGAGCACACAGGCACTCGAAAGCCCGGCCAGTCCGGCACCGATGACAATTACGTTTTTGCGTCCCGAATCAGCCGCGATCATTTGTCGAAAATTCCTGTTTCCTAGGGCTTTCGTCCGCCCGTCGTACGGCAGACCCTGCATGCATTGGTTTGATGCACGCTTTATTCTCCGGGAACGACAAGCGTTCGCCTAGCGGGACCACCTAGTCTGTTTTTGTTTTGACGCCACGCACCAACTGATTTAGGCCAGACAGCCGGGTTCGCAGCGATCCGCCATGCAAAACAGCCATTGCGCCTTGCAGTAGATCACGATCCCGCGGTGTCCGGCGATCCAAGTGAGGCATCAACCGTCCGCGACGCGTGCTAACCACACGAGCCGTCGTCATCGCCAACAGCCCCTCACGACCTCGAGTCACGCCAAAGCCACTTTTACCGCGGCCACCAAACGGCAGCCTCGGATCAGCCGTCGGGGCAATCAGGTCGTTGATCGTGACAGTCCCAACGTTCAGATCGGCGGCGATTTTCTGGGCGGTTGAGCGATCACCGAACACACTCGCCGCCAAACGATACGGGCAGTCGTTGACGATCCGGATCATGCAGTCGGCATTGTCGGCCCGAATCACCGAAAGCACCGGTGCGAACAAGTCAGCTTGGGCGATCGGAGCGTCTGCGTTCACACCATCCAGAATCAATGGACTCATCTGACCATGATTTCGCAGTTTGTCTTCGTCGAAGCTACCGAGGACGTCAACCGCACCGGCAGCAAGCGCGGCAACCACTTGATCCGCAACATTTTTCCGTGCCACGGGATGCACCGTGACTTCGCCGGTGTCTGATAATTCTTGAGTCACCGCATCAAGCAGCTCGCGGTGGTCATCAGGCTGAACGAGCAATCGCCGCGGCCCGATACAAGTGGCACCGCCGTTGAAGGTCAGCCCAAACCGAAGTGACCGCGCGACCAGCTGTGTGTCGCAGCCGGGCAAGGCCAGTACCGCATCACATCCGCTCAATTCCATGATCGACGCAGAAAGCGTCGGCGCGACGGAGGCAAGGACCTTTTGCCCCGTCGCTGCGGATCCTGTTAAGACGACCAAGTCGACTCCGGAATCGATCGCGGCCGTCGCCGATTCGACATCGCTGCCAAGCAACCGCAGTCTGCTTTCGTCAACGCCGACGTCTCGAAAACAGTCAACCAGTAACTTCGAAATCGCCTCCGTTCCGACAGCCGGTTTAAAGCACACCTGGTTTCCCGCCGCGAGTGCTTGTGCGATTTGGATGCCTGGCAACAACAGCGGGTAATTCCAAGTGCCTAAAATCAGCACTTCCCCAAACGGTACACGCTGAACCGTTGAACGGACGCCGGTCATCCAAAGCGGACGACCGAACACGCCAACATGACGATCACGCAAGACTTTGACGCCACGCTTTCCAATCCAACGCAGCCCCGCACACAAGGGCAACAATTCGCCGGTGATTGTTTCGACCGGATCGGGCCGCCAATCCGATTCGCAGGCGGCAATCAACGCATCGCCACGCAATACTACTTGCGAGGCGACCGATGCCATTTGTTGACAGCGCTGCTGAAGAGAAAGTTTTTGCGACATGACGAACTGTTGTAGCGTTTTGCCAAGCCTTTAAAAAAGCCAATTCGTTTGAAAAACATTTTTGACCTGTTTAGCGACCAAAAGTGAAAGCGGGCGCTAGACTTGCGCCGTCAATGGAAACCATTTAAACTGGGGATCAACTTCTCCCTCCCCATCCTTCCCCGAATCGTTTGGAATTTCTTTTCGATGTCCGAATCTGCTTCCGGCCAAATTGACCACGTTCTCGACGAGACTCGCCTATTCCCGCCCGCGGCCGAGTTTACCGAGAAAGCAGTCATTTCGACGCAAGAACAATATGAAGAGCTTTACCGCCGAGCCCGCGATGACAGAGACGGTTTCTGGAAGGAAGAAGCACTCGAACACCTGCACTGGTTCGAACCGTTCAACGACGTTTGCCAGTGGGATGCTCCGCATGCGAAGTGGTTCGTCGGCGGCAAAACCAACGCCAGCTATAACTGCGTTGACCGCAACATCGATCAAGGTCGCGGCGACAAGGCGGCCATCATTTGGGAAGGCGAACCCGGCGACACACGCACGCTGACGTTTAACGAACTAAAGACCGAGGTTTGCAAATGCGCCGCGGCACTGAAAGAACTTGGTATCGGCCAAGGCGACGTTGTCAGCATCTACATGCCGATGACACCGGAACTGGCGATCGCGATGTTGGCGTGCGCACGAATCGGCGCCATCCACTCGGTCATCTTCGCCGGGTTTAGCGCCGAATCGATTGCCGATAGAAACGAAGACGCAAACGCGAAACTGGTCATCACATCCGACGGACTTTATCGCCGCGGCAAAGTGCTGCCGCTCAAGGAAACCGTCGATGAAGCGCTCGCCAAATCACCGTCGGTCCAAAAGTGCTTGGTACTTCGGCGCGTCGGAAACGACGCACCAATGACCGAAGGCCGCGATGTCTGGTGGCATGACATCGTCGATAAACAATCAGGCGACCTACCCGCCGAACCGCTCGACAGCGAAACCACGCTGTTCATTCTTTACACGTCCGGCAGCACCGGTAAACCCAAAGGCATTCGCCACACGACCGCCGGATACAACCTGTGGGCCAAGCGGACGTTCCAATGGGTATTCGACCACCGCGATGACGACATTTATTGGTGCACCGCCGACTGTGGATGGATCACCGGACACAGCTACATCGTCTACGGCCCATTGTCGGCTGGCGCGACGTGCCTGATGTTCGAAGGGGCACCAAACTATCCGGCCGAAGACCGCTTTTGGGACCTCGTCGAAAAGTACAAGGTCACAATCCTTTATACCGCGCCGACCGCGATTCGTGCCTTCATCAAATGGGGCAACCAACACGTCGAAAAGCATGACTTGTCGAGCCTGAGATTGTTGGGCAGCGTCGGCGAAGGAATCAACCCAGAAGCTTGGATGTGGTACCACGAAAAGATCGGCGGCGGACGTTGCCCGATCGTCGATACGTGGTGGCAAACCGAAACCGGCGGCATCATGATGAGCCCGCTGCCGGGGATCACGGCGACGAAGCCAGGATCTTGCACTCGTCCGCTGCCCGGCGTAGTGCCCGTCGTTTTGGACGAAGCCGGTCAACCTGTCGAAGGCGAAAATGGCGGCATGTTGTGCATCGACCAACCGTGGCCCGGCATGCTTCGAGGCGTCTGGGGCGATGACGAACGCTTTGTCGACACGTACTGGTCGACCATTCCCGGCAAGTACCTGACCGGCGACAACGCGCGACGGGACAAAGACGGTTACTACTGGATCATGGGCCGCATCGACGATGTCATCAACGTTTCCGGCCACCGCTTGAGCACCATCGAAGTCGAAAGCGCTTTGGTCAGCCACGAACTGGTCGCCGAAGCGGCTGTCGTTGGACGCCCCGACGACATCAAGGGACAAGCGATCTGCGCCTTCGTCACCGTTACTTCAGAAGATCCGGGCGAAGAGCTTCGCAAAGAACTGCGTCAGCACGTGCGAAAACAAATCGGTGCGCTCGCCCAGCCCGACGACATCCGCTTTGCCGCCTCCGTCCCAAAGACTCGCAGCGGCAAGATCATGCGTCGTCTACTTCGCGATATCGCTGCCGGACAGGAAGCCGTCGGTGACACCAGCACCCTGGAAGACTACACCGTGCTGGCGAAGCTTCGCGAAGAAGAATCCTGATCGCTGCAGAAGCTTCGCACTCATTCAACTCCAACCGTGGTGGCCTCGAACAGGCCGCCACGCTTGAGTGTGGTAGTCGCTCCCGCGAAAGTAGCGTTCTTCGCTGCTGTTTCTGAGAACAATTGGCGATCTTGCGAGAGACCAAGCCTGAACAACATCGGGCTGAATCGCCCTGTGCGGCAGGGCTGCTTTACCTGCCCGCCAGCACGCGATCCATCAATGGCAGCTCGGTGTAAAACATCGCTGCCGGATCGATCTGCTTTTCTTTTAGCCAAGCGTTGCGTTCGCGCACCGTGTTTGTCTTGGCTAGCCGTGGTAGCACCACGCCCCAGACAATCGCGACACAAGCGGCGACGATTAAAAAACGCTTCATTAGCTGGTTGGGAATAAGATGCCGAACATCAGGTACGACATCAGCAATGTCAAAATCAGGTTCAACGACTGGCCGCAGACGTAAAGCATCATCGGCTTGCCGCCTTTAAAGTACGGCAATAACTCTTTGAAGTTGGTGTCCAGCCCGATGCAGATAAACGCGAGGCAGAAAAACCAACCACGGAGCGTCTTGGTGCCGTCCTTGATCATCGCGTCGGTCAACAAGCTGCCGCCTTCGACTTGGCCGTGGATCAACGAAAACAGGATCGAGGCGATGATGAATCCCAAAACGAATTTTGGGAACCGATACCAAATCTCGCCGACGCCTACCTTTTGCGATGTCTCGTTCTTTTCGACATAGGCAACCCAGTAGGCTGCGACCAAGAACGCCGTGACGCCGATCAAGATGTTTTGAATCATCTTCACCGTCGTGGCGACTTCCAAGGCTTCGTCACCCAACACCGCTCCTGCTGCGGCGACCGCGCCGGTTGCGTCGATCGTCCCGCCAAGCCACGCCCCGCCAACTGCTGTCGGCAAGTCCAACGCTTGAATCACCGCAGGCAACACCACCATCATCACGACGGTGAAGGACAGCGACAGTCCGATCGCGAGCGACAGTTCTTCCTTTTTCGCACGGCAAGACGCGGCGGTTGCGATCGCGGCAGAGACACCACAAACGGACATGTCAGCGCTGATGACCATGTTCAGCGAGCGTGACGGGATTTTCAAAACCTTTTGGCCAAAGATATACGTGCTGATCAGCACGATCGGCGTCACCACCCAAGCGACACCAATCCCGGGCAGGCCAAGAGCCATCAGCCGGCTCATCAGCACTTCTGCCCCCAACAGTACCAACCCGGTCTTGATAAAGAACTCGGTCAGGATCGCCGGACGCATCCAAGCGGGCGTCTTCAAGGTGTTGCTGATGATCAATCCGACCAGCAATGCCCACAGGGCGTACTCGAGGTTGTAAGCCTTGATCACCGACTGACCAGCCAAGATGTAGGCAAACGTGGCGAGCGCGAACACGACCGGAAAGCCTTTAATGAAACCGAGCGCGTCTTTGCCACGCAGTTTTGTCGCCACAGTGAATAGCACACCGATGACAACGAACGCTCCCAAAATCCCTTTCCAGCTTTTCGCGAGTGCCGGCAACGGTGAGTCTTCCCAGCCGCCAGGCTTGCCCAAGTAGGTCGACATCGGACTGATGCCCTTGAGCGATTCAAGGCTGGTGTAATCCGCCGGGGCGGTCAACAAGACGATGCAGAACCCGATTGCCAGGATGACGAAGCCGATGTAGATCGCCCACCAGTCTTCGCTGGTCGCCATCAATTTCAGCAATGGTTCGCGTTTGGCTTGAACGACCGAGTCGTCAGCATCACTACTAAGGGATGGTTCTGGGCCAGACGATGAATTGGGCGAACCGTGGGGATTGTCAGCTTGGGACATGTTCGATTGGCGAGACGGATCGGGGCGGGAGTCGGCATCTGAATCAGCGTTTTACCAGCCGAAAGATGCCGAGTCGACAGAGATGCGCGGTGGCACGACGTCGCAAAAGCAGGCCGCCATTGTAAATCAATCGACGCATCCCGAACCTCGCCATTTCATCCGATTGGCGAGGTGTGCTGGTTTGTCGCCAGGGTTGGCGATCCCCCAACCCAATTCGTCCGCTGCCCTACATGCCGCTTTTGAGTGCGTCCAGGTGACGGCCGAAGTGATCGTCAAGAACCGCGGTGTAAGTCTCGGGATGTGCAACCAAGCAATCGTGCAGCACCTTGCCCCAGTGCGGGTCTGTCAAAACGGAACCGAACGTGCAGTGCAGGATTTGGCGTCCGGGTTTGGTGAACCCCTTGCCCACGGGGACGTCGTCCCACAATTCAAGGTATTCGCGTTGCAGCGTCAGGTCTTCGGCTTGGTCCGTGGTCGGCGCGTCGGACAAGGTAGCCGAAACGTGGTAAGTCGCCTTATCGGTTTCGTATCGATCGCGTGAGAAATCGATGATCCCGCGAAATGCGGCTGCGTCGTGCTTGGCGACCACACGAAGTGCCTCGAGGTAACTCGTGCCTGCGGTTTTGACGTGGAAATGGCCGCCCGTTGTCCTGGCGAGCGCGGCGTACATTGAAACTTTGTCGCTGCCGGAGTGCAGGCTTAGCTTATACGGACCGAGCAGCTTGGCGATCGCGGCATGATCAGCCAGGGAGCTCTCCAGCGCTGACAAGTTGCCTTTGAAATCGATGCCCTTTTCAAAGTCGCCGATGAAGCGTGGGGCGAGGCTGACCAGCTTCATCCCGCCCGACAAACATTGATCGGCGATAATGTAGTGCTCCGCCAATGTCGTCGGTTGATCGGTTTCGTCGACGGAAAGCTCGATTTCGTAGTCTTGCGAGGCCTGTTCGTTGACGCTGCGGATGTAGTCGCCAAGTCGCAGGGCCCGCGCGATCGCGGTGCCGTATTTGACCGCCGCCCGCATGCACGCTTGCTCGTCCAATTCGATGCTGGTGCCGGTCGACAGGGATACGCTTTTGCCGAGGTATTGATCAAACCAAGGCACCGAATCTCGGACCGCCACGAAACGTTCACGTAAGGTCGCTTCGTCGTAATCGTCAGCCTTTTGGTCGACGTCGTCTGACGGATCGATCGTGAAAAAGGTGAACCCGGCCGCAGCGGTGATGTCGACGTCGGCATTGGTTTTCAAGTGATCGGCATCGGCACCGACCGGCCCTGTCCAACCGGCTTTTTCGACCGCATTCATCGCATCCGCGATCACGCCCACAGGGTTGCGCTGGGTTCGCGTCATCTCCCGAATCGACTGCTGAGGAAAGATCGCAGTGATGCCATCGCCACAACGCTTCATCGCCGCGATGTGACCTGGCGTCGCCAGTCCCGTGCGGTCACCGAATCCAAAGCTAGGCTCGAGTCCAAGGGTGGTGCATTTTTTCGTCATGGCTGTGCTCTCGGTCGCGGCGGGGCCGTCAATCAGTTTGCGGTGGGGAGGGAGACAAGCGGATCGAGAACAGCTTATAGGTGGTCGCCGAATCGTCCTAGCACCGTTAAAGTGTGCGACCAGATTGGAAAGAACGCGCGGACGCCTCGACACCTTTGAACGCGTCAGATCGATCACAAACCGAGGTGAGCTTTTTCTAAAATGCTGCTTCGCCGCACCTGTTTGCGTTGCAAAACTTTTTCGGGGGGGCGGTAAAATTGCGGGCGTTTTGGGGAACAGAAGTGAACTTTTTGAAATCTTCAGATGTCCCTCAAGAGACTACACCGAGATTCCGATATCCCATTGCACGCAAGGAAGCGATTCTCAGGATTTACTGAGAGGTTCCATCTGGGGACTTCTTGACGATCAGAGAAAGTTTTCCTAGGCTGACAAAACAGTCAGGCGACTTGGCCGAGTGGTTAGGCACCGGATTGCAAATCCGTCTACAGCGGTTCGACTCCGCTAGTCGCCTCTAGTAAAAAAAGCTCGTGTGAACGACGTTCACACGAGCTTTTTCTGTTTGTTGCTGGCGCCCTTGTTCACGAGCTGTCGTCGTCACCGCGGTTGATGAAGTAGTCTCCAACGGCGGCGTGCAGTGCCGGTTTATTGCTCGCCCAACAAAGTAAGCCTTGGTCGTCGATGGCGATGTCTCGCGTCGGATCGAAGTCGTGTTGCTTTAAGATCGATTCACGCGACAGATACTGCCGCTTCTGTTTGTGACCATGCCAGAGATGGTAGGCGACTGAATGGACGAAGCCAACTTTTGCGTGAAAGCCACGGCCGCGGTTGATGTAATCGCGGTAGCTATTGGCAAGAGCATCGGTGGTATCAAAAATCGAAGCGGGGTCGCGTTGTCCTGAAGGTTCACCTAGCAGTGCTCGCGCAAAAATTTCGTCACCCGAACCGACGATATTGGAGGTTGGCAGTCCGCCGAGTGATTCCAAGAAGCTCCGATTTGCGATCCAAGCGCCTCCTGGACAGCCTTTGCCATTTGCCGCTCGTCCGCGCCGGCGATGGATGATGTTATGGCTCAGATCCAAAAAGAACACACGATCGAACAACTGGACTGCGTCGCAACCTTGTTCGAGTAACTCAAGTGCTTCAATCAGCCAGTCTCTGCTCGTCAGGCAGAGATCGTGGTCGACCCAACCGACATAGCGAATATGACTGGGCAAGCAACGGATCGCGTGGTTGATCATTGCCTCCTTTTGCCACATCAGGTGTTGTGGTCCTCCACGCACCACGTTGGCATTGTCTATCTCTGGCGGTTGATCTCCAAAGACCAACTCTTCGATCCGAAGACAGGATCGTAGGTCACCTAAACTGGGAGCCCATTCGTAAAAGGTTTCGGCAAGTCGCTGCGCACGTGTTGGGTTGAAATGGCAAGCGATCAACGTAACGTCACAAACGTTTTTCGGGACGAGTGGATCGACGGAAGAAAAGTCGAACTCGATATCAGTGAACTCTTCCAACCAAACACCTCGGTGCTATCGCTGCGGAATTAGCAAGGCTACTGGACTGCCAGATTTTCAATAAGATACCAAATTGTGGACCAAGGTATCTCATCGGTTTTCACATGCGAACTTCGCACGTTTCCGTTGGAAAAGTTTATGCGGACAGCAGAAATCCCTTATGATGAATTTGCCGTTAGCAGCCCGTTGATTTTTTTAATTTGTTTTGTCGCTTTTTGCTCCGCGAAAGTAGCGGAAGAGAACGCCGCTTGCGAGGAGCAAAAGCCGACACTCGAAAATCAGCAGGATGTTAGTCAAACATTTCCCCTGTCCTGACGCGAGTGGCACTGATGATCTTTCGGGTACTGCATACTTTTGTTTTGTCTTGCATCTCCATGGCAAGCTTTGCTGCGGGTCCTGTCCTGTTATTCGATCCGGGATCGGCAAGTCAGACCGACGGCACCCTGCACATGGTGGTCGTGACCGACGATCCGGCAAGCCCGCCCGATGAACGCGACGTCATCGCTTCGAGTGAAAATTTATGGTGTGGGCAGGCAATCAATGCGTTGATTAGTGATCTTTATGAGACACGTCCAGATCTCAATGGGAAGTTGAAACTTCATCAGATCGCTGCCGGATGGCCTAAACAGTTGCTTGCTGGCGAAAACGATCCATTGCCGCAACGAGCGATCGTATTTCTCTGTGACCGCGAGCAGCAGGTTCTTGACTTTTGTGTTGGGGTGCCCGGCCAGGCCGAACTGATCGACATGATTGAAAGCTCCGAAGAAACGGCTTCGCTTCTTTCGATCCAAGCCGATCAGCCTACGAAGCTTGCTAAACAGTTGGTCGATCGAGCGAAGGAGCGAGTGCATCGAAATTACCGAGAGCTGATTGAGAGCCAGTTGCTTGAAGACTTTGCGACATCGACCGAGTCAGCCGATGCGGCTTGGCTAAAGAATTACGAAAGTCTTGTCGTTCAGTTGCTACCGCTCTATACCGTCGATTTCAACCTCCGTTTCAACGCACCGATGGCGATCAATTCACCTCGACTGCGAATTTTGGAGCAGCACTGTGAAGCGAGGCATGACTGGTGCGAAACCGTGTTGCCAATGTTGGTCGGAAAGCAGCTTCGACGTGTGATTCACCCGGTGGTCGATTCGGTTTGGCAGGCACCGCCTGTGATTGATTTATCCGAAGGGTCTCATGCCGATTTACTCGAGTGGTTCCAATCTCGACGCGATGTAGCGACGATTGTTTTCGCAATCACTCCAGACGTCATTACACAGCAGGTCAGTTGGCCGCCGCCGAACGTGAATCCTAAAATGCGCGGACGTAGTTGGAGTGATCTCGAAATCGCGATGTCAAAACACGCGTTTCGTGGCGTGACAGCGGAAGAACTCGCTGTCATCTTGCAAGTTGAAACACAGGTTTCCTTGAATGCATTGGTGCCGTCTCGTCTGCGTTATTTGGTCTTTCGCCCGAAAGAAGGAAAGCCAGTTGAAATACGGGAGTCAGATCTGCCCAGTAAATTTATTCGGCGGTTCTAACGAAGCAATGATTCTAGGACGCAATGCTCCACCAATGATGACCGCATCAGGGGTTGTATTCGGACAATCGTTGTTCGAGATAACTGTCTTTTGGTGATCGCGGGTTCGACCAATAACCTTTGACTTCGTAGATCGATTGCCCGTCTAAGTAAAACGATAGCGGGCGGGAAGTCATCCGAGCCAATGTGTAAGTCCACTGTGACTGGTTCGGGCTGGGACTGCCGTTGTACTTGATGATCACCAGTCCCTCCGGATCATTGGTCTCGGTAAATCCAAAGCACATTGCCGTGGAATTTGTCTTTTCATCAGACCATTCAATCAACGGTTTGTTGAGCAGTCGTAGCTCTTTGACGTTGTCGGGATCGTTCGGCTCTTGCATTTGGATTTTGAATCGACGGATAAGGCGGCGCATGACAAAAGCTTGGCGATTGGCCGACGGGAGCCCCTCCACACTTAAAGGCACGTCGACCTGCGACGTTTTTTCGGGCGTCCATGCGGGGCGTCCGTTCGCTATGTCGCACCGTAGTGGAGTCGATTGCAGGGTGGCGAATTCACAGAACACTGCGCCGTTTCCACGAACAGACAACGCACCCAACAGAATCGGCTGGTCGTCGTGTCGCCATAAATAGACGGCCCCGTCGCTGAAGAAATTACGCACCGGGTTGCTGTATCGAAGTACCGGTTGTGTGTCCAAGATGCCGGTTGCGCTGGCGGGCTCGTTGAGCGTCACCAGCATGTTGCCTGCGAGTTCGGTGAGATACTTCAATCGCTGTGCTTTCTCTGCCGCTCGGTCGTTTGGTGTGTCGTCCGCATTTGAGGAAGCGGGCGGCACGAAGCTGGCCGCAAAGATCAGAACAACGATTGAAACGAATTTGCAACGCTTGGCGTTACCAAAAGAGTGACGCATACCGGTGCCTTGATGTGGCTGAAAGGCTGGCTCGATTCGCTCGCAGATACCGCAATTGTAGCGAGTCACGAAGCCAAATGTTTCGCCAGCCCTCGCGGTGGCTCCTGTCACGTTTGGCGTTTTTTGCGATAGGTCGCACGCTGCTCTGCGTATTGCTCGGCATCGGGAAGCGTTTCGTCGGCGGGATTCTCCGATCGCCACAACCGCTCTAAAAACGGTCGGCACCAGCCACAGCCGGTGCCAGCACCGTAACATTCCGATAGCTGCGAAACAGCTCGCGGTTTGGTTGTGCGGATGAACTTTTCGATCTTCCTGCGCGAGACGTGAAAGCACAGGCAAACGTCTTGTTCGCTATCCATAGATTGTCGGCAGACTGTTGGTTGGCTGGCGGACGTCGAGATCGAAGGACCGTTGAGACTAAGAAACCGGTTCGCAGATCAGTTGGGTCGCGATTTGGCAGGCAGCCAAGTAATCGTTGATATCCAGTTTTTCGCTGTCGGTGTGAATGTTTTGTTGGCCACAGCCGACGGTTACTGCCGGGATGCCGTGATGGTTCAACCAGTTGGCGTCTAGCCCGCCGCCGGCAACTTTGCGATACGGTTCGCGTCCCATCTTCTGCAGCATCGATTCCAACGCTAACGCCGACGGATCGTCTTCGGGCAGGTGAAACGCGTCGTAGTCGACACGCGATGAGAACTCGCACCGACCTGTCACACCGGTATCGTTGCAAGTGTCCGATGCTGCCCATTGAAATGCCTTTTCAATCGTCTGGACGATTTCGGTTCGGAAGGCCGAATCATGGCTGCGGGCTTCCGCTTTTAATGTCACTTCGGGGGTGATGACGTTTGTGGCATCTCCGCCGTTGATCACGCCAACATTCGCGGTGCCTTCGCCGCTGGGTTGTGACACGCGGCCCAGCCAACCCTCTTGCTGTAACACGGCGATTGCCTTTGCGGCAATCACGATCGCGCTGACACCGGTTTCGGGGGCGACACCGGCATGGGCTGGCAGGCCTTTCAATTTGATATCGATCCGCTCTCCACCGATCGCGCCCATGGTGATTTTTTCAATCGGTCCGCCGTCGAAGTTAAAAGCCAAATCGACTTTGCCAATCAAAGACGCGTCGAGTGCACGGGCCCCTTTTAGACCGATCTCTTCCTGAACCGTGAACAGCAGGGTTGCCGGGGGCAGTGAATCGTCGCTGCCACGTAAACGTTCGATCGCTGCGGTCAGAACGGCTGCGCAGCCACTGCGGTCGTCGGCGCCCAGTCCGGTCGCCGCCGAGCTGGTAATAAAGTCACCTTCGACAACCGGCTGGCTGCCCAAACAAATCGGCACGGTGTCCATGTGGGCAGACAACAGGACGTGGGGGCCGGAGCCACTACCTGGCAAATGAACGATCAGGTTGCCGCAGTTTGCGTCAATTTCGGTCCGCTCCTCCGCACCGTCGAATTTGCAGTTGGATCGATCGAGTCCGGCAGCGACCAATTGCTCAATAATCGCTTCGGCGACGTCTTTTTCCTCGCCGCTGCGACCGGGAATTGCCGTCAGGTGCGTGAATCGGTCCAAAGCTTCTTGACGGTCAATCGATTCCGGCGAATTCATGCGAACGTGACTCTTGGTTTAGCGGCTGACAATTTTAAAAACGAGTCTTAAACTATGACGGGATCGGCCGGATGCGCGAATAGGCAGCCGTCGGGTCGATCCCCAAATCGGCAGTTTCCCTGTTGCCAGCAACCGCCATCACGCTTTCAAAATCCATTTCGGCGAAGCATCCTTGAACCTTCCAGTCATCCAATCCACGCCCCCCGCTGAACCCGAAGCCGCCCGCGACGAGCGACTTCACTTGCTGGATTTTTCGCTCGATGAGTTGCAGACTTGGCTGAAGGAACACGGGCAACCAAAGTTCCGCGCGAAGCAGATCTTTAATTGGTTGTACCAGAAACGCGCCCGCTCGTTCGACGAAATGAGCGATTTGCCGAAAGCATTGCGCGAAGTGCTTCAGAAAGAATTCGTCGTGTTCAAAGCGGAGGAAGCCGCGATCCAGACCAGCCGTGACGGCACGGACAAATTGTTGGTCCGTCTGGCCGATGGCGGCGAAGTCGAATGTGTTCTGCTTCGTGATGGTCACCGCCGCAGCATCTGTGTCAGCAGTCAAGTCGGCTGTGCGATGGGTTGCGTGTTCTGCGCGAGTGGACTCGACGGCGTCGATCGAAACCTGACACGCGGCGAAATCGTCGAACAGATGCTTCGTCTGCAAGGACGACTTGAGGATGGCGAACGCCTCAGCCACATCGTGATGATGGGCATGGGCGAGCCTCTGGCAAACCTCGATCGTGTCCTTGGTGCCCTGGACACCGCCAAGTCTGCCGACGGGTTGGGGATCAGTCCACGACGGATCACGATCAGTACCGTTGGGTTGCCACCAGCGATTGACCGCCTGGCTGCCAGTGGTGTGCCGTACAATTTGGCGGTCAGTTTGCACGCCCCAAACGAAGAACTCCGCAGCCAGTTGGTCCCCGTCAACGAAAAAATCGGTATCGACGCCGTTTTGAATGCCGCCGACCGATACTTCGAAGCCAACGGGCGTCGTTTGACGTTCGAGTATGTACTGCTCGGTGGCATTAACGACGATCTCGATCATGCTCGGCAACTGGCGCGCATCCTGCGAACACGCAACGTGATGTTGAACGTGATTCCGTACAATCCGGTCGAGGGCTTGCCCTATGTCACACCGACCAAGCAATCGATTTCACAGTTCAAAGAGATTCTGGAAGCGTCCGGCGTGAACGTGATGTTCCGTCAACGCAAAGGCGACGAAATCGACGCCGCCTGTGGCCAACTCCGCCGAAATCGTGGCAATAGCCAGTGTTCATGATCCTCCGGTTCTTTTCCGGAAGTTGAGACCAGGTTTCGAGCAAAACTTTTTTCGACATTCTTGTCGCATCGGAATTCGCAATGGCGAGTCAGGGGTGACCGGCGATTTCAAGTCGCCGATTCACCGACTTTTCCTTGCCAATCCAAGCTTGAAGGAGCTTTTCCGATGACTATTCGATCGAACCGCAATCGGTCTCGTCAGACTTCACGACGCCTGATCCTTGAAAATGTCGAAGCCCGCTGCTTGATGGCCGCTGATGGTTTCGATTGGGCTCCCGACGCGTTTGCCGACTTAACCGTTCCCGCCGAAATCAGTTCCTTGTCGATTCAATCTGACAGTGACCAAGCCGCCGATGGGCCCTCGCCTGTCTTGATGGTGATTTCTAATCAAGATTTCTGGTACCAGGACTACGCCGATACGCGGGCGTCGTTGGAAGCTGCAGGGCTGGAAGTGGTCGTCGCCGCGGCGACCACTGAAGTCGCTCGGCCACATGCGAGATCGGGGCAAGGCAGCGATGGCGGAATGGTGCGGCCCGATTTGGCGCTGACCGATGTCAACGCGGACGACTACTCCGCAATCGTGTTTTCCGGCGGCTGGGGCATGGCACAATACCAGTACGGCTTCGAAGGAAACTATCACAACGATGCCTACAACGGAAATCGCGACATGAAACTGATCGTCAACGATTTGATCAATCAGTTCATCGAGCAAGACAAGCATGTTGCCGCAGTATGCTACGGCGTGTCAGTATTGGCGTATGCTGAAGTCGACGGCGAAGCACTCTTGCAAGGCCGAACGGTGACCGGATGGAATGGCACCGCACCGGGGGCGGATGGCGTCGGGGAAACCGCACGACGACAAATCGAAAGTCGGGGGGCGACGATGTTGGCGTCCAAATCGATTGGTGATGCCTCCACCGCAGCGGACGATGTCTACATCGATGGAAAAATCATCACAGCAGAAAACTACGATTCGGCAGGCTACTTTGGCACCGTCGTTGCCCGCCAGGTGATTGACGACTTTACCAGCCAACCGAATGACGATGGGCAGCCCGGTGACGATGGCCCAACCGATCAAAGCCAGCCCAAACCGGTGTTGATGGTCATCGCGAATCAAGATTTTTATCACCGCGAATACTACGAATCCCGAGAGTCACTCGAAGCCGCAGGCTTGGAAGTGGTGGTCGCCGCCGCGACGACCGAAACGGCAACGCCACACGCGATTTCGGTGGTCGAGGGACGTGAGCCAAACGTCGATCCAGACATCGCACTTGCCGATGTCAACGCAGACGACTATTCGACGATCGTCTTCATCGGGGGCTACGGGGCGGCGAGTTATCAGTACGCGTTCGAAGGTACCTACGACAACGGAAGCTACCAAGGTGACGATTCGGTCAAAGTCATCGTCAACGATCTGATCAACGACTTTGTCGAACAGGACAAGTACGTGACAGCGATTTGCAACGGAGTGACGGTTTTGGCATGGGCGCGCGTCGACGGTGTCAGCCCGATCGACGGACACACCGTCTCCTCATGGGCTGGTACGCTTCCCAATGCGGATGGCGGACAAACCCAGGTGACTCGCGACCACATTGAATCAAACGGGGCAACTCAAGTGGCAAGCGGTTCGGTCGGAGACACGAGCACCGCAACGGACGACGTGATTATCGATGGAAACATCATTACCGCCGAAAACTTTGATAGCGCGTCCGCCTTCGGAGCCGTCGTCGCCGAGCAGGTGATCGAAGCGTTCAACGCATCTGCCGAAGCGACCGACCAAGCGATCTTGGAATTGGTCGGTGCCTAGCAATCGATTGGACTTTAACAGGCTGTTGATTTTCGAGTGTCGCCTTTCGCTCCTCGCACGTAGCGTTCTCTACGGCTGCTCATGCCGATCAGAAAGCGACATCGGGAGACGACAAATTTAAAAATCAACAGCCCGTCAACATGCGATTCTCGATTCGTGAAACGACGGATCATTGACCTTGTCGGAATAGCTCCGACGCACGTCCCGTCATTTTCAGGTAGTGGTCGCTGGGAAGGCCTTCATAGGTGATGAACTGTGGCGATTGATCGACCGGTGGGTTGTTAGTGCATTTAAAGATCGCGGTTGCTTCGTCTACCTCGTCGAACATGGCGACATACAGCATCGAGCAGCCCACCGACTTTGCCGCAGCAATTTGGGACCAATAAAATTCGCCTTTTAGTCGTGGGATTTGATCCAGTTTTCCTCCATGAAGGTTGAACCAACTGAACCCGGGGAAAGCGACCGGAAGAAAATCGACGCCTTCTTTTTCCAGCCATTCACGGTCAGCTCGCCACACGCGTTCGGCGTGACGTTCTGCCTGTTGCGGCGATTGATAACGGCCAATGGTCCAAGGGCTGACAACGTCAGCCAATTTGATCGTTTCGTGCAATACAGGGTCATTGACCGCGTCGCGATCACCTTCGCGCCAATACGACGGAACGCCTAGCATCACGGCACAACCGGCGTCTTTCAGCGTTTGTACCAATTCCAAACACTCTCGAACGGTGTAGGGACGGTTGTCACTAAAACCCACTCCCCAAACCGAAACTAGCGGCTTGCCTTCGTGATGAAGGTAGCTGGTGTCCTCGGTGATTTTCAATTCGTTTTGCAGCTGCTTCCAATCTTCGGCAACACGTTTGACTTCGCCAGCACGTAAACCGCTCAAGTCATACATCACTGCGTAAGCACGACCTGACTGCTTGGCGCCTTCGCGAACATGAGACAACACGACGTCGACATGATTGTGAAGTCGACGGTCACCCAGTTGGTTTGCAAAGCGTTGGACGAAAGCACCATCAATCGCATAGTCCTTCATCCAGGCGAAGTGCCGCATCACCGTTTTCCGGTTGTAGCTGCTGAAAATTGTTGCGGCTGTCCCGTCAGAGTTCTTGAAATCGGTCGCATAAAGTTCGTCAGCGTCGAACTCAGAAATGTCTGGCCAGAGGTCGACCGTGATGTTGTTTGGGCCCGGTGCGCCACGCCGTCGTGCCCAGTGTTTCCATCCCAGGTTGGCACCGTCACCTTCGCAATTGAACCAACCTTGGTAACCGACCATGACCTTTCCGGTCAGCGTCGACGCGTCCACCACTTCGGGACCCGTTGGCATGGGATCTTGAGCGGAAACCGGTATCGAGAATCCTGAAACGAAAATCGAAACGGCAACGCAAAAACGAGCGACAAGCGAAGGTAGGGGAGAGTTCATGGTGGGCTCGGGCGGGAGGGGGGAGAACACAAGTCGACTGTGATAATTGCAATGGTCAATTTTGAAAACCCGCTTTCCCCGCGCAGGTAACGCGAATGATTGCGAATCAGCGTTTTCCGCAAACTTTGTCCGTCGGCGTTCCTCCCTCGTTCAACAGTCAGCCGCAGGCGTACTCCACCGTCAGCATGTACGCCTGCGGCTGACTGTTATACGAGGCCTATAACACTAGTGGTACGTCGTCCAGCCGGAGTCAATTCCGCTGTAGGGCGTGAGCCAGCGCCACAGTTGTCTTGGTTTGTCTTCTTTGATCGGGTTTTCAATGACGTAGTTCATCGCATTCTCGATAGCTTCGTCACTGTCGAGGAACGACTTCCATTGATGCCTCGCCCACATTGTTGGCGGTCGCTTGCCTTGCGTCGCATGTTGACTTAACGGATGGAGCCCATCCTCGATCAAACGCCGCGTCGCGGCACCCTTCAGCAAATTTGCGATCTGTTCGGCTTTGTAGCGGTGCCGTGCGACCACCAGATGCGTATGCTCGGGAAGAATCGAGCAGGCCCAGATGCTGTAGTCGCTTTTGAGTGCTTGCTCTTTGAAGCCGTTGGCGACGGACAAAGCCTGCTTACCAGTCAAGCAGACTGGCGGATAACGCAACGCTTTTCGGGCCGCCTCTCGAAGGGCGAGTTCCTGCGGAGAGAGCATCGCCAGGGTGCGTCGTTCCAGGTGTCGGATCGTCTCGCCGAACCGAGCGATCTCCCAACTTGCGACCAACTCCGACCAGGATCCACGCGGATCATTGGGCAGCCAGGAACCGTAGTGCGGCAAAATCAAGTGGTAGCCATGAACCATGGTTAGCGTTTCTCGTTTATCCGTAAACCGTTTGCGCGAGGCTTGATTATAGAGTGCGCCTCCGGCTGACTGTTAAACGAAGAACGCTCCACTGGTTCAACAGATCGCAGTCCAGTGCGGCAGCCAATGTCGCTCGACTCTCCGAGTCGATAGCGTTTTCGACTCGGAGAGTCGAACGACACTGATTCGGTCGGCCAATTCGCGTCGGCGTTCGCGGTCTGGTACCCGTATGTTGCAATGACGGTTTCCATGAGCAAGATCTGTCAGAAAGGCGACAGTGGGGGACAACCCTTAATGCACAGTTTGGTCAATTGAACTTGTCAAACAGATTGAGCGGCAGATGTCGAAAAACGCCTTGATTTAGCCGAGGATTGTCCTTCGCGTGATTAATGAGGTTCTAGCTTTGCATGGTTCGAAACTTCTTGCTTCATCTGACTGAAGAGATCGCACGGGATATGTTTTTTGTCAAATCGCGTCCGCCGCAATACGATTGTGGATCGCCAGACGCGGAAAAAAACGATCGACTGATCGGGGTTCTGAAAAACGAAAACCTGCAACTCAAAGCAGGCTTGTGCAACATTCAGTCGGGGCTGTCGGACGCCGTTTCCGTCAACCAACAGAACATCGAAAATTGTCGACGGATCGAAAGCAATTGCGCGGAGCTTGCACACGAATCCGATGCGATCCGTTCGGCAACGAATGAGTTTTCCAAAGCGGTAACAGACATGCGTTCGTTGGTCGAACAAACCGATCGGCAACTAATCGGCATGCGGAAATTTGTTGAACTGATCGAAGAAGTTGCCTCGCAAACGAACCTCCTGGCGCTCAACGCAACCATCGAAGCTGCGCGGGCTGGTGAATCCGGAAAAGGGTTCGCCGTTGTTGCAGGCGAGGTCAAGGGACTGTCCAACCAAACCAGTACCGCAGTCAAAAACATTGCCGCGTCGATCGAACAGATCTTCGACAACTCCAAAGTTGTCGCAGATCGTATGAAGGAACTCGACGAACGCAGCAATACGATTCGCGATACCGTCTCGCATCTGAACGACCGTGTGGTTCAGACTGCACAAAGCAATATCGAGACCACGGAACAGGTATCCGGCGCGAACGAAATCGTTTTCCTGAGTTTGGCGAAGCTGGATCACATCGTTTGGAAGGTGAATACGTACCTGAGTGTGCTCGAAGGCGAACCGGTGATCGAGTTTGTCGATTGCCACCACTGCCGGCTTGGCGAGTGGTACTACCAGGGCGACGGACAGGCTTCGTTCTCACAAACCCATTCGTATTCACGACTGGAAACGCCACACGCACAAGTGCATCAAGCGACGCGCAAGGTGTTTGAATTACTGGGGACGTCGATTACCACCGATGACTTCGCCATTGCCGATGCGATCGACGAAATGGAACGGGGAAGCGAGCAGGTAATCAGCGTCTTAGATCGAATTCTGATGGAAAAACAATCGGGCTCTGCCAAACGATTCGTCTAGCACGACTTGTTTGCAGCGCTACTTCGAGTCGACGAGACCACGTTGCGTGAATTTGGATACCATCAACGCGTTTTGGTGATTTCCACCGGCTTTGTCGCCAGGATTTTGCATCAACGTGGGTAGTGCAACGCTTTTGAAGTGCGCAAGGTTTGGCTCCTTGCCCAGTTCGTCCAATCGTTCCTGAATCGATTGGTCCCGCTTGGTCATCAATACTCCTGGAATATTGGTTGATGAGCGTGTCCAAACGTCTTTGCCCTGATTGGTGATCTTCACCGTCGATGTATACGTGTTGGCAATGTACGCGCCGCGTGCGATGTACGAGACGGCTTCTTGCTTCGGGCCAGACACGCTGGCTTGAATTTGTATGGGGGCGGTCGCTGTCAGTTTGTAACCGGCCGACTGAATCGCCGATTCGAGCCCGCTACGAACGGTGTCTTGATATTGCTTCGGAACAGCACTCACATCCATCGAAACGGCGACGCCGGGGTAAATTAGAAACACGCTGGGGTCGTCGACTGCTTGCTGCAACATTTGGTCGGCAGCAGGATGCGGCAGCTGCAATGGTGCGAGATGCCCATCCTTGTCCGAGATCACACCGGCGAACTCGATTCCGCCCGCCGATTCGATCACGGCATCTTGGTAATCGCAAAGCTTGATCTTTGACGGCAGGTGCAACAGCAGATGATTGTCTAGCAAGACAAAGTCATTGTCCGCAAAGCTCAGCCCATTCGGCGCGACAGGACCACCACCGGTGCTGTACTCATCCAATGTTTCGCCGTTCACCAAGCTGACCACTCGAAGGTTGTCAACGAACGAGATCAGCATCCGATCGCCATCCGGATTCAAGCGAATTTTGGTCCAGCCCATTCGTGGCTTATCTTGTAATTCAAACGCACCAAGAACGGCTCCGCTTTGTGGATCAACATGCATCAACAGATGCTCATCAAGTACAAACAAATCCTTTCGATCGGTGGTGCAGGCGATCGCGTGATTCTGAGACAGGTTCGCATGCCAAACCGGCATCAAAGTCGCCAGGTCAAAACAGGCTAAGTGCCCGTTGTCGGCAAGCAAAAGCACGCGGTTGTTGTCGAGTGCAAAGGCTTCATTGACGTTGGCGTTTGTCGTTTTGCCAAACGCTTTCTTTTCATTGGCAAAAGGAATCCAGGATGGTGTTCGATTAACGCTTTGACCTTGTGGTCGCCAAAGCTGAACCTGGTCGGCGGTTTCATAGCCGTCACGATCGCCGCCGGTACCTTGCATCAAAACAGTCTTTCCATCGCTCAGGATGTCGAGCGGACACATGTTGGCAGTCACCAAGTCAGAGTGGAAGGTTTCGCCGGTCTTCAGATCGACAAGCGAAATGCGACTCGAATGTTTCGGCGTACTGAACGTCCACGTGTATCCGGCGACCGCACTTCCCGCCGCTGGGTTGACCTTCAATCGTCGCAGGCCTTCGAAAAAGTTCTTCTTGGCTGGTAAACGCGCCGAATGAGGTTCGTAGGCGAAGCGGTTGTCACGCGGTTGATACGACCAGGGTTTCACTCCAAACCCGGAATCGAGCAACTGTACCCGATCCCAGTCAACGGACGGAGGAGCCGCCCAATTGGCCTTGGGGTTGCCCACAGCGTTCGACTCGGCGCTTGAAGCAGAAGCGGACGACATGGTTTTTGCACCTGTCGCTGGTGTGGCGTCCTCGACAACTTCAAACGGGTTGTCGAGTTGTTGCAGAAACGCTTGGTCCGCTTCACTCAGTCGACTGACGGGGACCTTGACCGTTTGGCCGCTCGTTCGCTTCAAGATCGCGACGCCATCTTTGACTTCAACCAAGGTCGCCTCGACCTTGAATCGCCCCGTCGCATCGGCCCAAGTCCGAGCCTCCTGAGCACTCGCATTGTCGGGCAGTACGACAATCAAGGATGCGAGTGCAGCGCATTGCAAACCGCGAATGAGGTTCCGTGAGACCATGGACACTTCCTAGATAACATTTCGATGATGAGCAATTGAATGATGCAAGGCGATCGCCCGCACCAAGCAATTGTACAAAGGGCGAATTCCCAAAGGTGAACAGCACCTGAATTTGTGAGTGCCGATTCCTGCCGGTTCCGCCTCCCCCGTCTGGCGGCCAATCGCAACGCTGTCCTATTCAACAGGTTGCATTCACTACGTCACCGGGAAAAATTAAACACGACTACCCTGCGTTTGTACCAACAATGTCCGCAACATTGTTGACGCCTTCCTTTTCTAAGCGGGATGCGAGTAAACGATTGATTTGGCGAACGAGTCGGGGACCTTCGTAGATTAGCGCCGTGTAGAGTTGAACGAGCGATGCGCCGCTTTCCATTCGTTGCCAAACGTCGTTTGCCGATTCGATACCACCGGCGGAAAGTAACCTTAACCGTGTTGATTTTGTTTTTTGATACAGCCACGCGGTGCGTTCATTCATCCACGCTTTGATCGGAGCCCCCGCGACCGCGCCCGGGTAGTTGGACCAACGACTTTGTGCCGATCCCAGCACGTCGCGTTGCTTCGCCGAAAGGTTTAGCATCAAACCTGCGACGCTAGGTGACTCAAGTGCCGTCTCGATCAGCTGATCGAATTGGTGATCGTCCCAATCGGGAGAGACCTTTAAAAGCAACGGTGGGTTCAAAGACAGCTTTTCGATGCGCTGCAGAAGCTCACCGATTCGCCCCGTCGTTTCAAAGAAACCTCGGCCGTCAACCGTGTTGGGGCAGCTGAGGTTGAGCATCAAGTACGACGCAAATGGTGCGAGTAGCGTCGCCGACTGGACGTAATCTGCGATGACGGCGCCGCTATCTGGAGTGACCGACGGGCCATCGTTGGTGTTGACCAAATTGATTCCCAACGGTTTGCGCAATATCCCGCGTGTTTGAAGCTTTGCTAACCGAGCCGCGACATGCTCGGCGCCATCGTTGGGAAGGCCATAGTGCACCAGCACACCGCGATGATCGATCATTCGCCAAAGTCGCGGCCGAGGATTACCCAGTGACGGACGCGATGAAATCGACCCGATCTCTAAATGGCCAAATCCAAGCGATTGCATCAGCGGTATGACCTGGCCGGATTTATCGAAGCCTGCCGCTAGCCCCAATGGCGTTTCAAACGGAATACCGCCAACATTTGTTGTCAGACGGGGATTGGGGGCAACGATCTGATTCTCTGGCCGCATGAGACCTGGAATCGATTGCAACAACTGTCCGCTAAGGATTGCGATGCGATGGGCCGATTCGGAGTCCATCCGAAACAGCAGGGGACGTAACCAGGGATAAAAATTCATCGTCATCGCAAGGGGGGCTAGCATCCTGTTGATTTTCGAGTGTCGCCTTTCGCTGGAGTCTAGGCTTTAGCCGATTTTCGGTGTAGCGATGTCGACGAGGAGCCGGGCAGGAAGAATCGGCAAAAGCCTAGACTTCAACTTGCACTGCTGAAAAACCGACACCGGCGGCTAGCGAGCACGGTTTAGCAACGCAGCCAATCGTTGTGAAAGTGACTGCAACTGTGTCGCGTCATAAGACAATCGCCCGGCAAGTCGCGCCGTTTCTTTGTCCCATGCGACTTCGTTGCCGGGAGGAAGGTCGACCAAACCGAACGCTTTCTCGCTCGGAACGCCGAGGAAGTTGAACTCGTTTCCGTCAACATGAATGCGTCGATTTTCGACCGTTTCAAAGGGTGTCATGCGGATCGGATGATCGATGATCGGGAACGCGTCGAGGGTCTTGGTTTCGCTGATGGGGGCCATCAGCCAAGTCAGCATCGCGCCTTCACCGCTGTTGGGATCAATGTAGACGAAGTGCCTGGTGACGTAACGCTGATTCTTGTCGCGGCGATGCATGATCGATGGTGCGTCAAAAATTGCGACATGGTCGGACTTTCCTACCACCGTCACCCGCTCCAGTTGTTGCTCGCTCGTTCGCAACACTTGTGTCGGGATAAAACCGAGCGAGACGCCTTGGTCCGACGCGGTCGCGGACGAAACGATTTGACGTCCCAGATCAGTCGCGACGCTGTACCCGGCGCCAACGTCTGCCAAGCGATACTGCGTCGCCGTGTTTTGCGAAGCGGGAACAGGCTGAACCGAAGCCATCAACGTCAACGAGCATTTCGTAGCGGCATCGCGAACGGTACTGCTGACGTCCTTTGAATCACCGGAGCTAAGCTTGGGGATCGCCAACAAGATCAGTCGATTGAATGTCGCATCAGGATCCGGAGAGGCCACTTTGGAACCAGGCGGAATGATCGTAATCGGGCGTGGTATCGCGGCTTCGGGCGAATTCCCAATCGCGACGCTGCTGATCCAAAGTCCCAAAACGGCTCCCCGAAGCACGGCCCACGGCAATCGTGACAAACATCGGATTTTGCGTGTCGCCGGTCGCACCGTGGCAAAGAGATGGTTATCTTCCATCGTGGTATCCGTTCTCAATCTTCCTGGTCGTCGCAATATGCCGGATCGAACTTCTACCGATGATAACGCGGATGCGATCATCCAGACAGTTTCCGTTTCCAGATACTTTCCCCAGGGCGATGTTCACGCGCTCCGCGATGTCTCGATCGAAGTCGCCCAGCGATCCCACGTTGCGATCGTTGGAAAAAGTGGCAGCGGAAAGTCGACACTCCTGAATTTGATCGGGGGGATGGATCAGCCGACTTCTGGCGAGGTGCGATTTGACGGTCAGTCGTTGTCGCAAATGAATTTGGATCACTACCGATCGCGGCAAGTCGGATTCGTGTTTCAGCGTTATTACTTGCTTCCCAATTTGAGCGCGGTCGAAAACGTTCAAATCCCAATGTTCGAATCTTCGATCGCCAAGCCGGAACGCGTCGAAAAGGCCCGCCGCTTGCTCCATCAAGTGGGGCTATCGGGACGAGAGAAACATTTGCCGCGGCAATTGTCCGGTGGCGAAAGTCAGCGTGTCGCGATCGCCCGCGCCCTCGCGAACGATCCGAAACTGATCCTGGCCGATGAGCCAACAGGGGCGCTGGATAGTGAATCGGGGCGAGCGATTTTGGAACTGTTGGAATCACTTCAACAGTCCCACCAATCGTCGCTCGTCGTCGTGACTCACGACGAATCGATCGCGGCCCGCGCCAGCCAGCGAATCGAACTGGCTGACGGAAAAATCGAAGCAGTTATTGCTCGCTGATCACCTGATACTCGAAGTGGTCGTCTTTCATATCGATCGACACTTTGCTGATCGTTTCACCTTCGGCAAGGCTCGATAGAACGCGCGAGGACAACTCAGGCAGCATCGTACGGTTCAGGATATGGTCGATGTTTCGAGCCCCCGTGTCGACTTCGGTGCAACGGCTGCGGATTGAATCGACGACGGCATCGGTGTATTCGAATTCGGCACCGTAGCTTTCGGCGACACGGCGACCTACTTTGCCAAGTTTCAGCCGGATGATCCGGCTCATCACATCATCGTTCAACGGGTAATAAGGGATCACACTGACCCGGCCCAAGAAGGCTGGCTTGAACGTCTTCAGCAACTCGGGAAAGACGGCTTCGATGAAACCGTCCGGATCTGGCATCGTGTCCTCGTCAGCACACAAGCTTTTGATCAAATCCGTCCCGGCGTTGGTGGTCATGATGATGACCGTGTTTTTGAAGTCGATGTCGCGACCTTCGCCGTCCTTCATCTGGCCTTTGTCGAAGACTTGGTAAAAGACGTCCTGCACGCCGGGGTGTGCCTTTTCGACTTCATCCAGAAGGACAACCGAGTACGGTTTGCGGCGAACCGCTTCGGTCAACACACCGCCTTCGCCATAGCCAACGTAACCGGGAGGCGATCCCATCAGTAGCGAAACTTTGTGCTCTTCTTTGAACTCAGACATGTTGATCGTCGTCATGTTCTGTTCGCCGCCGTAAAGCAGGTTCGCCAAGGTGATCGCGGTCTCGGTTTTACCGACACCGCTGGTGCCCGCCAGCAGGAACACGCCGATTGGTGTGCGAGGGTCACGAAGTCCCGCGCGGCTGGTGCGGATGCTTTGTGCGATCCGATCCAGCCCGTGTGACTGGCCGACGATGGATTGCTCCATCAGTTCCTTGAGCTGCAGCACGGTGTTGATTTCGTTGCTGACCATGCGTCCGACAGGAATGCCCGTCCAAGCAGCAACGGTTTCGGCGATCGCGCCGGCATCCACCGCCGGGAACAATAGCGGCCGTTCGCCTTGGACTTTGCGAAGTTCCGCTTCGGCGGCAACCAATTCAGATTTCCACTGCGCGATTTGCTCCTCTGTCGGCGGCTCTTCCTCAGTCGGCGTTTCAGCCGAGTCAGCGGCACTTTCTGATTCGGCATCCGCCGTTTCGTTGACCGGTGGAGCGGCGAGGTGTTCGGGGGCGTCTTTGTCGAGCTTTTTACGCAGCGAGACGATGGTATCGAGGTGCTGCTTTTCTTCGTCCCATTGTTTGCGAAGCGATTCGAGCTCTTTCTCCACTTCGACGATCTCTGCTTCAGCCGCTTCGATCGCCTCGCCATGATCGGCGCCCGTTTGCTGTTCGCGTTTCAGGATCCGAATTGAAACTTCCAGCTGGCTGAGACGTCGCTGTGCGTCTTCGATCGCTGGCGGCGTCGACGACTGGCTGAGCTGAATCCGTGCACATGCGGTGTCCAACAAGCTGACTGCTTTGTCGGGCAACTGGCGGCCCGAGATGTAGCGTTTGGAAAGTTTGACTGCTTCGATCACCGCTTCGTTCATGATGCGAACGCGGTGATGGCTTTCCAACGTTCCGACCAAGCCACGCATCATCTCGACCGCGACCGGTTCGTCTGGTTCGTTGACGATGACCGTTTGGAAACGACGAGCGAGCGCGGCGTCTTTTTCAAAGTACTTTTTGTACTCGGCCCAAGTCGTCGCCGCGATCGTACGCAATTCGCCACGAGCCAAGGCGGGTTTGAGCAAGTTGGCGGCGTCGCCTTGGCCCGCTTGTCCACCGGCACCGATCAAAGTGTGCGCTTCGTCGATGAATAGCACGATGGGAACCGGTGACGCTTTGACCTCGTCGATCACGCCACGCAAGCGATTCTCGAATTCGCCTTTCATACCGGCGCCCGCTTGCAACAATCCCAGGTCCAGTGTGTGGATCCGAATGTTTCGAATCGCTTCGGGCACATCGCCGGCGGCAACACGTAACGCGAAGCCTTCGACAACGGCCGTTTTCCCAACGCCAGCTTCGCCGGTCAGGATTGGGTTGTTCTGCCGACGACGAGTCAGGATATCGATCAACTGTCGGATCTCGGGATCTCGGCCGAGGACCGGATCGATGTGCCCCGACTGGGCGCGATCGGTCAGGTCGATTGTGAATTGATCCAAGGCCGGAGTTTTGGTCACGCCCGGTTTCCCCGGAGCAGCCGACGAGGACGCAGGGGCCTTGCCCACGCCCATCGGCACATCCGTTTCTTCGCTGTCGGCAAGGACACCGGCGAAATCTTGTGCAAGCGAATCGGCGTTGATCCCAGCCAAGGCATCCGACGCGTCACGAGCAACCGAACGCAATGACGACGATGTCAGTAGTGCGACCAACAGATGTCCGCTGCGCACCTTCGCGGCGCCATGGTCGACGGAGCTATACAGCCAGGCTTCGCGGATCAGGTCGACAACGTTTGGCGAAAGCGCTGGCGGACGGCCGTTGCCCGTTTTGAACTTGTCGATCGCTTTGTTCAAATCGTTTTGCAAGTCGCTGGTATTGATCTCCAACGCCGCACAGGCGACCGACAAATCTGAACGGCTGTTTTCCAACAGCTTCAACAACCAGTGTTCGATTTCGATGTTGTAATTGGTTCTCGAAAGGCACAGCCCGGCCGCGGATTCCAAGGCTCCGCGACAGGTGTCGTTCAGCTTGCCAACCAATTCTTTCAAGTTGATCTGTGCCATGTGTCAGTGATGCGTTGTTGGTGAATAGTGACGTTTAAAAGTGAAAGTTAAAGCGACGCGACAGGTTCCCGGTTGGGTGCCCCATCGTGGTAAAAGACCGCATCGTCACTGTCACGCAACGGCGGTCGGCTGCAAAGCCATGTGTTCCAGCCCAAGTGTGGACGATTGTCGTCTTGTTTGGTCTCGTTCGCCGACGAGAGCTGGCAGCTCGGGATCTCTTCCGCCATCAAGATGACTTGAAGGTCAAAGTCAAATTCCAAGCCGACGTAACTGCGGACGAACTGGCAAACTTGTGTCAGGGTCTGTCCTGTCGGAAGCAACCGTTTGAAATCATCGAATCGAACCGGGCCGATCTGAATCCGAAACTTGGACCCTGGGTCCCAAGTTTTGCCGCCAAGGATCGTGTCGGTGCCGACCATACAGTGCCCCAGTTCGGCACCCAACCGCGAACATTCCGCCGGTGGCAGCACCAACCATTGGCCAAACATCGAGATCACTTTGGCTGGCAAACCGAGGTAATCCGAGACGATCGCTCGCAATGATTCCGCAGTCGGGCGGTCATTAAAGATCCCGCCGTAGTAAACGGTGGCGTCATCACTGGCATGCAATCGGTCGCGCACATGATCGGTACCTCGACCAAGAACCGATAACAGGGCCTCACGAAACAAGTCAGCTTGTGGACGATCAAGTTGCTGGCTGGTTTCATAGCCCGCGGCGAGTGAATACTTTTCCCACGCTCGATAAAAGAACGACAGCTGGCGGTGAGAGAACATGTCAAAGAACGCACGCATGGCATGGTCTTTGGCGTGAACACGGTCGATTACCAGTTGCGTGTACTGTGTCGGCAAAGCGCCAGCCGGCCCGGTCAGTCCCCAAAAGCTGACCATCATTTCGACCAAGCCGTCGTTGATGTCGTCTTCGTTGTCCGATTGACGCGCGGCGACCGAGATCACTTCGCTGGGGGCAAAGCTGAGCGCGGGCTGGACTTGGAACCGCACCGGTTCGTCGTGGATATTGCTGGTTGTCCCGATGCGTCCGTAACGCGCACCGCCAGCGGTTGTCGTTGACTTTGCCAACAACAGACGGACCGCTTGATAAAACGTGAACTTGTGCGGTTCACGAACAAGCCGTTGCTTTACAGAAACTCTTGTCTTCCCGACCGCGCCGGCCATCGTGCGATTTCCTGTTCTCTTAAACTGCTGCGCAGTGTCGTTCGGGTGAAAGAATTAATCGAAGCGTACAAGCCAAAAAAACGTTCCAAGACACAACCCAGCAAGTACGCGCCACCGCTGCTGAGTTTCTCTTCGTCGATCGTCAATTCCAGATCCAGGCCACGACACATCGCCAAACCGCCGGTCGGCGCCTTGCATCTTGCCACACTGGGCGAACAGACGACGGACCGAATTGAATCGATGCGTTGTTGTGCATCGCCTTTTCCGATGTACTCGTAAAGCCCCAGGATTTCACGAATCGCACTGGCCCCCTCACGCTGATCGAACAGCGAGATATGGCCGAGCGAAAGGTGACTGATCAATCGCCAATAAGTGCCTTTTTCCAAAGGTGGACGCAACGGGACGCGTGGCTGGGTCACACACTTCGGTGGCAGCAACGGTCCGCCATTGACGAGTGACATCGCCGGTCTGCCGCCGCCAAACTCCAAGCGTTGCGGCAGATTACGACTCGAACACAACGCCCGAATATCTAGGACTGTGCCGTCGCTTTCATCGGGATTGAAGTCCAGATCGACCAGCGACAAGTAAACTTCCGAAGCGGAATCTTGCGTCCCGCCACTGAAGTCACTGCGACGCCGGTGCGTGTGATAAAAGCCGCGTCGATCGCGTTGTTCACCCGCATGACGAATTGAATAAAACGGGTGAAAATCACGCTCCGGTCGGTCGCTATCGATCGCCTTGACGCTTTCGATCGAGTGGACCTCGAATGCACGCGGTTGCCGTGCGTCGGGGACCACGCGGTATTCGTGCGTCGCATGGCCGACGCGGATCGGTTCGCAGCGGTGTTCGAACAAATTGACGATTGGCGCACATCCCAATCGAACCGTTTCCGAATCGACAAACTGTTCGACGGAACTGACGTGGCGTTTAATCAACACAAACAAATGCATTGTATTGCCAAACCCGCTGAGCATTTCTTTGCGGATACCGGCCACGTCAAAGAACATGAATTTTTCGGGCGCCGCAAAGTATTCCGTTAACAAGCGATAGCCGTTAAACGTTCGTGCCTCTTGAGGGAAGATGCATTGGTCCGTATCAAATCCGATCATCCGTAAATTGTCTTTGGACAAGCGGATGGGATTCGGATCACGTTCCGATTTGGCGATCAGGATTTCGATCGAATCGTTGTGGACCAATTCGAACAAATCCATTGCGGCATGCGAGATGCCACGAATAAAGAATCGCAGCGAATCGATCTCGGTCATCTCAAACGTGACCGATTCCCGAAACGTATTGAGTTCCAAATGCAACACCGATTCCGCTTTGCCCAACAGCGGGCTCGGCGGACTTTGAAACGGTTGGCCTTTGTAAGTCGCCGCGGAGACGCGAATCGGAAACAGTTTCACCGGGTAAACGGTTCGGTATTGGCAAACGCCATCTTCGGTTGATTCGGTTTCGATCGCCGAACCGGCTTCGATTTCGTATCCGCCGACCAAGTCGGCTTGGCGTGGGTCGAGATCAAATTGCACCACCGCCGTTGATGGGATCGGCGCCAGATAGTGCGGATACAGCACTCCAAGCAATGCTTGTGTGATCTCTGGGAAATCATCATCCAGCTTTAGCCGCGTTCGCGCAGAAAGCAGCGCGAACGATTCGATGATTCGCGAGACATGTGGGTCTTCGCTCAGTTCGTCGCCCAAGCGGAGCCGCGCGGCGATCTTGGGATGCTGTTTGGCGAACTCGGAACCGAAGCGACGCAGGAACTGCAACTCTTGGTTGTAATACGGCAGTAAACGGTCGGTCATCGGCGCACTCCTTTCACCATAAAGTCACCGCTGGTGGCGTCCAGTTCGCTGTCATAGACGACCGGTTCGGGAGCGGGATCGATTTTCAGCATGGCATCGATTCGGAACCGCAGCGCTCGGTCGGCGGGATCGTTCGTATCGGCCAGTTGGACGCGTACTTTGGTAAGACGCGGCTCAAAGACTTCGATCGCACGCGTCATCATTTTGCGAAGCATTTCCTGCTGCTCGCGAGAACCGGTGCTGATACCGACGCAATCGGGAATCCCGTACGCAAAGATCGACCGTTCGAGTTCCTTCAAGTCGTCCGGCCAGGACGTCGCTCGACAGCGAGTGTTAAGCAGAGCTTGCAGATCGCGGCCAACGCTTTCCTTCATCTGTGACAGCACCTGAGTCCGGTTCATCGGCACTTCGCTTTGCCGATGCGGTTCCAGATCGATCAAACGATCGAGAACACTGGGAATCAACGGGCGGTCATTGGGGACGCGTGACATGACTAGGCAGGTTCTTTTCGCTGGATCGATTGCAGTTCCATGATCGGCATGTCTTGGTCACCGACAAGCAACATTCGTTGCCCGCGTCCACGCACGATGCCTTTTTCGGTGTCGAACCAATCGGTCCCACGACCGAGTCGCAATCCGGCGTCAGCCGTCGCCGATTTTTCAGGCTCCAGGTAAATCGCCGGTAGGTAAACTTCGCCGTCGGGGCCGGATTCGATCGAAAGGGTCGCTTGTCGCCACAGCAAATCGAACGGCCGCTCGGGGGCGCGGACGTCTAATGTCAGGATCTGATTCCAGTCCACCCAAAAGTACTTGCCCGTCGTGGTGTAGACCTCCAGCACTGGCGCCAGCAAGTCATCCAAGTCACGGATGTCGTCGACCACGTTGCCGTTGACTTCGATGGGCTGGTTTAAAACCGGTTGTTCGATCAGCGGTTCCAGTTCTTTGGCCGCAGCATCGATTTGGCCGTCACGGTAAAACGTCAGCGCACTCAGATGAGCTTTCAACCGGTCGGACGGGTCGCCTAGGAATTCGGGCACGCGGCCTTCGTAAAAGCACTCGCGGCGGGCGGTTTCGGCACGTACCAGTTGCCTTAACAGAGCCGCTCCGATCGCGGCCTGGGCGTCTTGATTGGACACGGTGTCGAGTTGTTTATCGGCCCGTTCCAGATTGCCGGCGATGCACGACAGTTCGGCCAATTGGAAACGCAAACCGACGTCAGCAGGTTTTGACTTAACGAGTTGTAACGACGCTTCCATCGCTTCGTCCAGTTGCCCGGCTTCGTACAACTCCATGGGTGTCGATGTCATCGGTGGAATCCTTCAAAGGTAGAACGGCCGCGTCGTTGAACGAAATGCGGCGACCATGCAATGGAATCGGTGGCGTCTAAAGTTGGTAGCCCGTTACGAACGTCCGATGCGTGTTTGTAATCGGATGCTACCAACCATTTCGTCCAACTCATAGTGTGGCGCGAGACGCATCATACAATAAAAACCGCCCGGATTACTGGGATCGGGCTGAACAGTGATCGATGCTTCACGCAACGGTTTTCGGCTCTTGACGTCTTCGCTGGCTTCGCGGTCCGCCGTCACATATTCGATGATCCAGTCGTGCAACATCCGCTCCAAATCTTCGGCGGTGGCGAACGACCCGGTTTTCGTTCGGGCGATGACTTTGACGTAGTGGGCAAAACGTGACACCGTCAAAATGTACGGCAGCATCGTGCTGATCTTTGCGTTGGTCGTCGCTTCAAGACTGTCGTATGTCTTGTGTCGCTGCAGCGATTGTCCGCTGGCAAAGACGCCCATTGGTGTGTCTTTGCAATCGCAGATTGGCAGCATGCCCAATTCGCTGAGTTGTCGTTCTAGCGAATCACTGACCGCGATCTCGGTGATCGGTCTGGGGATGACGCCTTTCGAATCGGTCGGGAACGACAGCGCGGGCAAGTCCGCGACCAAGCCGCCGCCTTCGACGTCTTGGCGAAGCCCACGAATGTCAGCCAGCCAGCCGCTGTTGGCGAACGATCGCATCAACACCGAGACATAGGCATAGGCCGGGTTGCCCCACAAATACTGATTGCCGCTGGGATGTGTCACGTCCTCGCGAAACAGGAATCGGTCGACACGAGTTCCGTCGTCTTCGTAGGGGCCACGCATCAGGATTCGAGGCAGCACCATCCCGACGAACCGCGAGTCTTCGTCGTCGCGGATCGCATTCCATTTCAAATAGTCCGGCCGCGACAACCGTCCGGCGTGATCGCGTGTGACTTGCAAATCGCTGAAGCTTTCCAAGTCCAACAGGGCCGGACTCGCGGCGAGCAGGACAGGACAAAACGAACTCGCCGCGACGCCGGCGAGTGACCGCAAGACAAATAAATCGTCGGTCGTGCGTTCTGCGGAGACCTTCGGATAGATGTCGTAATCACCGACCAGCACGCTAAATGGCTCGCCACCGGGAGAGCCGAATTCATCTTCATAGATTTTTTTGAAGACGGTGCTCTGGTCGAATTCGATGCTGCGATCGAAGTCTTTCTCGAGTTCTTTCCAACGCGCCGATAGCACGCGGATTTTAATCATCGGGTCGCTTTCGAGATCCGCGCGATTGACGATGAACTGTAATCCTCGCCATGACGATTCCAACTTTTGGAATCGGGGATGGTGCAAGATCACGTTGACTTGGTCATTGAGCCATTGATCGATCTGTGCGATCTCGGCTGCCAAACGCCGAAGAAGCCGATCACGCTGGGCCGGATCGTCTTTGTCACGCCAGTCGCTTCCGAGCCAGCGGTCGAGAGCCTCGCCAACGGTTTTCGACTGTAGAAACCGCGCCAAGGAATCGGACGGAACTTTCGATGACCGCTTGGGCGGTTTGGTTTCGGCAGACGCCGGTCCACGCGACTTTGCGGTCGAGACGGCGTCGACCGAGTAGTCGAGGACACGGTCAAGCAGACTGTCCGATAGACTGGTCGCGACGGCTTGTTGATGCGTCGATTCGAAGTTCGGTAGCTCGGCGGAAGACATGCTGGGAAACCGAAACGAATCTTAGGACGCGGTGGTCTGCGTCCGGGCCGAACAAGTCGACTGGCCGGACGCAGCAGAAACCAAATGAATGCGGCAATGCCGCCGGTCAGCTAGCGGTTGACTAGCCGCCAAGTTTTGGAATGCTGGCGACCATCCGCATGCTGGTCGTCAGTTCTTCCATTTGCAACCAAGGACGCATCCAAGCAACGGCGTTGTACGAGCCGGGTTTGCCAGGGATTTCCTTGACTTCGACGCGAGCCTCGGCCAGCGGGTAACGGGCGCGGACGTCGGCTGGCGGGTTCGAATCGCTGGTGACGTAGTTGTGAATCCAGCGATCGAGCCATGCTTCACAATCGCTCGCTTCCATGAAGGCACCGATTTTGTCTCGGCCGAGAACCTTCAAGTAGTGCGAGAAGCGACTGGTCGCCATGATGTATGGCAAACGGGCGCTGATCGACGCGTTGGCGGTGGCTTCGGGGCGGTCGTACAGCTTCGGTTTTTGGCATGTCTGTGCGCCGAAGAAGACCGAGTAGTCGGTGTTCTTGAAGTGGCACAGTGGCAGGAAGCCGAGGTCACTGAGTTCTTTCTCGCGACGATCGGTGATCGCGATTTCGGTGGGGCACTTGAGGTCCGTGTCGCCGTCGTCCGCTTTGAAAATGTACGTCGGCAGGTTTTCGACTTTACCGCCGTTTTCGACGCCACGGATTGTGGTGCAGAAACCGGTTTTCGCGAACGCGTCGGTCAGTTTTGCGCCCATGACATAGGCGGTGTTCATCCAGCAGAACTCGTCGTGATCGACGCTGACCGATTCGCCTTGGTCGCCGACGGAGACTTCTTCGTACGCGAATTCGTCGATGGTTTTGGTGTTGGCACCGTATGGCAAACGGGCGAGCGTTCGTGGCATGGTGAGCACACAGAAGCGGCTGTCTTCGCTTTCGCGGAACGACTTCCACTTGGTGTATTCGGCGCTTTCAAAGATACGTGCCAAGTCACGTGGCTTGGACAGTTCCGTCCATTCATCGAAGCCGAACAGTTGTGGTGCGGCGGCGGAAATGAACGGGCAGAACGCGGACGCGGCGACGCCACTGACCTTGCTCATCAGATCGACGTCTTCGGGGTGATTGGTGAATTCGTAATCACCGATCAACGCGCCATAGGGTGCACCGCCGGGGGTGCCGAATTCGTCTTCGTAGATTTTTTTGAACAGTTGACTTTGGTCGAACTCGACGGCCCGGTCCATGTCTTTGAACAGTTCACGTTTGCCGCAGTTGAGCACGCGGATCTTCAGCGATTCGCCGGTTTCGCTGTTCATGACCAAGTGCTGCAAACCGCGCCACGAGCCTTCCAGTTTTTGGAATTTCTCGTTGTGCATGATCGCGGCAAGCTGTTTGCTCATCTTCGCGTCGATGCCCGCGATGGCGGCATTGATCGAACGCATGACGTCTTTGTCAAACGTGACGGTGCCCTTGAGGGCTTCTTCGGTCAGCGTTTTGATTAACTCTTCCGCACGAGACCGCTCGGTCTTTTTCGTCGCTGCGATGGCGGATTCCAGCAAACTGCTGCCGGCTTCGGTTGTTGCTTCGGCTTGCTGTGCTGGTTGGCTTTCGGTCTCACCGGAACTCATGGCCAGTTGACTCCTCGAATCGGAATTGGATTGTTCGTGAATTGAAAACGTGGTGGGTCAACGCGTGGTTACTCTTTGTCGCCAGACGAGTCGACACCCAGTTCGCCGGAGAGTTGTTTGAGCTGTTCGCTGTTGGTCAGGACTTGTTCCAGGACGCTTTCCAAATCGTCACTGCGGTCAATTTTGCTGGCCAAGTCACGCAGCTTGTCGCGGGTTTCCATCAGCTTCTTCAGCGGTTCGACTTTGTCGACGATGTTGGCCGGTTCGAAGTCGTCCATGGTTTGGAATTCCAGGTTGACCGACATCTCGCTGCCGTCATCGGCAAGCGTGTTTTCGACACGCATGTTCAAGCCTGGTGTCATGCGTTGGAGCACGTCGTTGAAGTTGTCGCGATCGATCTGGATGAACTTGCGATCCTTCAGCGGTTTCAGCTTGGAGGTCGGGTCGCCCGAGAAGTCGCCCATCACGCCAACGACGAACGGCAATTCTTTGACAACCTGTGCGCCTTCGGTTTCGACTTCATAGGTGATGTGTACGCGAGGCTTTCGGACGCGATTTAGCTTTTGCTGTTGGCTCTCGGCCATCTCAATTCTCCAGACGCTATTTACGGATCACTAAATTTCGGAACGTTGGGTTGCCAAATCCTTGCCTGCGAAACGGGAATCAGCGGTATCGGTTGTAAATGACCACCCCCTGTGAGGCAACCTTTTGCCGAGACGCCGCCAGCAAGAAACTAGCGAAAATCAGGGGTCAATCGTCATCGTACGAGTCTTCTTTGATGGGCACGCCGACGCGTTCGGAGAAGTTCTTCAGGACATCGTCGTCGCGGATCAAAGTTTGCAGTAGTGTCGGTAAGTCCATGCGTCCGAACTCGACCGCTTGCTGTAGCATGTAACTGACCGGCGAATGGGGCTCGGTCTTGCGAAAAAATTCACTGGCCTTCATCAACATCCGAAAGGCATCTTCGCGATTGTTCACCTGAGCCTGGGCGATGTCGATCGAAGGAGCCGACGGACTGGCAATTCCTGTCACCGCTGCGGCGTCCGCGGATTGGGCGGCAACTTCGCCACCGCTAGCACCACCGGCAGCACCATCACTGAGCAGGTTACGGGTCAGCGTCGCGAACGATTGCTGGACGGATTCAAGGCTGCGGCGGATCTGGCTGCTCGGCGGTGTACAGTCTTCGAATTCGTCACTACGGCATTTCTCTTCCAGCACGTCACACAGGCTAGAAAACTCGCTAATCGCCTGGGCAATGTCTTCTTCGTGGTTGCGGAGCGTTTCCAAGTCGACTTGGCGAACGGCGTTTTGGAAGTCCGACTCGCTGGTTTCACCACCGCCTTCGATCGCTTCACGAAATGCGGCGTAGGTCAACGCGCCGAATCCCGGCACCAGCTCGACTTCTTCCAAAGGCGCGATCAGCGTTCCGGGGCCTTCCAGGCCATTCATGCTGGTCAGCTGGGCGACGGTATCCATGTAGCCTTCGTCTTCATCGAAAGGCGGATTGATACCGTCCCAAAACTGATTGCAGATTTCTGTGGCAAGCTTGAAGCCGTCGCGCGCCCCGACAATGCCGTTCAGTCGCGTGTTGGCTTCGATCAGCCAGGTTGCTACCCAAAGGTCTTTGGAGTGCTTGGCAAGGATTTCGATGCATTGCTCACGAACGGTTCGCCAATTCGGCGAGCTGGGCGTTTCGACACTTTGCCCCTGGGCTTCGAGCTCAGCCAAGTCATCGTCGCTGAACAAGGCGAATTCACGCTGTTTTCGCTCCGCCGCGACGGCGTCGTTGCGGGCGTCTTTGGCATTTTGCAGACGATCAAAATCGGATCGTCGAAGGTATTCGCCCGCCGGATTGTCGTCCGAGATCGGTGCCAATAGTGCGTCGAAGTCCAGCGTCGGTTCGGATGCCATTGTCAGTTTCTTGATCGTAAAAAAGTGCAACGTGATGGTTATTTTCGGTCACTTGCTCACATTGTTGTGAAGAAGTTTCAAATTGACCTCAAAGTTCTTTACTTTCCGATCCGCGAATCTCCGACTCGATTGCGGCCGCTAGACGTAAAAGCGGAAAGCGGCATCAATCGTTACCGGATCTTCGCAAAGATTGTGCTAATTGGTCCAAACCTTTGGCATGGATACGACTCGCCCAGCTTTTGCTGATCCCGACCCGTTCGGCCGCCTCGGTCAGCGAAAAACCTTCGAAATAGATACTCGTGATCAGGCGGCGGGCATCCGCGGGCAACTGTTCGACCAGTCGCCGCAGTGTTGTCTGCATCTCGCGATTGGCGACGACTTTGCTGGGGATTTCGTGGCGGTCGGGGGCTTCGGACAGCACGCCGCTGGTATCGCTATTTTCGTCACCACTGGCTAAATAAACAATTGCCAGCCGCTCGGTCATCCGCCCCAGCCACTCGGCATCGGATTCACCTGGCGAATCGGATTCGCCGTCCGCGGTGGCGCTGGCATCGGACTGCAGCACGTCGTCAGCCATCTCGCGGAACCTTGCCCGGCGCAATCGCGCCCGACTGGTCCAGTTCATTTTCGAGACGCCGTCGTAGATCGCACCGCGGACCCGGTAATACGCAAACGTTGTGAATCGTACGCCTTCGGCGGGATCGTATTTTTGAGCCGCTTCGGCCAAGCCCAATTGCCCGTACGCGATCAGGTCGTCCAGATCCATCGGAATCGGCAGTGATCGATGCACTCGCATTGCCAGCGAGCGAACCAAGCCTTGGGCTTCCGCGATCAGCTCCGAGACGCTTTGACGTTCTTCCTCAGACGAGCTCAATTGTCGTTCCCCAAGTTTGACCAGAATTGCTGGATCCGTTTGCGAGAAGGATCGCTATTCCAGAACGCCCGCCCGACTTCTTCGAACGCTTCACGAGGCAACCGCCGGCACTGCTCGCCCAGTCGATACTGCAACACCTGCTCGGCGATTTCGATGAAAAGGCTCTCGTCACAGGGCTGGTCCGTTTTGGTTTGACGCAGCCGCACCAACGCGTCAATTAGTTTTGAACCGTCTTCGCGATGTCTGGCCAGTGTTTCGCCCAGGACGTCGTTGAGCAGCTGTTGGTTGACGGCTTTCGGTGTTTCCGGCGCGCGTTGATCTTCGAACTGGGTTTCCGGTTGTGGATCGGGTTGAGGCTGCTGGGCGAACATCATGGTTGACCGATCAATCTTTGAAATTGAAGTGATAGACCAACAGTCCGATGATCGTCGCCACGAGGGCCCCGTTGATCACCATCAGCAATCGCACGCCCGTCTGCATCCGTTCTTCTTCGGCGATCGCTTCGCTGCCCCATTCCAGTTCTTCTTCTTCGTTTTGAGCCTTCTTGAACACACTGGCCAAGAACGCTTGACGATCGGGCATCGCGCCACTGGCGACGAAATAACAACCGCTGAACAGGAGCGGCTCGGTTTCACTGAGCTGAATTCCCGAGGCGTTGAGCCCATACGCCGACTGGATCAAGTGGGATAATCGCGGTTCGAACGTCGATCGGATGCGGCACAACAGCGAATACAGGTGACGGTTACCGGCTTTGTTCAGCCCGTCGCCTTCACGGAACAGCAAATACGACCAGTCTTCGAACGCTCCGCAGGCGTGCTTCACGACCGCATCAAGCTGTGGCGCGTTGGGCAAATTCCACAACCCGTAACCTTTACCGAATCGCTGGACAGACGACCGCTCGGCCCCGACACGACGCACCAGTTCACGGAACCCGGTTTCGATCTCCATCGAATCGACCACGTGAGTGACGCTGCAGCGAATCCGCAACGTTCCACGTAAACATGCCAAGTCGGCTTTGAGTGCGATCAGGATTTGGTTGACCATGTCCTGTGATCCGTCCGCCAAAAATCGGAACGGCGTCGAAACGATCACGCCGTTGATCGGACAAAGCGGGTCACGAAGTTTGCGAAACAGTCTCGCCAAGTGAGCCAACCGGCTGGTCGCCAAGCTGGCATCGGCGGAGGAAATCGAAGCGGCCGAAATCCCACCGCCTTGAGGTTTCCCGGGATCACGAACGCCGCCGGACAAATCGCCGACCATCATTGTGCCACGCAGGTCGCCGCCCGCGGGCTGGTTCGGTGTGGGGATGTTCAATGCCGCGATGGTGTTCCGCACGTCGTCGGAATACGTCCCACCGGGATTCGCAGCGGCGGGCGGAATGGGCGGTCCGCTGAACGCGCCTCCGTCGCCCATCGAGCTGATGTCCATCGTCGCGTTGGGGGAAAACGGTGGTGGCGGAGCACCGGGCAGCTGGTCAGGAACGATCGTGGCGTCACGCGGCGATCCGATCAATTTGCTGAGCTGGCAACATTCGGTGCAGACCACATAGATCGCTTGTTGGTTGGCGAACACGTGGATGGGGGCCGGACCGAGCGGATGGCGAACTGGAAACTGAGTGTTGCTGGTCGCCATAAAGGCGTTGACGTTATCGACTGTGCCCGGGCCGAGAATCATAAAGATCGGCGTCTCGGACGGATCGATCGAGTGATCACGCATTGCTTCGAGAGCACCGTCCCACACGCGATCGATCTCGGGATGCTCCGACGGTTCGCCTTCCAGCCAAAGCTTCAGTGCGTACCAAGTGATCGCGGGAATCGCGAACACCAGCAGCATCACCACGGGAAGCTCGACGGACAGAAATCCGCCGTACTGAACGCGGGATTCGGGATCATATCGAACGAACGCCCAGACGATCGCGACGACCAACAAGCCGGCCCAAAGCAACAGCGCCGCACGCGATTGCAGCGACAAACCCAACACACGTTTTGGCGTGCTGATCACACTGCTGGGAATGCTGGCCATCAAGCGGAACGGATACAGTACCGCATCGATGAAACTTCGAATGGCACTTCCCATCCTACGCTGTCCTCACAAATAACGTTGAAGCGACGGCAGCGAATGCGTCGCACTGATTGTTTTCTCGGCTTTGAATTGTGAATACCGCCAATGACCGGCCCAGCGATTGGGGCGGAGTCAGTCTGCCTTGGCGAAATAATCCAGAAATCGATTGTCGCTTCATCGTCATTCACCCAGCACCATGCGGGCGACACCGACGGTGATCACCGACAGCAGCACACAACAGATCACCGAGCTGATCATCAGGTACTTGCCTTCGAGCGGTGGTGCACCCAGACCGGGACGACCGGCTTCGCGAATCTGCGGTCGACCTTGTCCCAGTTGAATCGTCATGCCGGTGCGACGCGCCCACTCGTCCAGCGAGGCGGGGACGCCAAAGTGCTGGTGTTGGGCGGTGGCTTCTGGGTCGCCGTAAAGCCCGCGAAACCCCAGCACGACGCAGACATAAAACACTTCCAAAGCGTCTTTGCGTGGCAATTGCGACGCCTTTTGGCTCTGTTCGTAGAACTTCGAAAACGCGCTGGTGGTGTTGAAAATCTGGAACTCGAGTCGGTTCTGTTCCCACCACTGACTGCCTTCCCAGACCGCTTCGATCAGCAAATCGTCGACCCAGGAAACAAGTGCGTACTTCGCCAAACGCCATCCTTCGCCGCCGCCGAGTAGGTTTTCGGCGGAGTCCAACAGGCCGCGGATCTTCGCGTTGACGTCTTCGGGGTCGGGGCTGTGATTCAGTTCGATCTCGTCGATCACCGACGAGACGTACATGAAGATCGGATCGACCGCTTTGGCAAATTCAGGCGACATGAAACCTGTCGGAAGGGCAAGTCCAGGGTGAAATTCGAGATGGCAATGGTTGATCCGAACCGAACACGACGTTGAAACCAAGCGTCACATAGGAACAGGTGTTACTAACAAAGCGTTACTAAGAAACTGGGACCGCAAACAAACTTAGACGCAACGTGCCTTCGATTCCGTCGACGTTGATTTGCAGTTCTTTTTTCCCTTGTAGCGATTCCAAATTGGTGATCAGCGTTTCTTTAAAGCGGACGCCAAGCCGTGGCGAGTCTTCGGATCGGAGGTCTTCCCAGGCCGGACCGCTTTTATTAACGCTGTAAAACAGCCAGTTGTCACCCTGCGGCAAAGCGCGCGGGGCTTTCGTTTCCGAAATGTTCAGTCCTTCTTGACGGTATCGGAACATGAAATCAACTTTTTCACTTTTTCCCAATTTCCAGTCCAAGCGACCGGGAACGAGGAAGTCGCGACACTGGGCCGCAGTAATCCGTTCGTATTGAACGCCAATGTACCATTCCCAGCCTTGGCCCATCCATTTCTGGTCCAGCGAAACCTCTTGGCCTTTACCGGCGCCGATAAAGTCACGCCGCTCGAATTTGTATTCTTGGACCTCGGTGATCAGCGACCGGATCTCTTCACGCACCCAGCCAAAAATTCGTGCCAGATCGTCGTGGTCGTAAAGTGGAATCTCGCCCGGACGCCGATCGGGTCGGAAAATCGACAGCGCGCCGACGATTCGGCAAAGCTCGGTGTAGGCGACGTGCGGATGGACTCCACGGGCAAACGCCAGCGACCGTAGGGCGGCGAATCCCGAATTCAGCGCTGTCAGCATCAACAAACGGTTCACGTCGCCCGCTTCTGGCGACCCTTGCATGATGCCGCGTGTGTTGACCTGCTGGGCGAGCACCTCCAGTTTTTGGCCGATGATATCGTAGACCGCACGCACGTAATCGCGGGCCAGTTCCGGCCAGGCGTCACAGCCCAGCACCGGCGGGATGTAGTCGTGATCCAGCTCGGGAGCCGATTCGGCCGCACCGCTGCGTTTGATTCGCGCGATCGGCAGCGTCTCGTATCCGCCCAGGTTATCGGTGCCCAGCAAGATTTGAACGTTCAGCGAACGGAGGCTGATTTCTTGCTCGTTGCCGCCCGCGTTTTCGTCTGCCACGGTGCTCGACAGACTGACAAATCGGTGCTGACCGCCGCTTTCTTCGATCGTATTGGGGCGACCGAGACGAAGCTTGGGAACGGCCAGGTAAACGTCGATCGATTCGACTTGATCAAAGGAATCGGACAAACTGCGTTTCGCTGCACCGCCTGCTTTGCCTAAATCAACACGATCAGGTTGCGTTGCGGCGTCGATCCAGATGACCGTGCCGTCACGCAGTCGAGCCTGGCATTCGGAGAGTTCGAACTGGCCGTTGGCAATCGCGTCACGAGAAAAGCTGATCTGTCGAATGCCATAGTTGTACGCATGGTCGAGCGACACCTGTTGCCGAGCGTTTTCATCGATGCTGCGTTCTGCGGCTTGCATGTGATGCGGCCGAAGAAACATCCCTTCCAACCAAGCGACACTCTCGTTGTGCATCGGTGCTTTATTCTCCAATCAAATGGTCGGTATCATCGACTCTCGCCGTTCATGCTCTGAACCGATACTCTAACAGGTGTGGGGCAGATACGGCACTGGGTCACAGCCGGAGTCGGCATCGGGCCAGAGCCGGAGACGGCACTGGGTCACAGCCGAATTCAGCATTGGTGAATTCGACTGATTGTGCGCGATCGAATTCGCGGCGCAGCCTCCCCAAGCGGAGTGGCAAACACGAAAGGTCGCCACCCCGACGGTATGAACGTGTTTCCTTTGGCGACGAATCAACGAATCGCTCATGAGTACAGCTGGTAATTTCGGTGAACGACAGTCGTGGCGTCGCGGCAATGACAATGCTGCCGGAAAGCGTCGGACGACCAAGGCGGTACTGACGCTGATCGCTGCGTTGCTGTTGGCCCTGTTTCTTTACATTTTGCTTCGTCCAAAACCGGACCGGAATCTGGTCACGGTCATGATTTCGCCGTCGTACAACTTGGACATCGTGACGCCGGGGCTGTATGCCGAATCGGTTCGAAACGCTGTCCGAGAACAACTCGGCGCCGAAGTTTTCGACGATTCTTCACAGACGATTCGATCTCGTTTTCAAGACACCACGAAAGTCGCCAAGTATTTCAGCGACAAAGACGACACGCTGATGGTCGTCATCCGTGGTTATTTGCTCGAAGACGCCAACGGTGATCCGGCGATCGCGTGCAGCGACCTCGGATTCGATCCCACCTCGTTGCAGCCCGTCGGCCTGTTGAAGCTCAGCGAAATCCTTGCCCCGCTGGCATCTCAAGCCCCCGAGTCGTTCACGGGAAGCCGCTTGGTGGTGCTGGACGTCGAACCATTGGCAGCACACCCGGCACTCGGCCAGTCCAACGAGTCGGTGTTCGCGAAACTGGAAACGCTCGTCCGTTCACTCGACGGACCGGCGGCAGAGCATGTATGGGTGTTGTCCACGCGCGGACCGCTACAAAATCCCGGCTGGGACCCGGCAGCGAAAATGCCGATCGCGTCTGAAGCCCTGCTCGACGGCATTGGCGGCGAAGCAGAACTTGACGGCGACGGGATCGTGACGCTTCCCGAACTTTGTGGCTATTTGGGAGATCGGTACAGCCGATTGCCGCGACGACGTGATGACGCTCCCCAAGTGTTGTTGCTTCGCGGTGGACAAGGCACCGTCACATTACAAGACGACGCCATTTCCGAGGTCTGGATCAACTATGCGACTCGATCCATCGCCAGCGATACGGACACCAACGACGAAGCACAAGAACCAGCCGAATCGCAACCCGCCGCCGAGGACACTGCGTCGGCAAACACTGCCACGGGAATCTCTCCACGCCCCGGTGCAATCGACCTTTCGATTCGAACCGTCGCTTTCCAAGCCGACAACGCAGGTACAAACACTGATGCTGCTGAGTCTCCAGTAGAGACAGCACCGGGGGACTCCGCATCGCAACCAACTGGACCGCCAGCCAATCAATCGCCCGCTTTGGCAAACGGAGCCACTCCAGGAAACGAGTCGACACCGATTGCGGAAACGTTTTGGGATTTTCGCGACCGTTTCGAAGCCGTCCCCTTTGAACTTGGCAGCGGCAATCGCGGTGAAGAAAACGCCGTTGTCAGTCCACTCGCATTGGCACCGCAGCTATGGCGGCAACTTACACTCAAAGTGCTCGCCGCAGAACTGCAAAGCTTGGATGCGTCGGCACCACAGTCGTCAACGCAGCTCGCCCAGATCGTGGTCGATGATCTGAAGCAGTTGCAAAATGTCTTGCTTGGCAAATCGACGAATGGTTCGATCAATGACGATTTGATTCGAAAGATGCGCGACTTCGTCGAGAGCGAGCAACGTCGACAACGTTCACAACGGCGCGACCGACGATTGACGGTCGCGGACGAATTACAGCACGCGATCGCGGCCGCTTACAACCGGCTGTGGGCACTGTCAGAATTTGAGCGGCAAGCGATCGTTGCCGGCACCGAGGCTCCCACCACACGCTTGTTAAGCGTCGTCAAAGTGGCCGAAAGCGTGATCGGGTCGGCAAGCGGTGGTCAGTCGCCTTCGCAAGCGGAATTCGATCGCCAACGCCGAGATCTCTTCGACTCGCTCGATAGCTTTGACCGAAATGTCGATCAGTCGATTGGCAACCTGCTGAACGAGTTCTCTCGCAATGATCCCGAGCGGACTTGGGAACTGGTTCGCACCGCCTACGCTTGGCTCCGTAGCCCGCTCCCTTCGGCCAAACAGCGGCGGCAGCTTTATCAAGCGATCACCTCGGCTCCGGTCGACAGCTCTGACCGGGTTTGGCGTGAAGTCAACGTCGCCAATGTCCGCTTGGCCAAGACGGTCGCCAATGAAGCCGATCGGCAGCGCGTCAGCCAATATGAAATGCACCTGGCAGAGTTCAACGCGGCACCGGATCCGTCCATCGCAGCCGAACGGGATGCGGCTTGGCAGCTCCGTTTGGCAACGGAAATGGACGCGGAATTTGGACCTCGAATGGCCGCGATCCTGCGTGTTGATCCGCGGCTGGGACTGCTGCCGGTCAACCAAACAGCGCTCTTGCACCGCGTTACCGCCGAACCGATTGTACGACGTCCGAACGTGGCGATCGTGGATGCCAACGGCACGCCGTTGACCGGCGATGCGGCGGTGATCCTTGGGACGTCCAACGATTCACAGACCTTAAACCTGAAAATCAATCCCGATCGACCGTCTGCCACGCGGTTGCTATTGAGTTACGCCGTTCGTTCGACCGCAAGCAGTTTTCGTGATCCGCCCGTCAATGTTGATTTCTCAATCCCGGGACAAAGCGGGATCGAGCCGGATCAAACGGTTGATGTGTCGATCGCTGCCGATCGTGATCGTGAAATCCCGGTCCGAATCACGGCCCAAGGCGTTGCCGAGCCGAATGAGTCATTGGTGCTTGAAATCCGGATTCGCGGCGACCGCACCAGCGACCAAGTCGAGGGTGTCGTCGGAACCTACGAAATTCCGATCGAATTGCCAGCCGAAAATCGCTTGATCGCTATCGCGTCCAATTACCGCGGGATCGGATGCAGTGTTCCGACCGAAAGCGGCCAAGGAAACTGGCCAGCCGGGATGTGGTTACGAACGTTTAACGATCGCAAGACACCGTTTCAATTGAGCCTAAAAAACGAAGCGGGCAAGGCATGCCGGGCGAAAGTGTGGTTGGTGCGATTGCCCAGCCCAATGCCTCAAGATGTCCGTGCTTATTGGCCTGATTTTGCCCAGCAGCGTTATTCGGATCCGGCCGATGGGCGTGTCTTGGACAACGACGGTCGTATCGAAGACCGCTTTCTGCGTCCCGAACGCATCCTGATGGGGCCAGCCGTGATCGGAATCCCTGCGGATCGCCAGCCCGTCCCGGTCAGCTTTCGCCCCAGCAATCCTGCCCAACCCGATGCACCACCACCAGCACCCCCTTCGCAGCCTGCTGTTGACGGAATGGACATTAGCCACGGGATGGCATTGGTCTGTCGCTTGGTGGATGAAAAAGACCAGCCACTGGCCGATAAGGATCAAGTCATTTACTTGGTCGCCAAACCTTGGGCACCACACGATTACCTGGATACCCAAGTCAGTTATGAAGGCGGGCGGGTGGAGGTCAACGCTCGACTGTTGAAATCGATCGACGGCGACCAAACCGATGACGAGATTCCGGAGATCGCCACTCGGCCAATCACAGTGACTTGGCTGGAGGATGACCAATGGGAGAGTTTCCAGCCGGGCACTTCGAAAGCTCCCGATTCACGGCCTTTGCGTTTACGTGGGACTGCCGGTGAACCGGTCGGATTCATCAGCGTGCCTGTCGATTCGCGTTCCAACCGGACGTGGGTTCAACTGGATGTCGATGGTTGGCCGCGAGCGATCTCGTCCGTCGTGGAACACCAATCGGGAAGCTTGGGGCAAAGCAAGACGCGCAATTCGATCAAATTCGGTTTGCTTCGCCATCTCAAACGTTCCGCCGGCGATCAGGAAAGCGATCCAGAAAAGCCTGGGCAATCGATCTTCGCCCCACGACGCGAGGTTTACTTTCAAGGCGGCGGCGCGGCTCTGCGCACAACCTTGCAAGCGGACTTTTTCAAAGGTGATTTCACAGCCGAAAGACAGCCTCAGTTGCGTTTCGAAGTCGAAGGCCGTCCGTATGCGACCTACTTGACCGACCGGATCGTCAAAACGGAGCTTGCCGAAGCGACGCTGGATGGCGTGGTGACGCTGAAAACAACCGTTACCGACATCAGCGAAGATCTACCGCAGGGGCAATATGCAACTGGCCAGGTTCCGCTGAATGCGAGTTTGCTACTCGGCGGACGCGAAGTCGAAACCACCGCGATCAACGCGATCTTTGATTCTTCCGCGCCGAATTGGATTTCGGTCCGACCGGCCAGTTCGCACAAAGGTCCGCTTCAACAGGGCACCACGGTTCCCTTTACGATCTCGGCACGCGACGAAGGCCGACTGATGTCGGGAATTCGAACGATCGAGTATGGCCTTGATACGACCGGCGATGGGCAGGCCAACACGCAGCGTGGCAGCTACACGTTTGATCCGCCGGTGACAAACGACGCGGCGATGATTCCCGTCGCTCGCACGGCGTTCAAGTTTCCGCTCGCACAGCACTATCACATCGTGGTCCGTGCAACCGACGCGTCGGGAAACTCGTTCGAATCTCAAGAACCGATTCAAGTCGTCAAAAGCTCGGAAGGGGCGGTTGCCGATGGTATGACGACGCCTAAAGCCGCGCCAAAGAAAGGCTGGCTGCATGGAACGATCAATACGGGCGCCGGGATGAGTGGCGACCTGACGCTTTCACCGGCACCGCGCGGGGTCAACATGAAATCGAAGTTCCTTTCGGGGACCGACCGCAGTTTTAACTTTGGCGTGTTGCCTGAAGGCGAGTACACACTGAAATTTAGCGGTTCGATTAGCAATCGCAGTCGGACGTTGACTTGGGAGGGATTGAAAATCGACACCTCGGCCGGGAAGGCAAACCCGGTTGCCTTGGAAATCTCCCAGGCAAAGTCCGAGTGACCGCTGACGGACGATTTTGAACCCGTTTTTTACGGGCTAAAAATTGCCTGGCGAAAAAGTCAGAAAAGTTTTTTGGTGGGACGAAACTTTCCAGGGCAGAGGTCGAGAACGGTAGTGTGCATGGCGGCGAGACAAATCGCCAAGCAAAAATCACACCACTTTCTGAACCTTCCGAAACACAGGAATCCCCAATGGCTGCTTACATCAAATTCGATGGCGTTGACGGCGAAAGCAAAGACAAAGACCACAAGGCTTGGAGCGACCTGCTGTCGTTCGGACAAGCCGTCCACCAACCCGGTGGAAGCTCCACCGGTGCATCGCGTCGTCGCGGCGACGTGATCATGGAAGACCTGACCTGCACGAAGGAACTGGACAAGGCCAGCCCAAAGATCGCCGAGTCGGTTTGCAAAGGCAAGGTCTACCCCAAAGTTGAAATCGACCTGACCGCTTCGTACAACGATTCCGGACGCGTCACGTACTACAAGTACACGCTGACCAACGTTCTGGTCACCAGCTACAACGTTAGCGGATCGGGCCAAAGCGAATCGGTTCCCGTCGAAGACTTCTCGCTGAACTTTGAAGAGATCAAAGTCACTTACACCGAGAACGACTCCAAGGGCAAGAAGAAAGGCAACGTCGAATACAGCTGGAAAGTCGAAGAAGGCGAAAGCTGATCGCAACGCCGCTGGCATCAAACGACAACGGTCCGTTCGCCGATTTCGGGCGGACGGGCCTGTTTTTATTTTGCAGGTTGGTTTCATGACTCGCCTGGTTCCGATTGTCGCCCGCAACGACAACCATTAAAAACGATTCAACTTTTCGATCCTGACGTATCTGTGACTGAACGATGACACTGCAACAACAAAACCGCCTGCTGAATCTCACCACGGCTCTTGGTGACGACGTTTTGTTGCTGACATCGTTCTCCGGATCCGAAGAGATCGGCCGGCTGTTCAATTACCAATTGGAAATGATCAGCGACGATCCGGCGATCGAAGCCAAAAGCTTGGTCGGCACGCCGATCGGCTGGAGCATCGAGCTGGCTGACAATACCAAACGCCACTGGCACGGCTACGTTAGCAGCCTCTCACGCGGTGACATCGATTCCGAAGGTCGACGAAACTACCGCGTCAACGTCGTACCTTGGCTGTGGTTTTTGACTCAGACCAGCGACTGCAAGATTTTCCAGGAAACCGACGTCCCGAAAATCATCGAATCGGTCTTCCAAGACTGCGGCTTCACCGACTTCGAATTCAAAGTCCAACTCGACCACAAAAGCTGGGAATACTGCGTCCAGTACCGCGAAAGCGATTTCAATTTCGTCTCGCGATTGATGGAACAAGAAGGTCTGTTCTATTTCTTTCAGCATTCCGAAGGCAAACATCAATTGGTGATCGCCGATCACGCGACCGCCTATTACCAATTGCCCGAAAGTACCGTCGACTATCCGGACAACATCGGATCACACGCGATCGTCGATCACCTGACGGCTTGGGAACGCCAGTACCAATTCATCCCCGGCAAATACGCCCAGACCGATTACAACTTCAAAACGCCAAGCACTTCGCTGGCCGCCGACAGTAGCAGCACCAGCGTGATCGACTTGGATAAGATCAGCGACTACGAGTTGTACGATTACCCTGGCGAATACGAAGAAAAGTCGGTGGGTGACGTCGAAACACGCGTCCGACTAGAAGCCGAAGAAACACGCTACGACATCATCTCGGCCACCAGTTTTTGCAAGACCTTTCAAGCCGGCGGGCGTTTCACGGTGGGCAAGCACCGCGACACCAGCGAAGAAGGTCAAGGTTTTGCGATCACGTCGATCGATCACATGGCCAGCGAGCCGATGGCCTATGAAACCGGCGGCAGCAACGAACTGGTGTATCGAAATAACATCCGCTGTATCCCTGCATCACGTGTTTTTCGCACTGCACGTCAAACGGCCAAGCCGATCATTAGCGGAATTCAGACCGCGATGGTCACGGGCCCGCCATCCGAAGAAATCTATCCGGACGAATTCGGACGCGTGAAGTGCCAATTCCACTGGGACCGCTACGGCGAAAATGACGAAAAGAGCAGCTGCTGGATTCGCGTATCGCAAAGCCATGCCGGCGCCGGATTCGGTGCAATCAGCCTGCCGCGGATCGGCGAAGAAGTCGTTGTCAGTTTCCTGGAAGGTGATCCCGATCGCCCATTGATCACCGGCCGAGTCTATCACGCGCAGAACATGCCGCCTTATGGGCTGCCGGACTCCAAAAACATCAGTGGCGTGAAAACCAACAGCACCATGGGTGGTGGCGGTTACAACGAACTGATCATGGACGACACCAAGAGCAAGGAGCTGATCCGGCTGCACGCTCAGTACGACATGGATTCGACGATCGAGCATGACGATCGCCAGACGGTTCACAATGATCGCTCCATCCAGGTCGACGGCACACACACCGAAACGATCAAGAAAGACACCACGATCACCGTCACCGAAGGCAACTGGGCACGCACCGTGTCCAAAGGCATGTCGGCAACAACGGTCAAAAAAGAAATCACGATCGATTCGGAAACTCAGCACATTCATGTCACCGCCGCGACCGAAATCAAACTCGAAGTCGGCAAGTCAAAATTGCTGATGAAAGCTGACGGTACGATCGAGATCAGCGGAATGAACATTGCCATCGAGGGAAAAGAATCGGTCAACATCCACGGTGCCGCTGTCACCTCCAAAGCCGACAACAACAATGTCCTCGAAGGCGCGATGGTATTGTCACAAGCGAAAGCAAACAACATGATCAAAGGCGGTATGATCATGCTCAACTAATTCGGCAGCGCTGCCAACCGATGCCCTGCCGAGTTGATCCATCCAACGTTTGTTTGCCACCGCGATGCCCAATGCCGATCCCGAAACGCTGTCCAGTATTGACGCCCCGACCGTAGACCTGCCCTGCGTGGTTTTGCCAAGCGTCGATGACCAGCGTCACTCGGTCCTAGCCGTTGTCACCAAGCAAACGTTTGACATCGCCAAATCAGGAAAGCTTGTCCCTGCCGAGAAGCCTGCCGTTATTCAGCAGGCAGACCAATTCTTTGACGAAGGCGACCCAGAAACCTGTTCGGTCCAGTTCGAATCGGACCTGGCGCCATTTAAAACGGTGACGGATGTCGTCGTGCTCGGCTCTGCACACGCGCCAGACGAAAAGCCACTTCGGCAACTCGACGTCGCCGTTGATGTCGGTACGAAACGAAAGTTGATCCGCGTCTTTGGCGATCGGTTTTGCCGCTATCGGGATGGCGAGTCACCGGAGTTTTCTGCGCCGGAGCCTTTTACGGTGATGCCGATCCGTTACGAAAACGCTTACGGCGGCGTCGATCGCGTCAGCGAACCCGGACTGGAGTTCAGTTATCCGCGGAATCATGTGGGCAAAGGATTCGTCTGCAAAAACATCCCCGAAGCCATCGAAGGGTTGGCACTGCCCAATCTGGAAGACCCCAATGACCTGTTGACGCCACAGCGGTTGTGTTTGGAATCGCTAACGTCCTGGAATGAACAGCCACTTCCGCAAGGGTTCGGCTGGTTTCAAAAAACGTGGTACCCGCGATGTTCTTTCGTCGGCGCGGTCCCTGGGTTCGTCGATCCGGACGAAGTCATGCGTGAAGAAACGCTCGGCCTGGTTCCAAAAGGTCAAATTGCGTTGGCTCGCCAATTCAAACTGCCCAGTTTTGATATCCGCTTTAACAGCGGTGCGTCAGTCGGATTGGCGTTTGCGCCGTTTCGCGGTGACGAAGTCCTTACAATTCACCACATGACGCCGGACCGGATGTTGCAAGTTCAGCTGCCGGGCCAACCGCCACAGGTCACTCTGAATTTGGGAAAAGGCGTTCAGCAACTCGATCCGGTCTTGCACACCGTTTGTGTTCGCGTCGAAGATCGCCAAGTCGATTTGGTTTGGCGTGGATCGCTTTCCAACCCCGATCGCAAGTGGCTGACAAAACTGCAAAACCTGGAGGCGTTTGCCCGGTAAATCATGCGTATTATCTTGACCGTCATCGCCGGCCCAGGGACTGGGCAAAAGCATTGGAGACGCAATCGCGGTGTGATGACGATCGGACGTACCGAATACGCCGACTTCGTGATTGCCAATGACCCCGCCTTGTCGAGTGTCCATTTCGAATTGCGTTACAGCGAGACGGAATGCTCCATTCGAGATCTCAACAGCAGCAACGGTACCTCGGTCAACGGCCAGCGGATCACACAAGGACCGCTTTCCCATGGCGACCGAATCACCGCCGGAGCCAGCCAATTCGAAGTCACTTTGGAAGGCATGGCGACGCCCGCGGCAGCGGTTGACGCCGAAGCTTCTGAACAGTCCACCGGAACCGACGGACGCGAGGAGCAACAGATCGTGTTGCCAGGGCAAACGCCGACGGGCCAACATGTGCTTTCGATTCTGCTGAAGCGGACGTACAACCTGAAACAAAACGCACGCTGTGAACGGGCCGAAGAAGACGAACCGATCAACCCGGCTGACTTGTTCTACGGCGACCCGATGAACACCTCGGTCAAAATGGAAGGCGACTTTGTCCCCTTCAAGCTGGCAACGGATGTCGTCGTGTTGGGCAGCGCCTACGCGCCCGGTGGCAACCCGACTCGCCAAATGATCGCCTCGCTTTCCGTTGGCAACATCGAAAAGAGGCTGTTGGTCATCGGTGACCGAAGCTGTGAGTATCGGATGGGCAAGGCTCCCGTCATTTCCGATCCGCAGCCGTTCGAATCGGTTGAGCTTCGGTATGAGAACGCTTATGGCGGCGTCGATGTCTACACCGATCCAGCGGTGGCCTATCCTTACCCACGAAACCATTTGGGCAAAGGTTTCGTCGTCAAAGCGTCCAAGAAAACGCTTCACAAATTACAGCTTCCCAATCTGGAAGATCCCAACGATCCACTGACCCCCGACCGATTGTGTGTGGGTGAGTACGCACAGTGGGAACGTCAGCCAATGCCACAAAGCTTTGGGTGGTTCTCGAAGTATTGCCAGCCTCGTGCGAAGCTTGCCGGGATCATGCCAGCCGACCGAGCGACCGAGCAGGAGTTGCGCGCGATCTATGCGCAGTCGATTCCCGATGAGCAGCGTCAACAGTACATGGATGCTCAAATTCCGGACATGGACTTTCGCTTCTTCAACGGTGCGTCTTCCGGATTAGCAATGGAGTTTCTGCGAGGCAACGAACGTGTTCGCACCGAAGGTTTGACGCCTGAGGGTGCGTTCGATTTTCATTTGCCAGCCGAACGGCCGCGAATGGGATTGGACATCGGAAGTGGATGCCAGCAGCCAGACGTGGTGCTGCACACGGTGCAAATTCGAATGGAAGAACGCCAAGTCGACTTGGTTTGGCGAGCTGCGGTTCCTTATCCCGGAACGGATTGGTTACCCGAAATGCGAACGATGGAGGTCACGATTGAATGAGTGAAGTCACTCCCTCAAACAGCAGCGGATCTTCGATCCGGCAGGCGACATTTAATCAGCCAGCGGGGCCGAATCGGTTCATCTATTTCTTTTCGGCGATCGTGCTGTGCAGCGTGGTCGCGTATTACTTGTTCGCGGCAATCAATACGAACGGCTTGCCGACGCATCAGGGCACGGCAACGGTCCTGGACAAGTATTTTCAAGAAGGCGGCACGAGCAGCTTTACCCAGCCGATCGGCAACCAACAGATTGTGCGTGTGACCGAGACGCCTGAGGCGTATGTCGTAAAACTTGAAATTAACGAGCAACAAACCGATTTCCCCCTCGATAAAGAAGTTTACGACCGTGTTTCTGCGGGGGACACACTGTCGGTCGAATACCAAATCACACGTCTAACCGGATCGATCCGAGTCACCAAGGCGAACCCCTGAAGCAACGGATTGTTGTGAATCGATTTCCGCCAGTGATCGAGAAAAATCATGTCACATTATCCCGCCGCAAAACTGTTTGATTCGGTTGTTGGCGTCGACGTGCACGCTGTCGTTGGCCCACCAGTGCACCCGTATTTTGGACCGATTTACCTGTGGCACACGCCGTCGTTTCCCAAAGCAGACGTGCTGATCAACGGGATGCCGGCCTGTGGCGTCGGCGCGATGGGATACTTTTTCCACGTGCCCCAAGGCCCACCGGTTCCGCCCACACCGACCAATACGCCGTACTGGAAACGGTATTTGATGAACGTCGCGATGGGCACCACGCTGATGACGTTGACGATTTTTGCCAACATCGCGATCGCTGCCATCGCAGCGATGATTCCCAAGCCAAAGAGCGTTGAGAAGTTTGTCAAAGATGTCACGGGGATCGACACGACGAACACGATCACGACGATGTCCACGATCAGTACGAGCTTCGGCGCATACACCCAGTGGATGACTTGGGCGAAATTGTTGATGCCTCCTGTGCCGTATCCTGGTGCCCAAGGTTCGACGGCGGTGGGCAGTCCAACGGTGACCGTCAACGGCGGACCGCTGGCTTTCGTGTGCCCGCTGATGGCGACCAGCTGCAGTGACATCCCGGTCGCCCCCAACGCGGCAACGATCGGTTTTTCCAACGTACTGGTCGGCATGTCGATGGCTCAGCTCGCTCAGCAGTTGGCCGTCAGCACGGCAAAGTCTGCTGTCACGGCGAGCTTGCAAGGCGGCCTGAAGCGGATGCAAGGCCGCGATGACTGCGGCTGCCGTTAATATCTGAAACAGCTTTCTAGAAGCGTTGGGACATGAGATGAGCGGAAAGCAAGGCAGCGTCAGTGCGGGCCACCCAGTGGATGTTGCCACCGGGGTACTGTTCGAAACGAACAACGACTTTTTTCTGAACGGACGCATGCCGCTGGAGTTCAAGCGGCACTATTCGACGGCGCTGTTGGATCAAAGTCCTGGCGTGCTGGGACCAGGCTGGGCCGGTTCGCTGTTCTGTGAACTTCGGATTGGCGATTCCGCGATCGAGTTTGTCGACGAATCCGGTGGAGAGATCCAGTTTGGCTGCACGCTTGATGAGCTGAGAAACGGAAAACCTGTTCGCGTCCCGGGGGCATTCCTGGAACTGCGACGTGATGAAACCGGCAAGCTTGTCGTCACGTCGTGGAATACGGACACGTTTCTCGTCACACGTTATCTTTTCGAATCAGTTGAACGTGGCGTGTCCAAGCTGCGCTCGATCGAGAACACGGCCGGCTTTGGCATCGACCTGTTCTACAACGAGCAAGAGCAACTGGTGCGTGCGGCACAGCGCCGCGAACGACGTGCGATCGAGTTGGATTACGACATCGTCGGCCGACTAAGTCGACTGTCTTTGCGAGGCAGCGGCGGTGAATCACGTGCTCTGATGCATTATGAATATGATGCGTCGGGACGCCTTCAAGCGATTCGGGACCCAACGGGCGCGACCGAGCAATACACCTATGACACAAACGGCCGGTTAACACGGATCGTACAAAAGGATGGTGCCGTTTGGTCGTTTCAGTTTGATGATCAAGGCCGCTGTGTTCTTGCGACTGGTCTGGAAAACTATGACCGCAAGAGCTTCCGCTACTTCGACGCGACGCGGACAACAGAGGTTACCGACAGTCATGGCTTGATCACCAAGTACCACTGGCTGCCGTCTGGACAAGTCTGGCAACAGGTTTCGCCCTCGGGCGCCAAACAGTTCACACGCTATGACGAATTCGGGCGAATCACCGAAACCGTCGATGCCGTTGGCGGCATTGAGAAAAACGAGTACGACGAAGATGGTAACCTCGCCAGTTCGGCAAACGCACTCGGCCAAGTCACCGCGTATTCCTACAACGAACGTCGCCAAATCACTTCGGTGACGCTTCCCAACGGCGCCGTTATCGAACGACGCTACGACCGCAGCGGAAGAATCATCGCGGTCGATGGGCCGTGCGATTCCTCCGGCCAGTTCACCTGGAACCGCAGCGGGGATTTGGAACGCTACACCAATGCGCGTGGCGAGTTCCAACACTTTCAGTACAACGGGTCAGGCGATCCAGTTCGCACCGAAGATTGCGACGGGACGGTTGTGCTGTTCGAATACGACGGCTTCGGTAAAAAAGTCAAACGCATCAACCAGGAAGGCGGCGAAACCGAACTCGCGTACGACAGCATGTTCCGTCTGGTATCGATCGGAACTCCCGGCGGCAGTATGTCGCGCTTTCGATATGACCGAGCCGGAAATCGAATCCGCGAATCCGGTTCTGACGGGTCTGTCCGCACGTTGACCTATGGAACATGCGGGCGGTTGGCTGAAGTTGTCGAAGCAGATGGTCGGCGAATTCGCTATCACTGGGATACGGAGCCTGGGCGATTGCTAAGCCTTTCGTCCAACGAGACACAAACGTATCGGTACGAATATGATGTCGACGGTCACGTGGCTCGTGAAATCGGATACGACGGCCGAACGTTAACGTTTGATCGCGATCCCGCCGGCCTGATCCGCCAAGTCACTAACGGTGCGGGCGAAGTCACCGAATTTGAACGCGACATCGCCGGTCAGATCATTCGCGTCATCAACTCCGACGGCGAGACGAAGGAGTACGAATACGACGAATTGAACTTGATGGTTTCGGCCGTCAACGACGCCTGCGAGGTCAAGTACGAACGTGACGAACTGGGCCGTATCCTGGTCGAATCGCAAAACGGCATCGCGGTCAAAAGCGCCTACGACGGATTTGGGATTCGGACAAAACTTGAATCGGATCTTGGACTGGATGTCGCGTTCAACTATCGATCGGCACTCACGCCCGAATCGGTGCAAATCAACGGCACCGAAACGTTTCACCTCGAACACGATTTCGCCGGTCGCGAGACGAAGCGGTTGCGTGATGACAGCTTCGAGATGCGTTTGGCCTATGGCAGCGAGGGCCATCTACTCGAACAGTGGGTCGCACGTCCCGGCGAACACCCGGCCGAGTCCGAGACACTGCACCTGTCCGATTCCGTTCTCGCTCATCGTAGGTACACGTACGATGACGCTGGCGAAGTGGGACGTCTGGAGGACGCCCGGCGGGGCACGACCGAATACCAGTACGACGCTGTCGGCCGATTGACTGAATCGCGCCGCGAACGTGGGGCGAGTGAACAGTTCGAATATGACGGGCGAGGCACGCGCGCGAGCTGGCAGATCACCGGGGCGACATCGGAAACCGACGGCCAGTATTCCGTCGAAGTCGGCTTGGCCAACCAAATCCTTTCTCAAGGTGAAGCGGAGTACGTCTATGATTCGGACGGACGGCTGGTAAGAAAGGTTTGGCGTCCTGGCACGGAGCAAGAAAAGGCTTGGCAATACACCTGGGATAGCGAAGGGTTCTTGCGTAGCGTCACTTGTCCGGACGGTGACGTCTGGACGTACGAGTACGACGCGCTTGGGCGCCGTGTCTGTAAGTCAGGACCAGATGGTGACGTGCGTTTTGTCTGGGACGAGCGATTCATCATCCACGAAATCCGTGACCAGGAATCGGGCGACTTCGATACATGGGTTTACGAACCCGATGGCCTGCGCCCGTTGGCAACGATCCAAAATGGTCGCTGCTACGCGTGTATCACCGATCAAGTAGGAGTGCCTCGTGAATTGATCGATGATCGAGGCAACGTCGTTTGGCACGCGGACTATTTGGCTTGGGGCTCGACCGAAGCTCAAACCGGTGACTCGGTCCGTTGTGACTTGCGTTTTCCTGGTCAATGGTTCGATGCGGAAACGGGACTGCACTACAACCGCTTCCGCTACTACTGTCCGGAGACGGCGACGTACTTATCACGCGACCCGATCCGCCTCGATGGAGGGTTGCTGGAATATGCCTATGTTCCGAACCCCTGTTTGTGGATCGACTTTTTCGGTTTGGATCCCAGTGGGGTCAGCACCGGCCCGCAGGACGAAACCGTTTATGTTGTCCGCGAAGGCAATCGTCCCGATGGCGACGTCATTTACGTCGGCATCACCAAACAAGACGTTTCGGCACGTCAAACACAACACCGCCAGGATCCGGAACGCAAGAACTGGGTCTTGATGCCGCTGACCGATGCCGAGGGCAGCGAAATCCGTGTTCGTCATGGCGTAGCGAAAGGAATTGAACAAGGATTGATCGACCACTATGGTATTCAGAAACCCGGACCGACACAGGGTTTGAAGAAAGGCCCCCTGGTTAACGAAATCAACAGCATGGCGCCCAACCGGGACCCAAAGGTCAGGAAACCACGGATGAAGGCGGGCAAGCCCTACGTGGATGAGTTCCTCAGCAACGAACAGAACAGCGACAAATCGAAACGGGGCCAGTGCTCGAAATAAGTCCGTGCTCCAACTATCCAGGTCCGCAATTCACCCGTGCGGCAAAACACTTGGTCACCGAAGAACGAAGGATCTGATGGCAAACGCAAAGTGGACGAGCCTGACCAAAGGCAAGCAGACGATCGAAACCAGCGATGCTGCGGAACGATTGACGAACGAATTTTTGAATCAGTTTGCGGACGAATACCAACAGTCTGAACTCGCACGAGCACCAAAGCTAGACGAACTGATGCTCAGTTTAAGAATGGTGCTGGCTGCCGATTCACAGCGCTACTGCGCCGAAGGCGCGGACAAAGACGTCGTCGCAATCACAGCCAAAACGAAATAAGCATGCGATCCGTTTCGGATCAAAGGAGTCAACGATGGGCTGGTTAACAGCAAACAAGGATGCCGCTGGTGCAGACGCGGACGGGCTGGCATTCAGTGACAGTGGTTTGGATGCCTGCAGTGATTTCCTGCAGCAGTTTGCAACACATTACCAAGACGAACTCGGGCGGCTGCCATCCGTAGCCGAAATCGCGTTTCATTTGGAAACCGCATTGAACGGCCAATTGTCGGAGTCGCTGGACGACGAAATCAAATCAGTCGCTGCCATCACGATCAAAACCAAGAAACGTCCCGCAAAACCCAAAGCGGTGGTGGGTGATTTCGTGGCGATCCCGTTGGTACGTGACAAATTCGCGGTAGGTCAGGTTGTCGAAGTTCTTAAACGCGACGATGTCGTCATCGAACTGCTGGACTTGTTGACCAACGGCATGCCCAATCTCGCGGCTGCCTCCGAAGCCAGTCCGCTGTCCCAATTTCGAATCGAGCAAACCGGTGTTCATTGGCAGCACTGGAAAATCATCGGAAATCGCGATGTGCCGTCGAACTATGCCGTGAAAAAGGTCGCCTATAGCCTGCCATGCTTTGTCGCCGAGCTCGAATTTGTCGATGCGTTGCGTTCGCAAGGTAAACTGCCAAGCGACTTCAAACTCTATGCCGACTTGAACGCTTCGCACCCAAGCCTTCAGGAAAGCGAATTCGCAGCGATGACTGAGATCATGTCGTTCTTGCAAAAGAAACAGCTCCTCAGCAACGAGGGGTTGGCCGAGTTTGCGGACGGCAAGCTGCCCGGGGACTTTTCATTGCACTCAGGGCTTTTGACCAAATCCGGTATCGAGTTTTACGACAAGGTGTTCAAGAAAGATTTGCAATCAGGATACTTTTCGAAAGACACCACCGCTCGGATCGAGGCGTTCTGGGACGAAAACCAATAGGTTATTTGGTACGGAGACTTAGGACCGCGTCGGCGACGATTTGAGCAACCACGCCTGCGCTCGGTTGCTCCTCCGCGGCGCAATTCCAATCTCGACCGAAACTAAATCGGATCGCGTCGCGACAGTCTTCTGGTGACTGCCCCATCGCTTCTAGCACATGACTACCCTGGTTGGGATGGCTCGCACAAGCCGATCGTTGGCTGACGGCAAGTTGTTGCATTTCACGAATGAGTTCCTGGCCACAGATGCTAGGAAAACGAAGGTTCGAGATGGAAGGGATTCGTGCCGCATCTCCTCCGTTCACGACAACGTCCGGCAACAAGTCGATCAGAGTGCCTTCAAACGTCGAATGGTACTCGGTCAGCCAAGCTTGGTAATCCGCGAGACCTTTGCCAGCGAGTTCGCAGGCTTTGCCAAACCCAACGATCGCGGCAACGTTTTGCGTCCCACCGCGAAGGCCGCGTTCCTGCCCGCCGCCATCGATCAATGGTGCCAGGGGAATGGCTTCGATTCCGCCGCGAACGTACAACGCGCCGATGCCTTTGGGTCCGTAAAGTTTGTGTGCGGAGAACGCCAGGAAATCGACGGGGATTTCACGAACGTCGACTTCGATTTTGCCAACCGATTGAGTCGCATCAGTCACTAAATACGTGTCGTGTTGGTGCGTGATCTCGGCCAATGCATCGATGGGAAAAAGCACGCCAGTTTCATTGTTGGCATGCATGGCGACCAAAGCGAGGGTGCTTTCGCGCTTGATCGCGGCGTTGACTTGAGCGAGTTCAAGCTGCCCGGATCGATCGACCGGATTGACGACGGTCTCTGCAATTCCAAGTTGTTGCAGACGCTGGCATGTCGATCGAACCGCAGCATGTTCAACGGCTGTCGTAACGATGGTCCACCGGCATGCTAGCCGCTCGATCATCCTTCCGAACGCTAAGCCCTTTATCGCTAGGTTGACTGACTCTGTTGCACTACCGGTAAAGATGATTTCTTCTGGCGACGCATTGATCAGGCTGGCAACTTGTGACCGTGCCCGTTCGATTGCATCGTTCGCGTCCCAGCCCATCGCATGGTCGCGACTGTTCGGATTGCCAAATTGCTGGGTCTGAAAAGGACTCATCGCATCGGCGACGCGTGGATCCATTGGTGTCGTTGCTGCGTAATCAAGGTAGATCATGATGCTACCCCTTGAGACGAACAATCAACCAGACGGCCAAGGTAACAACAAAACCCAAAATGGTTGGCAAGCCTGGATTGGTGAGCATCAAAATACCCAGACCAAGGAGTGTGGCAAACAAAAACGATCCTATGACAATGTGAAGCCATTGGTGGCGCATGCTGGATTGAATGCCCCGGCGAATCGATAGCAGTTCGAGCGGATCCGATGCGGCTTCGAGCGACGGTTGGATTTCTTCGAGCATCGCGAGCATTGATGCGAGCGTTTCTTTGGGAATACTTGGATTGGTGCGAAGTGCTTCCATCAACACTCCGATTCCAAATCGCTCTTCCTCAAAACGACTTACGACGCCGTCGAGCCAGCGGTGAACGGCAACGCTGTCACGTGCGAGCGATCCGCCGATGATTACGACGATTGCCAGCCAAGCGATCAACACCTCTAGCGACCAAACCAGGATAGCTGTCATCGCAACGAGAAAGAACCAAGCGACGATTGTGATGACTAAATTTCGATGTCGCCGCGAACGTTGTTCGATCGCTACCAAGGTCTCACGAATCGCTTCGGTTAACGAGCAATCCGCCGGTGCCGATCCGATTTGCACGTTGCCGGAAGACTGAATATTGGCGCCCGAGATTTTAATGTTGGGGGTTTCGTCGGTCATGTGAGTTAGTGTTGCCGTCGAGGAAGCCGGCTGCAAGTCATCCGATCAAGAGGAAAGCGAAACGAAGTTGATCGATCGCCCAGCGAACACAGTGTGTTGTCACGTTAGCATCCGGAGGCAGCGTTTTCATGGGCCGACTCGGACACGCAAGTGTGCCTTTCACAACGGCGTCGCGAAGCTGATCTGCGATTTGATCGATGGTGCGACTTCCGTCACACCAACGAGTCACGGCCCGACAGAACTCGTCAAGCTTTGCGACTTCGTGTTTTTGGTTGGTGACATAACCAAGTGTTTCTGCCTGGAGCCGCGCAAGTGGCGTCATCGCGGGACGTTGGCTGACGAACGCCTGGAATGTCGGATTGGATGAATGAACGTCGACAGCGCGTGATGCGAAACAACGTATCAAGTGTTCGCCGAGCTTCATCCGCATCAGCGAAGTCTCTTCGGAGGATGCATTTTGAAGGCTAGCGAGTTCCGCAGCACGTTCGAAAATTGTTTCGAACGGCAACCACTCCGGCCAAGCTTCTGAGAGTACGACGTGCGCCGCTTTGATGATCGCGCTCGCCGAACCGACCGCGATTCCTGATGCGACGAACCTCGCACGAACGCCTTCAATAAGATCGACCGAATCGGATTCCGCCCGGACTGGCGACGCGAAATGCAATTCTGCAGCGACGGCTGGCGTCAGCGATCGATCAAGCGAAACATCGCGGTGACAAAGCAGTGTCTGCCGAAACGTTCGGTTCCGCAGGAAATCCATGTACTGTTCGATTTGTATGATGTCTTGCGAAATCCGCTGCAGCGTTTCGTCGACCTGCTTATCGAAGTTACATGACGCCATTGACGCTAGATCAGATTCAGCAAGGTATTGCAGTCCATGTGATTCGGCACGCTCGACAAACTCGTGAAAAAGCGTTGGTTCGTTGATACCCGCCAGTAAGTCGTGAAAGAGATACGAATCGTCCGACTGGTCAAATAAATCGATTTCTTGTTGCAGATATGCACCGTAGGGATTGTCCTTCGTCGGGACCGAATCGCCCAGAAATCGCAACAGTCCGCGAGCTTGCGCGATTTGCTCACGCGGATCGGTAAATTGTTTTGTGTGATACACCAGCATGCTGCGAATCATGCCGCGCATGTGCCAACCGGGATAAGTATTGAAGCTGATGTAGGCAACGCCGTGCGGTTGGAGCAACGACTTGCAAAGTCGAAAGAGATACTCTTGCACCTCATTTGCCACCCAACTGAAAACGCCATGAGCGATGATGTAGTCGAACTTTCCGAAGCGATGATCCACATCCAAGATATTGGCGCATTGAAGCTGGATGTTTTTTATATCGAGTTGCTTCAGAGTCGAGTGGCCTTCGGCGAGTTCCTTTTGCGACAAATCGATGCCGACAAATTCGCTTTCAGGATACGTTTGTGCCAGCGGAATTAAATTGCCGCCCGCAGCGCAGCCGATTTCCAATACCCGTGCTCGACCGATCAGGGTTGGTTTCATTCCAAACAGCTTCGCCATCACCGCCAATCGGTCGGGATGAGTTTGGGGGAATGGCCAACTCTGGTATGGGACTACATCGTAGGCATAGTCAGACGCGTTTGGCTTAGAAGGCAACTCGCTCATTGTGGCCTCGCAATCAACACTTCGCGTTTGCCGCCCACCGGACCAGCGACACGATCAACACTCCATCCGGCTTCGGCAAGTGCGTCCCGTACCGCGCGACTGCAACTGTATGTTGTCAGTGTCCCCGTTGCCGTGATAGCAGACTTCATTTGCCGAAAACAATCGGAAGACCAAAGCTGAGGCGCGCTTTCGGGGCAAAAGGGATCGTAGTAAATCGCATCGAAGGCAGCTTCCTCACCGGGACGCCACTTAGCCGCGTCGGCAACATCGACACGCAATCTGCGGAGCCTGTCAAACGCCCATTGGTAACGGCCGGGCTGCACCGGAGTAGAAATCGACCGTCGAAAGTCTAGATAGCGATCGACCAAGTCACTTTCCTGGGTCCATTCATGCGGATTCAAATGCTGCATCGTTGTCGCCGCGATCCAATCGGTTTCCAAGGCCACGTAATCGATTTCGCTATCGCAGTGGATCGCCTCGCCGATCGTCACGATCATCCCCATCGCCGTACCGAGACCGATCTCCAATACGCGAGTTGGCCGTTGATGGGCGAGTCGTTCGGCGACACCACTATTGTGAAGGTAGACATGTCGTGTCTCGCTCAAGGCTCCGCATCCGCTATGAAACGAGTCTGATGTACCCGTGCGAAGCAGCGTCCGGCTACCGTCGTCGGTGACCAAGACGTTCAGGTCCGGTCGGTCGGTCGGAAAAGTTGCACGTTGGGGAATCGGCATGATTGGGCAGAAAGACGAAACGTGATCGCAGTTCAGCGGGCAGTGACAGAGAAACCGGTTTGGCGGCAGACATCTTAACGAACCGCATTGATCGATCCGCCTGAAATTGGTCATCGGCCGAGCAAACTGGTATGCTAGACGATACCTTTTCAGCTCGATCAAGCTTGCCTAACGGGATACCGCCATGGGAAGTGAACTTTTCGCGAACGATGCTTTCGGCGATCGCCGGAGCAATCTCGAACGGCATCTGCACCGTATCGAGGTCTTTGAAGTCGCTTTGCAGAATTCGTTCGGTTTGGATTTACGTGTCCTGCGCCGCCGTGTGGATGACCGTCAGATCGATGGTGGTGCGGTAAGTGTCAAACCGTTTCAGTACTTGCCTGAAGTACTGCCGTTTATTCAGCCTCGCGTTGACCAGCTCGAGCGAAAGCAACGCTCTGCCTTCGAAGCCATCAAGGAATTGGCAGTCGATTCGTTTTGGCAGGTCTACACGGATTTTCAACCCTTGGTTCATGCGATCGCCACAGACGCGGGAGTAGACGCCGACCAGCTAGGCCCAGTGTTGGCTCGATCCATTCTGTTGTTCGAATCGTCACGTGGGACCAAGTTTGTGACCTACGTCGAAAAGTGCTTGCGCGAAGCCGTTAAGAACTTGCGTGGTCAGCGTTTTGCCGACTTGTATGGAATCCCGGTTTCGGCAGGGCGTTTGGTGCATCAGATCTCCTGGCAGGTGCAGCAAGCGGAAATCGAACTCGGTTGTGGCTTGTCGACGGAGGAATTTGACCGAGTTGTGATTGGGTTCCTGAACGAGCATTCGGTTCGGTTTAGTCGAATGACCATCGAAAAGATCGCGGCGGTATTGCGAAATGGTCTGCCGAAGCAATCGATCGAGAGCTGCCAGAAATGGCTGGAACCGTCAACGGATGTTTGCTTTCAGGTTCCAGGAAATGATTGCCAAGTCGACGAACAAGACGAGCATCGTTACCAAATCAGCCAAATCCACGAAGCGATGAGACGGGCGAAATTCAGCCAGATTGAACAAGCAATCGTGTTGGAGCGATTGGGGCTGGCCTATCAAGCGACGGTGTTTGAACAAGTGGCCCGTCGCTGCACGTCGGCGACTCTTCGTAAACGGGCGTCGCGACTGCTGGTCCGATTGATGGCTGCCCGCTATCAACCGCAGTCACCGCGTTTCGGATGGTTGATGGATGAGACGGCAACTTCGGCGAAAGCTGAACTCGTCGAGACGATTGCCGAATTGGTCTCATCTGTCCCCTCCGAGCAAAGTGAGTTCGGGATGCGGGGATTTGTCGACGACCTCTTGAATTGGATGTCCGTCAGCGAATCAGTTTACCGAATCAGCATTTCCGAACGTGGGGCGCTGTGCGAATACTTGTTCCCCGATTCTGGTCGGGCGGGAAAGGCAACCAACCACCTGGAGTCAAACACGTTTAGCAAGCTGCGGGCGGCACTGATCGAACAGGAGCGTCTGGACTTCCCGTTTTGGTCGATGTAGTACCCCGAGACTCCCCGGTGGAAGCGGTTCACACTCGCTCCCGTGGCGAAATCTAGGCAAAAACGGTTCAGGATGGGCCCGTAAAGCGGTTCCTGCAGGCAAAAACGGCAGCTTTCATTGGTCATGCACTATCGACCGACTAGAATTCAGCGTGGAATCTTTCGTTCCAGACGCCTGATCCACAGAATTCTCTCTCTTGTCTAATTCCGACGCCGAACATTCGTCTGTCATGATGTACCGCGCCAAATCCCTGGTGATCTGCTCTTTAATGGTGGCTAGCTCCATTGCCAGCCCCAAGGTTCCGACCACTTCTGCTGAAGAATTGATGTCGGCATCGTTCGCGTCCCAGTTGGGCTTGGAACAGGCGTGGCGACGTCAGTTGCATGTCACCAACGGTGCGTCGGCGATCGCCGATTTCCAGATCTACATCAGCACGTCCAACCCGCGGAAATCGGTTGAAGTTGTCGAGGTGGGTGCCGAAGGCCAAGATCCGAAGGTCTGGTTCAGCATTGCGACCGATCAAATCGACAAAAGCGGACAACCGATTGGCGAGAAAGAAGCACAGCGTCTAGCACGTCGACAAGTCACGTTTCTGACCCGACGGGTAAAGAACGAGCTAAAGATTGAATCCAAGGAAACGCCCCGAGTTTACCTGTACACCCTGGCTTCCAACGGCACCGTCGATTGTCGTGATGCCGAGTCGGGGAAGCCGATTTGGATCTCTCAGGTGGGTGACCCGGAACTGAATTATGGGCAATTGGGCGTCGATGACCAGTTCGTCACCGTTCTCAACGGTTCCAGCATCATTTTGCTCGATGCTTCCAACGGCGAGCCGATCGATTCGAAAAGAACGATCGATGTGCCACTGTATGGTACCGTGATTTCCGGTGGATTTGTGCTCGCGCCGACAATCCGAAACGGCGTCGAAGGCTATCGGTTGGCGGACCTCAACAAGAAGATCACGACGGTTCGCTACATGCAGACGGTGGAGGGACTGTCCCTCGAACCGCTTGCCAAGTCGCCGACATCGCCGGTCGTTGCTTGGGGCACCAATAAAGGCTACATCTACTTCATGGACGTCACGAACGCTCCCTCGGTGACGTTTCGGTTGGACACCGTCGGCAATGTGAATGGGAAACCTGCACCAGCGGGCGGCGATCGCTTCTTCTTTGCCAGCGAAGGCGGCCAGGCGTACTCCGTTCGAGCGACTCGATTGGGCGATGTGTTGTGGAGCCAGCCGCTGGGCGAGCCGTTTTATGACACACCGTTTCTGCTCGAGTCGACGGTCTTTCTGAATTCCGCGTACGGAAACCTGTTCGCACTCAATGAAAGAACAGGCGAACCGATTTGGGCCGAGCCGACTTCGAGTGTTGCGAAGATCCTGGGCGGAATCCCAGGGGCGCTGTTTGTGCGTCTGATGAGTGGCCAATTCGCCGAGATCGATGCGAAGACCGGAAAAGTGATGAGTGTCCTGCCGATCGACAAGTCCGAATTCCTTGCGGTCAATCGCCTGACCGATCGACTCTATTTGATCGATGGACGAGGGGTCGCCCAGTGTCTGCGACCGGTCGGTTCCACTGCTCCCGCAATTTTGCACCCTCTTGATGCAGAACCCGTTGTCGAGGAAGAAGCGGAATCGACTGAAAAGCCAGAAGAGGCGATGCCAACGGAAACCACCCCGACCGATCCTTTCGGTACCGGTGGCGACCCGTTTGGGACCGGCGGTGCGGATCCTTTTGGCACCGGCGGTGGCAGTGACCCGTTCGGAACGAGTGGCGGCGGCGACCCGTTCGGTGGTGATCCGTTCGGGAACTGATCCCACATCAATTTCCACCCGCTCGTTTGCCATTCCCGTAAGCGAGCGTTGAGGCAAATAAAAAAGCCTCCGACGGTTAAAATCGTCGGAGGCTTTTGCTTTGGATTGTCAGGCTGATCGCCCGAGAATCTTTTGGTTGGCAGCTTATTCGGCGCTGTCTTGTTCTTCCCAAGCTTCTTCGAATTCGAGTGCGTCTTCGTCGCACTCGTCCAAACCGAGAGCGTCGATTTGATCGTCGTTGAGTTTGTAGTAGCCGAGTTCTTTGATCACTTCGAGAACTTCGCTGCAGGTTGGAAACATACGGCCGCTGCGTCGCTTGTAATCATCCATCGCTCGCATGAATTCGATTTCTGGATTGGAATAATCGCGTTCGCAAGTCGTCGGATCGATGTGACGCCGGCGTTGTTTCTTGCGGCGAGGATTGGTCATTGCACCGACATCGGTCGCATCAGGGTTACCACTGCGACGTTCAGCACCGGGACTACGGCGATCGATCGTGACAAATTCGCTGGAAGCTGGCTGAATTGTTTCGTTGGAATCAGCGGTCGAAGGCATGCAATTATTCCTTGGGATTCTTTTCACCATCAGGCCCCGTGCGGGTACCAGATCGAGCGGTCAGCTGTGCCGGTCTGGTAAGGTTTGGCGATGGTTCGTGCTGGTAGGCGGATAAACGCTGGGCCACTTAAAATTAGCACGCCGATTAGGTAAGAAAGTCCGATTGGCGATTGAATTCCGGCTAAACGAAGGCTGATCCCTGGCAAAGATTTAGGATGGTATCGGTCGTGACGGCACTGAGGCCAAATTGCCAGTGAATTCTGGGGGACGACCCCCTCGGCAGAGAATGCGATCGGACTCGGAATTAGATGCCCAGAGGTTCCGGACGCCGGCCCTGGTAGCGATCGGAGGCGAATTGTCGGTACCAATCGGCCGCTTGACGCAGCAGTGGCGTTTCGGGCGACTGAGTAGCGGCTTCCTCAACCCGAGTGGCAAATTGGTGCAGCGTTTCACCGGGAGCTCTGACCAGGGCGTACTTGCGAATCTTGCGATCGACGCGGGTCAGCATTTGGCGGCTTTCGTATTCCAGCGGATCACCAAACGCCGAGATCCGTCGACGGTGCCGGAGCCAAAGCATCAGCACCACCAAACTGAACAGAGGAAGCTGTGCCGCTTGAAAAACAAACGTCAGTGAATCGGATGTCCGGAAAGAAAGGATCCATCCCAGCAACGCAGCCAGCGGAGACCGGTCGTCGTCCTCGTTCAAATAATTGTCTGACGAGGTGTTTGCGGTATCGTCGGCGGTGACATTGTCGTGGAAGGTGCGGTAACGCCGACCCACGGTGGCTTCCACCGGAAACCAGCGTTCGGTGATGTCGTCATAGGCTTCGACCCAAGCGTGTGCATCACGGTTCCGCGCGAGATAATACGCGCTGTCATCGCTGAGCTCAGAGAGCACATAACCGGTCACGTAGCGTGTTGGGACGCCTGCGGCGCGGAGCAACAGTGCCGCGGCAGAGGCGAAGTATTCACAGTGAGCCGGATGCGACGTCGTCAAAAAGTGTGCGACGGGATCCATGTCGCGAGGGCTGGCGTGACGATTCAGCGAGTATTCGAAGTTCGCTTGAAAGTATTGCTCGATTGCCTTTGCCTTGGCCCGGGCGGTGAGATGCCCGTCGCAAATGTTATTCGCCATCCTGGTCATCAAGGGACGAATAGACTTTGGGACATCCAGCATGATGTCGCGCCGAATCGGGATCAGCGTTTCCTGGGGTGTATTGGCTCCGACACCTAGAACGTACGGGGTTTGGGTGTCGACGCCTTGCGTGACGCTATCGTGGTGGGTCAGTCGCACACCGTAAACGGACGCCTCGATCCACTCGGTTGCAAGGGAGGTAAAGACGAACTGGCCTTTTAGCGGAACGTTGTGGATCTCGATTGTTCCGATCACATCGTCTTCGCTGACCTTGCGAACGGAGAATCGATTCCGCTCTTTGAGGTCTTTGCCGGTTCGCAGTGGAGTTTCTGCGGGGGCCTCCGGATCGACGAAGCGAGCCAGGATTTGATCGGCATCGACGCGGGTGTTCCTCATCAGACGTTCTGAAACAGGGGTCCAGGCGCCGCCACGGTAGGTGTCAAAAATGGTTCCGCGCAAGTAGCCCGGTTCATCATCTGCATAGGCTCGCAAGGCGACTTCTTTGGGATCGCCCATCATGTGTTTTCGAATCTGCCCCAGGCGACTTCCGCGGACGTATCGAGAGCTTCCGATCATCGTTCCGCCGGCAACTTTCTCGAGTGAATCACTGAGACGGTCTAGCAAATCGACACGAAGACCAGGAACCATTTGGTTGGCGAAGTGTCCCGCCGCGGTCGTCGACATTAGCAGCAACGAAAACGCCAACACGTAAAACAACAGCGGGCCACGTGTGTCGGCGGCCTTTAGAGAGACGCTGGAGTTCGGTAGCGGATCCTTGGCTTTGGCATTCAGGCCCCCGACAAACCGCTGTTCGCGAGATTTCAGACGTCGGGTGAACAGTTTGTGTCGTCGCCGGATCGCCTTGTAAAGCTGCCACCGTCCCAAAATGTGGTCGGCACCGATCACGTATCCAACCAGAGTCGTCAGTGCGGCGACAAGTTGACCGTTAATCGTATGACTCACACCGCCCCCGCTGATCGCCATCAAAACGGCGATCAGTCCACAGGCCAACATCGCGGGATGCCCTTGGTAGGGAAACAAGACCCAGAGCACAATTGAAACGAAAAGCGTGCCGTGAGCCAACGAGTCGACGAACAACGCAACAAAGTTCATGCTCCCGGCCATGTGCGAGTCGATACGGGGAAGCACGCCCAGGGCGGTCATCAGCAAGATCAGGATCGGCGCGACAAACTTGCGGATGACACGAAGCCGCGTGCGACGTTGATGCATCGCTTCGGACTTGGAAAGCTGCCGTGGCGCTGTCGTTTTGGATGAGCGATCGTTTTGCTGATGAGAATTCCTGTTCGACGGAAGAACCAGTTCACGGGTTAACGCATCATAGCCGCCCATGAAATGAACCGTCGCCGCGACCAGGATGGCTGCGCTGCTGTAGATCATCATCGTGAACGAAAACGTCCCGAATGCCGATCCGACGAAAGCAGATTGCACAAAGAGCAGCGTCGGCAGGATCCACATCCGCCAGCGTTGTGGTTTTATCTCGTCGGCCGAGATCATTTCACGTCGTCGGTGGATTGGTTTGGCAGCCATCAATCCAGTCTCCGATCAGCTGAGTGCGATTTCTTGGTTGGGTTGGACGAGGTTGACGGTTGGTCTTCAATCAGCAGGTACTTTGCCGAAGAAGGTAGTTGTTCGGCGAGCTCTTGTCGCTCCGGATCGTCGAGTTCGATCAGCGACAGAATCAGGACGGGACGCCGGCGGCAAGCTTCGAGCGTTTCGACGATTTCGGCCTGGGCTGCCGCGGGCGGTGTCGGTTTCGCAGCCGCCAAGCGAATCAACATCGAATCCGACGTCTCGTTCGCCGTTTGGATGTTCTGGTAGGCGTCTTGGTCCGGCTGATTCGTGACATGCAACGTCAGTTGGACTCGGCGGTTACTAATCTCGTTAATCGCGGTCGTGGCGATCGACATCAGCCGCTCGAAACGTCGCTGCTCATCCGTCATCACGGCGTTTTCGCGAGCGGCCTGCGGTTTAGCGGCGGCACGCTGCGAGGTGTCGACGATCAGCGTGATTGCTTGGATCGATGGCGATTGATATTCGCGTACGATCGGTCGTCCGAGCCTTGCCCAGGATGCGAAGTCCCAGCGACGGACTGGGACGCCAACTTGATACTCGCGATTTCCGATGTATTCGACCGGCGCTCCGGCGACCAGTTGTTGGGTCCAGTCACCGATCTCTGCCAACATCATTCGCGACGTCGGGTCGTCGTTTGGGTTGGCCGGAACCGGCGTGATGGCGATCTTCGTCTCACATTCGATCTTGTTGCGGGCGTAGAACAGGTGAAACGGGAACGTCGAGGCGAGATGAAACGGTGGCAGATCGTGGACGCCGCGAGTGTCGAATCGCATGGAGCCGTGCCACTGCATTTGTTCCCCGCTACGGAGGATCTGGACGGATACCGGTGGCGACGCATCCCAGTGCTGCAACAGGGCCGAGCGGCTGATGAAGGACAAGCCTTCACGCTGAAAGCCGACTCGCAAGTTAATCGCGGGCAGCACTCGTGAGTTCGTTAACCGAACGCTCAACGAAAACGGTTCTCCCGCGATTGCGACGCGCGGCAGCGTGACGTTCAAGCGGAGGACCGGACGCATGATCCGATTGATCCCAAATCCGACAAACAGGATCGCGAAGAACGCTCCCATCATGCCGCTCCAGGGGAAACCCCAGATGACATTCAGCGTCATGAACACGCCCAAGAGCGCAAACACCGACGCATAGGTCATGCTACCGCGAAGCGCCATGTAGCCACGAAACGGGGCGGCTAGCCAATAAACCGTATTGCGCACCGATTGGCGGAGCTGATAGCGAAAGTCGGCGTCGTTGAGATCTTGTCCGATGCGTTCGGAAAGCGTCGTCCTTGGACCTGAATAACCGACCGAGGTTCCTGTTCGGTCTGATGATTCACCCGTGGCGTCGACGCTCACACAATCACCTCGGTTTGACGCAGCAATTCATCGATCACGGCGGCCGCATCATTCCAGGAGCCGGACACCGAACGCAGAGAGATGCGGTGTGCCAGCACTGCGACGGCAACCGCTTGGATGTCGTCCGGTAGCACATAGTCGCGACGGTCAAGTACCGCGCGAGCTTGAGCGGCCCGCAGCAGCATCTTGGAACCGCGTGGGCTGCATCCGACCCGCAGTCGGCTGTCTTGGCGAGTCGCGTTGACGACTTCGACCAGATACCGAGCGACTTTGGGGTCGACGCTGATCTCGCGCACGTGGCGTTGCAGGCTAGCCAATTCGTCTCGGTGCATTACCGGTGTCAAATCACCAGAAGGATCGCTGGCTGCTTGATCAAGCAACAGTTCGACTTCGCTTTCGATGTCCGGATAGTCCATCGAAAGCCGGAACAGAAAACGGTCCAGTTGTGATTCCGGAAGCGGATAAGTGCCTTCGAAACCGCTCGGGTTCTGAGTCGCGATGACGATGAAAGGGCGTTCCAGTCGGTGCTGGGACGAATCGATCGTGACCTGGGACTCCGCCATCGCTTCCAGCAAGGCGCTTTGGGTCCGCGGAGATGCACGGTTGATTTCGTCTGCGATCAACAGGTTGCAAAAAATCGGCCCGCGGCGGAAATGAAATTCACCGCTTGTCGGTTGGAAGATCGAGCTGCCGAGGATGTCCGATGGCAACAAGTCAGGTGTGCATTGGATTCGTTGGAAGTCCAAGTCGATCAGCGATGCGATCGATTTCGCCAGTGTGGTTTTGCCAACACCAGGAACGTCCTCCAGCAACACCGATCCCTCGGCCAGGATGCAGGTTAAGACAGAATCAATGACGTCTGCTTTTCCGCGAATCACGCCTTGGAGCTTTTCACGAACGAGCTCGATTTTGTCGAGCAGGGATTCGCGTGTTGATGCCCCATTGTCGGTCGTGTCGCTCGTTGCGAGCGATGTTTGATGACCGTCACCACTGTCCTGCACTTCGGAATCTCGCTTCATGTCGGAGTGTTGATGGTGACTTTGTCGCGGAAACGTTTGTTCCGGCGGCACAGACTCAGAATCATTCCCTTGGGTGAACATGCTGTTCCTCCAAACACTTCGGGCACGTCTACAATCGTACCGCTGCGACCCGGTCGCTGCGACTCTTTGCTGAAGAACCCTAGCCGAAAAGTGGATAAGTTTGACAAGTCAGGGGGAGGCTGACCCAGTCCACCATCAGGCAGTCATTTCCAGTTGACCCACCAAAAAGGCGGTCACCCGGCTGGAATGACTAGTATCGAGGAACTTCCGGATCGATCTGAAGGCTCCAGGCATCGATCCCGCCGGCCATATTTTGCGAGCCCGCGAACCCCCTGTTTCGCAACGCATTGGTGACCTGCATGCTCCGACCGCCATGGTGGCAATGGACCACGATGCGCGAGTCTTTATGCGCTTCTAATTCTTCTAAGCGGTCAAGGATCTCACCCATCGGGATCAACACACTACCAGCGATCTTCGCCGTCTGATATTCCTCTGGTTGGCGGACATCAAGCAGTAAGAAGTCCTCCCCCGCTTGCTGTAAACCCTGTACGGATTGGACGTCGATTTCGATCGGATAGTCTTCGGGCATTTTGTAGATTCTTTGGTCGGGTTTACAGTCGGCAGTTTGAAATCGTGGTTTGGAAGATCGCAGTCGCTCCCAAACGCTCGAGCTTTTCCATCACGTCAATGATCTCATCGCGTCGAACCATCGCACGGACGCTACGCAGCGATTGATCTTCCAGAGTGCCGATGGTGGGGGAGTTAAAACCAGGGGTGATTTTTTCTGCCTGCTCAAGTTTCGCCAATGGAACGTTGTACTCGAGCAGTGCAAAGTCGCGGGCGATCACCACGCCTTCGAGGCGACGAACGACGCGGTCGGCCATTTCCAAATCACGGCAACGGTCGTTTTGAATCAAGACCGTCTCGTAGGACCCGATTTCCTCCAGGACTCGCAATCGGTTGGCAGCGAGCGTGCTGCCGGTTTCGACCAGGTCAACGATCGCGTCGGCGACGCCAAGACTGATCATCACCTCGACGCTTCCCGAGAGAGACACCATGTGCGCGAGCGCGTTGTGTTGCCCCAAATAGGCTTTGGTGATCGAGGGGAAACTGGTGGCGATTCGTTTTCCGTCCAATTCGTTGGCCGAACGGATGTCGCTGTCTTCGGGAATACAAATCGCCAGACGACACCGTCCGACGCCTAGACGCATGCGGGTGGTCACGTTGGCGTTTGCTTCTTCGACCAAGTCGCTGCCGGTGATTCCCATGTCGATCGCGCCTTCGGCAACCAAAGTCGGGATATCATCGGTGCGTAGAAAAATCATGTCGATCGGCAGCCCTTTTACCTTGGCAAACAAGCCACGGTTTTGACGCCGAAAATTCAATCCGGCCTGCAGCAACAGTTCGCCAGAAAGCTCGCTCAGTCGGCCTTTGCTGGGGATGCCGACCCGAAGATTGTTGTTGAGTAGTCCCATCGGTGTGTTTTTCCGTTCGATTGGATGCTCGCGTCCGGCGTTATTGCGGCGCGTTGCGGTTTGCTTTTTCAACCAGCCCTGAGGTTCCTTCGCGTCGCGCCAATTCGGACGCGACTTCTTCAAGGTCGACCCCTCGATAGGCCAGCAAGACGAGGGTGTGGTAAATCAAGTCACCGGCCTCGTAAATCAGATGATTGCGTCCTTCGTCACCAGGTTCGTCTGCCGCCTCGATCAGTTCGGCGGCTTCTTCCATAATCTTCTTACCGATTTTTGCGGTCCCACCGTCCATCAATTTGGTGGTGTAGGAACCTGCTGGCCGCGTTTCGGCACGCTCGGCGAGCGTCTTCATCAGGCGATCGAGCGGCAATAATGAATCAGACATAGTGTTTTTTCGACTCTCTTCTTCTTCTGCATCATTCTTTGGCTGCGGATCGTAAATCAGACAGCCCGTTCCGTCCACCTTGCCGTACACCTTGGCCCCGCCCCAGGAAGGGTTTCAGTGACATTTTTTGTGTCGAGACCGGGCATTTGTGTCGAGACCGGGCAATCGCGGCCCGAACTGTCGCTTTCAGCAGCAATCGCTTGTCGGAAGCTTGGTTTTGCCTCACCCGCCACCCTGGGCGGCGAACGTGATCCGTATTACCGTGTCTCGCAACCTGTATCGTCCGTCACAACTGCCCGGTCCGTATCCGCTCCTCGAACGTCGATTTTGCCATGATCACCATCGTTGACTACCAAATGGGAAATCTCCGGAGCGTTCAAAAAGCGATTCAGCGCGTCGGCGGCGAAGCGAAAATTTCGTCGGATCCGAACGAAATCGCTAACGCAGAACAATTGGTTTTGCCTGGGGTCGGCGCCTTTGGAGACGCGATGGCCGAAATCAACCGCCGAGATTTGGCCGCCCCGATCCAAGATTTTTGCCAGACCGGGCGTCCCTTTCTAGGGATCTGCCTGGGATTGCAATTGCTGTTCGAAGAGGGTTTCGAGCACGGCACGCACAAGGGCCTCGGTATCCTGACCGGCGATGTGGTTCGATTCGAGTTGCCCGACCAATTCAAAGTTCCACACATGGGATGGAATACCGTCAAGAAACAAGCCTCCTGCGGCTTGCTCGATGACGTGTTATTGGATGATCTCGCCGAGTCGACACACTTTTACTTCGTCCACTCGTATTATGTGCGGCCCGCCGATCCGGCAGTGGTCGCGCTGACCTGTGATTACGGGATCGAGTTCTGTGCGATGGTCGCCAAAGGCAACTTATTCGCAACCCAATTCCACCCCGAAAAAAGTCAAACCAACGGGCTGCAATTGCTTCGGCGATTCACCCAGCTGGGAAACAACTCTCCCGCAAGTCTCGCGTAAAGCTTGGAAGCAATCGAGTGAATCATCAAGTCCGACCGGTTCGACTGAACCATCCCGACGGAAAACACTATCTGGAATTCAACTGGGATGGTCTGTGTTTCGTGCATCAATTGGTTGCCGGAAACGACATTCTGCAGTCCTACAACGACCTCGATGAAGCGGCGTGGCCACTGTCCCCGCCAATTCAGCAACTGTCGGTCGAGGAGATCAATGATCACGACGTCGCACTTGGGGTCGGCTGTGCCGGGACAAGTCACTGGAGTCTGAGCGTCGAGCCCATTGAGTCCGGTTATCAATTCGAATGGGCCTGCCGAACCAAGGTCGCTCCTGAAAAATTGTTGTCGACGTATCGACGAATGGCAGCAGACGGATCAACCGACGGTGACACCAAAGCCACGGCAACGGCTTGGAGTCTGCTTCCACAAGGAAAGACTGTGTCGGCGAATCGCGATGGAATGACTTCACTAGCGCCCGACCAGTCATTGGATTCGGCGGGGACTTTTCAGTGGACGTATCGGGCGGTCTTTCTGACTGGCGACGACGTATAGCGTCGATGCGGCGTCAGAAGTTCGCGTGAACTGGAGTTTTGTGAACTGCCTGTTTGCTCCAGTTTAGCTAGTTTGGTTTTTGGCCAAAACTTTCTTGTGGGCCGACACCGAGACCGAAGCGATTGTGCTCGCACGACTTCTGGCGTGCCAAGTCGAATCGCCGTCAACTCTTTTGCAAACTTCCCAGCTTGCCCCCTTCCGTGGATCGTCGTGATCGGGATCCTTTGCGGCCCAGGTTGGCAAGCTTCGTTGGTGGAAGCTTGCTGGGAAACGCCGGTGCGGGCAGCTGAGCAATTCGGTGTCGCACTGTGAAGGTTTCCGTTTTTGATCTCGATAACGGAGTTCTAACGTGACGGGTTTTGATTTTGGATTGGTTTTGCAAAGTGTCGTGACCGAAAACATGAATCCCAGCGACGCTAACGCAGTTCCCCGACAGGTTGTGGCCGATTCTAAAGGTGATAAACGGCCCGATTGTGACAAACAGCCTGGGCGAGCAATCCGAACGGGCCGTTCCTTTAAGCTTTTTGCAGCGGCGTGTTTGTTGATGACGATCACGATGCCAAGCGCCCCCGCGAAAACACCAACGGTAGAGTCATCGTCAGTGCAGAATCGCTCGGTCGATTCTTCCGAGGAGACATATTGGTGCCAGCGGTGTCAACGTTGGCACCAGCGGGCGGTGTCGACAGCAAACCCAACGGACGTGTCGGGTATTCCGCAAGCAAATTCGATAGTTCTTAAGAAAGGCGTTTCCGGGACATCGTTACCGCTGCGGGCCAAGGGTGGGATCCAAAATGTCTTGTCGGTCTTGAATCAACAACGGCAAAGGAAAGGATTGCGAGCGTTACGGCCTGATCCGGCGCTGCAAGCGGTTGCCGAGCGTCGTGCCCAAATCATGGCGAGTAGTGGTCGCAAGGGGCATCCGCCGGGATCGTTTTCGCCGGGACGTTATGAAGGCGTAGGCTGGTCGAGTTCATTTTCGCCAAACGGAGTATATGCGTGCTACACGAGCGATCCGAACATGACGATTGCTGGAGCAGCGATGGCGACCGGACCGGACGGGGTCTACTTTGCTGTGGTCTATCGGTAGCGCGGTCGGCGATTCCGTTTCTGTTTTCAAGAACGGATTCGATTCGCAAGGATGACATTCGTTCGTCCTTGTCGCGTGATTCAAAAGGCGGCGATTCAGATCGTCGCATGATGCTTCGCACGCTGCTGTCGATCGCCGCCGGTGTGTCAGCAGCAACTTGGCTCGTCGAACCGAAGCATGCTTTTGCCAACAGTGGCGAGCTGATGATCTCTCCGGATCAGGCTCGCCGGACCGTGCAAGAACTCGTAGATGCCGGGTTAGAGCTGTGTCCCCGGACTTATGACGGCGACAAGCATTGGGGCGACACCAAGAAAGTTTGGGCCGGCATCGATATCGATCGCGAAGGGCTCAAGTTAAAGACGCACCGGCGGTGGAAAGAAGTCAAACACGGGCTGCAAACCAAATATCAGGTCTCTTTCCCCGGTGACCCCGCCCAGCCTCCACCGGTGGTAGCACAGGTCCACTCGACGGAATCGATGCCAAACGGTTGGGATATCGATTGCGAGCTCATTACCCCGCTGGACTTTAAAGCGCGTATCGAGCGTTGGAATCGAGGTGTGAAGTTCTACAGCGTCGAGATAACTGGCAAGATGAAGGTCGGCCTGCGGCTGAAAGGGTTGCTCAACGCCTTTCCCGACTACGCCGAATTGCCGCCAGCCATCGTGATCGATCCTTCGGTCCAATCGGCCGAGCTAACGCTGATGTCACTGGACGTCGACCGGGTCAGCAAAGTTGGCGGTGAAGTGGCCGAGCAATGGGGAGAGTTGGCTGAAAAAGTGATACGTTCGGTGCTTCTGGACGACTTCAACGCCAATCTTCATAAAAAACTGAACCGCGCAATCGATAAAAAAAGGGATCGGCTGCGTTTGTCCTTTGCCGATTGGATGCGTCAAATCGATAGCACCCAAGACCCGCGAGGTTGAATTGATCGCACATCGCTACGTTCGTCGTGGCTCCGCAATTGCGGTTTAGCGATGGGCAATGCGGCTTAGCGGCGTGCGATTCTTTTCTGCCGTCAGACCTAGAAGTATTTGAACTGTGGTTGAGCAATGATGCCCAATCGAGGAAAATCCAGTGCTTGTCCCGAAGGACCGGAAAGCACCACCCGCCTGATGATATTTTAAGGCATGCCCTAGGTATCAAGTGGGGGAGATCGAGGTAGACTCTCGGTTGGACTTGCTCTTCTTGTGGTGATCAATGGATATAACTGCTTGCCCTAGCTGTCACGAAGTCGTCCGTGTGGCCTCCACGAAGGTGCCCGCGGCCCGTTCAGTTCGATGCCCTTGGTGTGACGAAGTCACGGCAATCGAGCACTGGTTTTCAAAGCTCCCGCCGATCGCCCAGGTGCTCGATCAGGATGGCAATCCGCTTGATGCGGAGCCGGAGGCGGATGCAATCTCTTGCGAGACCCAGGAAACGGATTCGGCACCGCGCGCCGTGCGAGTTTGCGCGACACCGATGTTCGCGAACTCTGGTCTAACCTCTTCCGATTCAGTGGCGTCGGATGAAAGCCTGTCGCCTTGGGTGAAGAAGGTCGAACGCGAGTTGGACGCACTTTGCCAAGAGTCGAGTGTGAGCGACTTGGACGAATCGCTTTCGCAAGAGGCTGCTTCGGAATCAGAGTGCGCCCCGGAGTCGGAGCCAGAGCCAAAGGTGAAGCGGCGACGTCATGACCTTGAAGCGATCGCTTCCATTTGGGACCGAAAGCCCCCAACATCGGATGCCGACACAGCCGGCGTCGCCTGTGAAGTAGAACCAGCCGCAGAATCGTCGCCGGTGGCAATCGCCCCGCCGGTGCAGGTCGAAGAGCCTGAGGTTGAGACGGAAGACGAACTGCCGGTGTTGGATGAATTTGAATCCTTCGACACCGTCGACAACGACTTGGAAGATCATTTTGTCGATTTCGAAGACGATTGCGAAGAAGACCTTTCACCGGCTGGCGGCGACTTTGGCGGTATCCATGCGTTTTCCATTGGCGAAGACGATCGCCCCTATCAGCGTTACAGCGGGTGGCGGAAGCATCGCCAAAATGCGACCCGGTGGTTAAAGATCGCCGCGCCAAGTTTGCTGGCGTTGCCTGTGCTGGGAATCATCTTAATGCTCGCCGGATTAGACCTGGGGCTCTATCCTTTTGATGGGTCGTTCAAGCGGACTTCTCTCGCACCCAAGCATCTGGCTTTCCCGCCTAGCAAGCCCGATCCGTGGTTGGCAAAACGTCGAGCCGAATCGCGGGGCAATGCAGGTGCCGCGAACTTAGGCGAAGGCCGTTTGTCGAACGAAAGCATTACATCAACCGACGAAGTTGATTCCGTAGAAGCGACCGAAGCGAACTCCGTTGCGAGCGCACCGCAATCGGGATCTGCTGCCGAGTTGTCTCTTGGCGATCCCCAGGAATGGAATGTGTCTGGTGCCGGGACGGATCGTTTGACAAACACATCGAGTGACGCCCCGTCCGAAACGCAAGAGAAACGGGCGACTGAAGAGTATGCTGAAGACTCGCAAGGTTTGCCCGAAGCAACGCTTGCGTCGACCGGCGAATCGCATGACTCAAATCTCGAGTCCGACATGGTTGCCAAGTCTGGTGCGCCTGCGCCAGAGTTGGTGATACCCGAGTCAACATCGCGATTGCAACAAGACGCTTCGGTCACTCCGAGTCCGGAGGCGGATCGAAAGGCGGTCGATGATCCAGACGCCGTCGTTCCCGCAAGTTCGATCAATCCGTCAGATGCCGATCACGAAGTCGGAAAGGTACGTCAAGTGAGTGCCGAGACGACGCTTGATGATGCCGCTTCGATGCCCGTGTCTGACGACCCAGTTGTTGTCGGCTGTTATCAAACGCTGGATCGTTTGCATGAGTTGGCGATTGCCGACCCGACGACACGTGAAGGAAAGCTTGCCGGATTGAAGGCTTTCCGAGCTGTGTCGCGATTGGTTGAAATCGACGGAATTGCAAACCGAGATCAGCTTGCGGACGTGCTCACGATCATCGCGGGAAGCGAAATTCGTTTTCAACTCGAAACGCTTTGTGGGGCTTGGGTGGGGTGGTCGAAACGACAAACCGATGGCATTTTGCTAATTGGCCATATCGAGAGCAACGAGACGGGCGAGCAATTTGTGTTGGCTGACGACACTCGCTTTGCGATCCTGGCTGGCCAAGAGCAACCGGTTGCGCACGGTCAGGTCGTCGCCTTGGCAGAATTACAAGGTTCGGAATCGGAATCAGAACGCCAGGTGCGCCTGATCTGCGTCCTAGCTGTGCCCTCTTCTGCGAACTAACGTGATCATTTCGAGTCGCGTTTTATGAATTTGGGAACAGCCCAGCACTGTGATGAACGAAGCGCGAGCTAATCAAACGCCATCCGATTCGATGGATCCGAGTCCACCGCCGCAGGATCTGCCGGATGATTCGACTTTATTTGATGCGTTGACGTACGGTTTGACGTTGCCCGAACGCACCGCACGGAGTGCCTCGGCGGTGGTCGGCGGATTGGTTCATGAGACCGCCGGTTGGTTAATCCCCGCAGCATTTCGGTCCTCGAAAACCTACTCCGCTTTCATCGGTCAATCGCTCGACATGATGATTCATGATGTCGGCGGCGTGACCAAGAACCAGGTCCCGGCTGCCGAGAATGAAGAAGCGGCGCTAGCGCAAAAGGCGGTCGGTGGGCTGCTGGATTTAGCCGGAGCGGCGACCTTGCACCTGTCGCCGCTAACCGTCTTGGCGGTATTCAATGACTTGGCGTACGGTTCAAGTCACTACCTCAAACGGTTGAGCGAAGAGCTGAAACGCGAGGGGATCATTGATCAGGATTCGAGTATCGATCACGTCTCTGATCTCGTCGATGCGCTCCAACAAACCGGCGCCCGAGCTTCTAAGGCCGCCGAGGCTCCGCCGATGAGTCTTGAAGCGATGATCAGCACGATCGGTGAAATCACGCAGCAGGTTCAACAAGTCGACCCCACCCGTTTGATTCCGCAAAGCGAACTGACGCGAATGTGGCAACAGATGGAGTCTGTTGCCGACGATACCGGAGTTGGGATTTGGGATGTCAGTACAACGATGACGATGTTTGCGATCGACCGTCTCTCGCTTTCAACCCGTGGTGCGCTCTCTACAGTGAGAGTGGCGGGTAGCCTATTGGATGAGCATTTTTTTGCCCATTATGGTGACGCCCTGGTCGCGATTCGTCAGGATGGTTTTTACGAAACACTTAGTAACGCATCGACGCCTTATTTAGATGCGGTCTGGCATAATTTCGATGCGAAGCGAGAGACCTTGACTGAAGAATTGGTTACTGGACGGATGCCCAGACGTCTCTGGTCAAGCTTCGTCTGTTGGTTCAAAAGTCGAGGCGACGAGAGAAAGACTTCAGAGCGATCAGGCGGAAAGCCGTTAAACTAAGAAGTCGGTGGAGTGAACAGCCGACGCCTCACCTAAAAAAGGTTTTCGAACCTCCCTCCCGCTTTCCTCGCCTCTCAGCTTGGGTTTCAACATGCCGGCATTCGAGGTCTCGCAGTCCATCGACATCAACGCAGATCCTGAAACCGTTTTTGGTTATCTGCGTGACTTTTCAAAATGGAAAGACTGGTCGCCTTGGTTACTTGCTGATCCCGATTGTGAACTCACGTACCAAGGTCAGACGGATCAGGTTGGCGGTGGTTATCGCTGGGACAGTTCGATCGTTGGTGCGGGGGAAATGCAGCACGTCAGCATTACGCCGCCAAGTTCGGATCGAGCCGGAACACTGCGGTCCGACCTTCGCTTCTTGAAACCATGGAAGTCCGAGTCGGATGTTGATTTCGTGGTCCGGCCGACACGAGATAGCGAAGGCAACGTTGGGACCATCGTCACTTGGAACATGAAAGGCTCGCTGCCGTTTTTCATGTTTTGGATGAAGCGAATGATGGTGTCCATGATCGGAATGGACTACGACCGCGGCCTTCGCATGCTGAAGTCGCTAATTGAAACCGGCAAGGTGGATTCGGCGTCAAGAGTCCACGGGGTCCAGGCGGTGACTGCTCGGCGAATTGTCGGCCGTTCAACCAACGTGCGGGTACAAGAGATCGCACCGGCGATGGAAAAAGACATCTGCGAGATCAATCGCAAGTTGGAAGCAGCGGGTGTGCCGGCGAACGGCACGTGGTTAGCGATTTACAACCAGCTCAACCTCAAGACGCAAGCGTTGACGTACTTTGTCGGCATGGAGCTTGACGAATGCATTGACACACCGAGCGGGTTGCAATCACAAGTCATTGAACCCGCGCAGTGCATGCGTGTGACTCACCAGGGCAGCTACTCGCACCTCGGCAACGCGTGGTTCACCGCGCACCAACGGATCCGATCCGACGGACATAAGCTGGCGAGCAAGAAACCGTCACTGGAGGTGTATCGCAATAGTCCGGAGGACACCGCCCCCGAAGACCTTGTGACAGACGTCTACGTGCCGGTGAAGTAACATCGGCCTGACTACGTAACAAGCCCGGACTAGCTTGCCGAGTTCATGTCCTTCAGGGACTTGCCCAAACGCTTGCGGCTTGCCGCAGTCGTGGTGGCTTTTTTGCGTGTGCGAGTGGCTGTTGCCGTGCTGCCGGATTCATTTCCCAGCAAGGCCGCGAGAGTCGGTTGCGAATCGGCATTGTTATCTGGCAATCCCATTTGCTCGACCGCATCGCTGACACCCATCAGGACCGATTGACGAACGCCATCACGTAGCCATTGAAAAAAATTCATATCCATCGTCGACTGACTTTTCAATCTTGGTAAGGTCTGATTTCACCGCCAGCATTGCCGGAATCTCCGGCGAACGTGGCACGACGTCAAAGCCTTGATCGGAGAGGTTCAACCGACAGTCGGGCCCTGACGAATGGCTTCTAGGAAGAGTTGCCCCCTCGCGTCCAGCCTAATTTTGGGCCGCTCAATGCCTAGGGATCAGATTGCCGCAACTGTGGGGGATCGATCCACAAGATCTCGCCCCAAGAGGTGACTTCCACCTCGTCCTGACGGTTGCGGGGGACCGTCGCGATCATCGCATCGGCTTGCTTCAACGTTCTGGCTGTTGGGGCTGATTCCGCTGGCTCGGCGAACAGACATTCAAGCTCATCCATCGGGCTCAGGAACGACGCCGTGCTACAGGCTTCGGCATCGGTCGCGTTAGGACAGATCGCCGTCAGTGAAAGCATTTCGCCAGCCGGATAACCTGTTCGAGGGTCGATGACATGGCCGAAGCGTTTGCCGCGGTGATGAAAGAACTGTTTGCCCGACCCACTGGTCGACAATGCCGCGTCAATCAAACGGATCCCAGCCAGGCGGAGATTCGGTTTGGTCGGGTGTGCGATGCCAACCGCCCAGCCTGCCCTGCTCTCTGGTTCATCGCTTAGGTTGTCGACCGGCGATTGATTGCCCCTGGCAAGCACACTGCTGCCTCCGCCGTGCAGCAGAAAGTTTTTGATTCCCGCTTGGACGAGGCGGCCAGCGAGTTGATCGAGTGCGAATCCTTTTCCGATCGCACCCAAATTGATTTCCATGCCAGGTTTTGCGAAGCGGATCGAATGTGTCTCTGGGCAGGTTCGCAAGTGTTGGTAGCCGACCGTTTCGAGGGCTGCTTCGACTTCATCGCGAGTAGGTTTTTTTCCTTGGCGAGTGAGGAAGCCCCAGGTGCGAATCAGCGGCCCCGCGGTGATGTCGAAGGCGCCTCCCGTTTGTTCGCTCCAGCGAATCGATTGTTCGATCAATTCGAATGTTGTGGGGGAAACCGGCACCCAGCGCTTATCGGCGTTCGAGTTCACCTGCGAGATCTCACTATCGGGCCGATACACCGTCAAATTGGCTTCGATCGCGTCCAGGCATTCCAGGGCGGCAAACGCCGCATCAAGCAGGGGGGCATCCGACGGCGGGAGCATTACCACAAACTCACAAGCCATGGAGCGGTGGGTGAGTGTTGTCAGCATGTGGGGCAAAAAAAATTTTGAAAAAGATTTGAGAACCAAGCGTCAGTTTGGCGACTCTATCACTCTGTTCACTGGCTTTTTAGCCTGTACACCGAGGTTTTTTGAAGACGAGAGACATTCGTTGGGACGATAAATTGTTTACCCGGACAAGGGTTGCCAAAATAACGTTCATCCAGCACAATCTCGCCTCACGGTTAAGCATCAGTCTTACCGAAAGCCGAAGGTCACGGAGCGGTGGCTGAGTGGTCGAAAGCGCCGGTTTGCTAAATCGGTGAACCGGGAAACTGGTTCCGCAGGTTCGAATCCTGTCCGCTCCGCTTGAATGGGTCTCACAGTTTGACTGTTAGGGCTTGTTCAACAAAAAGCCCTTCGGCTAATATTTTTGGCCCGGGCACATGTTGCTTTGTCACCTACTTTTCGGTTGACTAAGCAAGATGGATCGCAAGGCGATAACCATCAGAGAGTGTAGCTCAGTCGGTAGAGCATTCGACTTTTAATCGAATGGTCCTGGGTTCAAGTCCCAGCACTCTCACTGAAAGGCTCCGCGAGTCACCGTTTTGATACGGTCCGATTCGCGGAGCCTTTTTTGTTGCGCTCGATACACTGCTGCGTTAGAGCAGGTGCTTTGCTTTGACTTCCAAGTACTGATTGACCAGCGGTGCGGTCAGCTCATCGGGATAGCTATCGACCAGCAGCACGCCGCGGTGCTCGAGGTCTTTGAGGACTTGGTCGCGCCAGATCAAAATGTCGGCGGCCGCGGCGGCGCGGTAGAGATTCATCTCGGAGCCTTCGGGATGGTCCGCCGCTTCGAACAGCGTGCGGTCGCGAAGGATGACTCCCAGCGGTAAGTGCTGGCCGCGGAGGTTGATCAGGTAGTCTGTGATCGCTTGGCCGTTGACTTCGTCGATCACGTTGGTGGTCAGGGCGACCAGCGAGCGTCGTTTGCAGTGATTGCGTAGATACAGAAAGGCCTGGTCATAACGCGATTCGACCATCCGCGGAAATTGATCAAATCCTGCATGCAGCAATCGATTCATCTGGCTTTGGCCGCCACGTGGCGGAATGTAGGCGTGGATGGAATCTGAGAAGCACAGCATGCCGACCGAATCGCCTTGGTGGAGTGCGACATAGGCCATCATCAAGCATGCGTTGAGAGCGTGATCGAGCAGCGTGAACCCGTCGCGGCTTGCCGTCATCATGCGGCCGCAGTCGATCAGGAAAATCACACGTTGGCTTTGATCGCTTTGGAATTGTCGCACGGTCAGCTTGTTGCGACGCGCGGTGCTTCGCCAGTCGATATGCCTGAAGTTATCATCGCGACTGTAGTCACGAAGCCTTTCAAACTCGCTGTCTTGGCCGATGCGTCGTGTGCGGCGGACTCCGATCAGGCTCAGGCGGTTCGTGCGAGCCAGCATCGCGTAGTCGCCGAGCTGCTTCATGTCGGGATAAACATTCAGCGAGCTCTCCAGCGGCAGTTCCAGGTAGCGTGTCCATAATCGCAGCGGGCTGGTGAATTTGATCGCCGCGAATTCAAGACGAAACGCGCCCCGTTGGGACGGGGTAAGTTTTCGCCGAAACGTAATGCGGCCGGTGGGCGGCAATCGCATCGAATGTGACTCGGGATGAGACTCGAATCCGTGCGGCGTGTCGTCACGCACTTGTCCCAACAGCGTCAGCGAGCTGCGGTTTTCCACCGTCAACAAGCTATCGATTTGAACGCCTTGTGAGCAGGTATGTGGGATTTCACGGCTAACGCTGATGCCACGGTTGGTCGCCGTATAAATCGCGATGAAATCGATGCTCGCCGCAACGATCAACAACCAGTCGGCGGCCAGCGCCCAGAGGAAGAATTCGATGTGGAACACCGAAAAAATACTGATGAGCAGATTCAGCGTTAAAGCGACAATCCAGCCCATCGTCGGGACGATGCGGAGACGCCATGCGGCAAAACACAGTGGGAGTGCAAACAGCAACAACATCAGCCACGGAAGTGACGAGTACTGTTGGAATTGCTCGACGGCGGATGCGCGAAAGGATTCATTCATGGTGACATGTTACCAAATCGGACACGAAAACTTTGTGCTGCCCCGTTGCCGTGATCATCGAATGGGCCGAAACTTTTTGGTCTGCTAAACATCCCGTTCGTCGCCAGCTTAATTTGAAATTCGAATGCGCATCGTTCTTTGCTACCCCGTTGGTGAAAAGCACATCCGTTTGATCCAGCAGGCCGCCCCCGATGCGGAGGTCGTCAACGCCGGTCAGGAGCGAATCGACGAACTATTGCCGACCGCAGAGGTGTTTATTGGTCACGCAAAAGTCCCCGTCAATTGGGACCGTGTCCTCGACGCAGGCAAGCTACGCTGGATCCAATCCTCCGCAGCGGGGTTGGATCACTGTCTGGTTCCCGGTGTGATTGCAAACGACGAGATCACTGTCAGCAGTGCGTCGGGCCTGTTCGCTCCGCAAGTTGCCGAGCAGACGTTTTCATTGCTATTTGGCGTGTTGCGCCGCGCACCACTGTTCTTTCGCGCGGAGCGAAAACGTGAGTTCGTGCGACTTCCGACAGATGACTTGCGTGGAAAGACGGTTGGGATTGTCGGTCTGGGCGGGAATGGTCGAGTTCTAGCCAAAATGCTCTCGCCCTGGGATGTGCGGATCATCGCGACTGACTACTACCCGATCGATTGTCCACAAGAGGTCGACGAACTGTGGCCCGCCGATCAGCTCGATCGTTTGTTGGGCGAAAGCGATATCGTGATTCTGACATTGCCATTGAATCGTGATACCCGCGGCCTGTTTGACGCCGAGCGATTCGCCAAGATGAAACCTGGAGCTTACTTGATCAATGTCGCTCGGGGCGCGATTGTAAAAGAGTCGGCACTGTGCGACGCATTGCAGTCGGGGCAACTCGCTGGCGCGGGGCTTGATGTCACAGAAGTCGAACCGTTGCCCGAAGACAGCCTGCTATGGGATGACCCCAAGGTAATGATCTCACCACACGTCGGCGCCCAGTCTTATCGTCGTGTCGATGATTCGACCAACCTCGCCGCGTTGAACCTGAAACGCTATCAAGCTGGCTTGCCAGTCTATAATCGGGTCGACAAGTCGTTGGGATTCCCACACCCGTCAGCGGCATACCGTGGCGAATCAACCTGACCGAACAACAGCAATCAGTCCTGACTCACTAGGCAAGCGACACACCAGGTAAACGCACCGGGTAGACAATGAGCAGCAGCAATCGTGGATCGGGAGAGTTTGATGGGACGATCTATCTAGACCAAAAGCCCGTCGGGCCAATCCGGTTGCCAGCACAGCACACGTCCAGCTTTGTCGAGCAATTCAATCGAATTTATGGTTCGAAACGCTATGCGCTGTTGGGCAACCAGTCGAGCGAGCCCGTCGACGTTTGTGCCTGCGAAGCACGATGACCGTTGAGAGCAGCATGCATCCCGCAAAAGCAGATGGCTCGGGGATCGCGGTGACGCGGAGCGTTTGCAGGCTGTAGCCGTCCGCTGCCAAGATGGAGGACAGTTGGCCTTCATAGCCAGCGAGCAAGGTCGAAAACGTGTCGTAGCGATCACCTGCTGCGGCATTGCTGCCTTCTGGAACATCAATGCCCATGTGAGTTCCCAGCACACCATATCGGCCGCCGACGGACATCAGTGCCGTCCCGCCAGAATCGCCTGAAAGCAGGCCGATTTCGTCCTGTCCGAGTCCCCCGGATCCTCCGTTGGTCGCGGTGTCAAACGAATACTGAACCGCGACCGTGTCGCTGCTCCCGGAAGTGAATTCCACGATGCCGAGTGCGTCGATCGTATTGCGACCGGCCCACTGGTGTTGTTCAAATGCGATCAGTTCCTGTCCGATAAAATCAGACGCCTCACCAACAACGATTGGGAGTGGCATGATTGCCGGATCGACTTCTTGATCAAGTCGATAGACCCGAATGTCGCTGGGAATGTCGCCTTCGCCATCGACAAACGTTGTCAAACGCTGCGAAGACGATGCGGTGTAGGTCCGCTCGATTCCGTCGAGTCCAACGAAGGTGGCCGAGGTTGTTGAGACGTGGTTCGCGGTCACATAGTGGCGGGGACTGATCAGCGCCGCACGTTGGTGAGCAACACCAGAGAGCTGCGTCTCGTCGAGAAAGAAATCTGGGTTGGCGGTGCCGTCTTCAAGGAATCTCGCATGGCGAGCCACATCAAATCCGTCGATGATGCCACCGATGCAATTGGCGGAGCAGAAGCCAGTGATCAACACTACGAATGAGCAGATCCGATAACACATGCTGCTTCGCCGCCCGTTTGGATTAGTTCGAATCTGAAGTTGCCGATTGATCGATCGCCAGTTCACCCATCGTATTCGCTCGGGCGCGATACTTGTGTTGGTTCAACGAATTGAGTTCGTACTGTTTGCGGAACGCAACTGTATTCAGGTTTTCGGTATCGCACCAGCATTCGGTGCCAGGGCAAGGCGCTGGACGGGACATTAGGTCAAAGCCTTTGAATAAGTTGCCCAGCGGCATCTTGTATGTCCCGCATCGCCAGACGTCACCGTTGATATCCACATAGACGTAATCGACGCCCGCGTAGCAATCGCCAGGTTGAATCAAGTCAACCATATGTGCGTAGTCGTGCTTCGAATAGAACACGCTGGCGAGCAGGTCTCGGTCGGCGTCGCTGTAGGACTCTGGGAATTTTTTCTGTTCATGCCAACCATGGAATGCTTGGACAAATACTTCCAAGCCTGCCTGTTCCAGACGTTCTTTGTTCTCGATTAGTGTTGGCATTAGCGGCGGCCAAGCGACCAGGACAATGGCCAAGTCGACGATTTGGTTGATCTCGGCGGCGGTCTCGATCCAACGGTCAATGTCCTTGATCTCGGTCGGATGGAAGCTGCAAACCATCGCGATCCGTGAGAGGTCAAAGCCCTGGAAAATCTTTTCGTACTGTTTGAAGCTGAACGATAGGTTGGAGATCAGGTTTACCGCAGCCGTGTTGGCATGGTTGGACAATCGCCGGGCACCTTCGACGACAGTTTTGTTGATGAACGTTTCGCCGCCGACGCCGATTCGCACGTCCAGCGAGTAAGGCAGTTCCGCGCAGCGGTCGATGATCCGCAAGTACTTGCCTTCGTCCCATCCGATCGTCGGGGTTTCCTTTCCAGGGAGAACTGGCAAGCGGTTGGCAACCGACACGACCTTTCGGAGCACTTTGGAAGGGTTGGCCGCGGCTGACCGGAGCCGTGAGAGCACCGGCAACGTCGTCGGCGAGTCATCGTTGTCGCCAATCGGTTGGTCCGTCACGCAGTACTCGCAGTGGTAATTGCACGTGTCCCATCCCGTGCCAAAGCGAATTTTCAAGCGTGGTAATTGCGTAGGGCTGGTCAAAACCGAAACTCGGAATACGAATTGAAAAACGGACAGGCTGTCGGCTCGCGCCATTGTAGTGCGCTGGCGAACCGGTTCCGAATCGAGTCATTACGAACGGTTTTAAGCATTCGTTCGTCGAGTCAAAGCGATTTCCGTCCCCTCGGCAAACAATTTCAAGGAACTTTCCGTAAACTCAGCCAGACTTCACCGCCGGGGCCTTGAACGCTCCGGTAAAAGCGATTTCGATGGCGCGGCGAGCAATTTCACTGATCGGAGGATAGTCCCGAGTCCGGGAATCGACATGTCTACGGTACGAAGGATTTCCGAACGATTCGGAATGAATCGCGCCGTCTCTTATGCGATGTTCGCTCGCATGTGGCAGATCCCATCAGGGGTGGTCACGACCCTCTTGATCGCCTTGTGTTTGCAGCCGGATCAGCAGGGTGTTTACTACCTGATCCTGACGCTCACGGGATTGCAAACGCTTGCCGATGCTGGCCTGATCAACACGATCCTGCATGCGGTCAGTCACGAAATTGCTCACTCGCATTTTGATCGGCAGCGTCGCTTCCGTGGTCCTAAGCGCGCACGATCCCGTTTGGCGGCAATTTTCCGATTTGCGGCGTTTTGGTTTTCCGTTGCGGCTGCGTTGCTTTGTATCGGTGGCGTTTCTTTTGGGTATGTCATGCTCGCCCGGCAACAGATGGCTGTCTCGTCGATGTTGCCGCTATTTGTGGCGATCTGTTTGAGCGCACTTGCGCTCGCGCTCTCACCGATGATCGCGATCTTGGAAGGGGCAAATCAAATCCACGAAGTCAATCGATTTCGTCTTGGTCAGGTGGTGACCGGAAGCTTCGTCGTTTGGCTGGCGCTGTCGGTGGGCGCCGGATTGTGGGCTGCCGCAGCGGCAGTGTTGGTGCAGGTGCTCTGGGAACTGGTTCTGATCGGGTTTTATTACCGTCGCTTCTTCGTTCAGTTGGTCCGAACTCCTGCTGGCGAATTTGATTGGAAACACGAGATCTGGCCATTGCAGTGGCGGATCGGAGTTCAATCGGTTGCTCGCTACTTGGCGTTCTTTCCGATCTACCCCGTGTTGTTTGACCAACACGGGGCCGCGCTTGCCGGACGCTATGGCATGACCTGGCAAATCTTTAGCAACCTGTCGATGGTTGCCTATGTGTTTGTGCGAACAAAGTCACCTGAATTTGGTCGATTGATTGCCGCCGATCAGCGTGACGCAAGTCTTCGGTTGTTTCGTCAAGCGACTTTGGGATCAACCATTGTGCTCGTTTCATTGGTCTCTGTCTTTTGTGTTTCACTGTCGATTCTGCAGCAGATTCCCTTCGACTTGGCCCGGCAATTTGGCTCTCGATTTTTGGCATCATCGCAGTGTTTGATTTTCGCAGTCGCCATCATCCCAATGCATTTGACGCAATGTTTCGCCATGTATATCCGCTCGCAACGTTTTGATCCGATTTGGCGAGTCAACTTGCCGACCTCCACAACACTGTTTGCATTGGGATACTTTGCGGCGTTACAGGGACGAGTCGAATGGATCGCGGTTTCTATCTTGGTTGTCTTTAGTGCCGCCGCCACGGCGCTTGGCACGATGAGTCGTTGGTACGATCGGCATTTTGCGGCTTTGGCAATCAAGTCTCAGTCTGTGTCCTCGAAGCCGGAACAAGGATGAGCGAAGCGGGTAAGGTTCTGATGACGAAGGAATCTCGGTATCGGCCAGAGATCGACGGACTACGCGCGATCGCGGTGCTTTCGGTCGTCATCTATCACGCGGGACTTGGATTGTCGGGCGGATTTGTCGGCGTCGATGTTTTCTTTGTGATCTCGGGCTATCTGGTCACCGGAATTATCCGCCGCCAGATCTTGGCCCAATCCTTCTCGCTGCGGCAGTTTTATTGTCGACGGATACGCAGAATCTTTCCTGCGGCGGCCGTGGTGACTGCGGTGGTGCTTGCGTTCGGTTACCGGTCGGTTATGTCGGTTGACCTGACGCAGATCGCGAAAGCGTCGCTAGCGCAGAGCTTTTTTGTCTCGAACGCATTCTTCTGGAGCGAATCGGGGTATTTTTCTCGCGATGTGATGACCAAGCCGATGCTGCATTTCTGGTCATTGGCAATTGAAGAGCAGTTTTACCTGTTCTTCCCGCTCGTGTTGGTTGTGCTTGCGAAGCTTCCTTCGAGGTTTGTTCGACATGTGATCGCGTTTGTCACCGTCCTGTCTTTTTTACTCGCGTTCTATGGGACGTATCGGCATACCAGTGCGACGTTTTACTTGTTGCCGACACGTGCCTGGGAACTGTTGGCCGGCGGTTGGCTTGCGTTTCGTCCTCGCGATGTCGACGAGACCGCAGCAAGGACATCAACCAGTCCGTTGAAATCGATGGCTATGTCGAGCGAGATTCTCTCGGCGGCCGGTTTAATGGCAATTGTTTGGTCCGTGTTCTGGATCGACGAATCCATCGCGTTTCCAGGTTGGGTGGCCGTGGTGCCGGTCTTTGGTGCTGTCGCGGTGATCGCCACAAATGAACGCCGACAAACTTGGGCCGGACGTTTGCTGTCGATCCGCCCGGTCGTGTTCGTCGGCCTGATTTCTTATTCGCTCTATCTGTGGCACTGGCCACTCATGGCGATGGCGAGGTACTTCGTCGTTGATCCTTCGCGTTCACTTCTGTTGGTGATCGCGTTGCTGTCGCTGCCCATTGCCGCATTGTCATGGCGGCTGATCGAACAGCCGTTTCGCAAACGGCAATGGCTGGCAAGTGACAAGCGATTGGTGATCACTTGCACATGCGTTTGGGGATTCATCTTGTTCGTGTCCATGGGATTGGTTTGGTCCGGCGGAGCTACTGGTCGGTTTGGTCCTGAAATGGAGACGCTGATCACCGATGCCACGTGGACGGGAAATTGGGCGTCACGTGAAATCGACGAAGTGAAACGAGGCGACGTGCCGGAGTACGGTGTCAAAGGAGCCTTACCGGCGGACGTGTTGCTTTGGGGGGACAGCCACGCGATGACATGGATCAACGTCATCGATCAAGCAGCAAAGGCAACCGGTCGAACGGGAGTGGCCTGCTTGCATGGTGGGACGCCGCCGATCACTGGCCTAACGCGGACCGGGATGCCAGGTTGTGATCAGTTCAACGCCGCGACGCTCGAATTGGCGGCCAAGTTAAATGTGAAGGACATTTTTTTGGTCAGCCGCTGGTCGGTCTACGTGGAGGGCTACAGTGCGAGTGATCCCAAGACCGATGGCAGGCGCGACGACGACCTGTTTCTGTCAGATGACGGGAGCCCAAATGAAACGGGGGCAGAGTCTCTGGCGGCGATGATCCGGCAGGTCCAGGCGATGGGGGAACGGCTGCAGAGCACGTTTTCGGTGACACCACCACGAGTCTGGCTGATTCGGCAAATTCCACCCCAACATTCCGTCGTCGCCGTCGCCGCGGTCAGGAATAAATTGTTGGGATGGCCCGCAAACGAAATTCGTACAACGACGCGTGACGAATACTTCGAGCAGCAAAAGCGAATCGAGTCGTTTTACGAAGCGGCCGATGCGGCGTTTTCACCGACTGGCGGCGGGGTAATTGATTTCAATGACCAATTTTTCGACAGCGAGGGCCGGGCACTGATTCGCTCGGGAGAGATTTTTTTCTATCGCGACGACGATCACCTCTCCCGCAGCGGCGCGGACCGATTGAAGTCGCAATTGGTGCAGTGTCTGGGGGGCGAGCAAGCTGCGGAAATGTCGCAATTTGCCGAATCAAACGCGATAATCGCGGAATAGTTTGCTGTGGGTGCCAATCTTGTTCGGCACAACCGGAAATCGTCGCCAGCGGAGGTAGAAGAAGAAAGGGTCGGTGCGCCGTCGCACCTTCGTATCGGCACCGTTTCTGGCTAAAATACCGCCGCCGAAGTCATGTTTTTGGCCGGCTTCTCGGGAACCAAACACATTTTCACACCGATGAAACACCTAATCCTTCTGCTCAGTCTCTTCGCGGGTTTGATTTTGCCGCAGTACGCGTTCGCATTCACGCCGGATGATCCGGTAGTGGTGCAGATGGTCGACCGCGGGATTCGCTTTATGGAAAAGCAGAAGATCCCCAATCAAGGGGAGCACGTTGTTTGTGCCTATGCTCACTTTAAAGTCGAGCACGACGATCAAAACCCTTTTGTTGTCGAAGGCATTCGGCTCGCGCAGCAATTCGCAAATGACATTGTCGGTGGGCAAAAATACAAGTCGAACTACGAATGTGCCGTTTCAACGTTGTTGCTCTGCGAGGTGAGCCCCACCCGCTATCGCAATGAATTGGCGACCTTCAAGCGTTACTTCGATGAAGTGCAGCTTTCCAACGGTGGCTATGCCTATCCGAACGAACACGAGGGTGATGTTTCGCAAACCCAATACGCCATCTTGGCCATTTGGACGTTGGATCGCCACGGGTTCAAGTTGGATTACAACAAGCTAAAGAGCGCCATGGATTGGCTGTTAGCGGTTCAGGACCGCAACGGACCTTGGCCGTATCACGGAGTTGTGCCTCGGACCGGTGGCTTGATCGGACAGAAGGAAACGTCAATGTCGATGGCGCTCGCCGGTGCGGCAAGTTTGCTGATCGGTGGCGATGCGTTTCGGATGTGGGGAGACACCGTTGCCGAGGAACAGGACACCGGTTTTGTTGGGCTTCCCAAGGCCATCAAGGTTTACACCGAAGACGTCAACGTCGCACAGCGTACGCGTGTCAAGAAACCTGACGAGTCACGGATCAAGAATGCGATTGGCCACATGGAACAGTGGCGTCAGGTCAACCCGGAGAAATATTCCGGAAACCTCTACTGGTATTTCTACACCGCATACACCACTGAGCGTTACGAGAGCTTTGTCGAAATCGCTTCGGGCAAGCCAATCTCCAAAAGCCCAGCTTGGTACAACGCCACCGTCACCGAGTTGATGGAGATGCAATCCAAGGAGTCTGGCGGTTGGGAAAGCCGTGCACACACCATGCCGCACGTTAGCACCGCGTTTGCAGTTTTGTTTCTGATCCGCAGCACTCAGAAGTCACTTGGTACCGGCGCGAGTGCGACCACGATTGGCGGTCAAGGCTTTGGTGACAACGTCAGTAAAGCTGACTTGGTCAACGGAAAGGCGGTCACCAAAACGCCGGCACAGAGCGTTTCCGGAATGCTGGAATTGCTCGAAGGCAACGGTGCTGATTCCCTCGATGGAAAAGCACTCGCTGATTCGGCCACCCTTTCAAAAAATCCGACGGAGCGTTCCGCACAGCTCGACCGGTTGGAGCGTTTGGTCCGTGGTAGCCAGTCGTGGCAAGCCCGACGTGTCTCTGCGAAACTGTTGGGAATGAGCGACGAGCTTCGCGTTGTTCCCGCTTTGATCTACGCTCTGAGCGACCCAGACAAAACCGTACGTCTTTATGCACGCGACGGCCTGCGGTTTATCAGCCGCAAATTTGAAGGGTTCGGTATGCCCGACAAGCCTTCGAATTCCGAGCTTCGCCAAGCACAGCGAAGTTGGCGTGAATGGTTCTTGAAGATGAAACCTGATTACGTCTTTGTTGACGACGTTTGATCCGTTCGGCGCATTAAAAAAACCGGCACGTTAGGCTGCTGTCTCGCAGCAGCCATCGCGTGACCGGTTTATTTGTTGACCGGGGTTTGCCCCCTTTCTGCTGCTCGATTAAGCAGCGACCTTGATGAACGATGCCAAGCGATCGGCGCGGCTCGGGCTTTGCAGTTTCGCCACCGCTTTCGCTTCGATTTGACGAACGCGTTCACGAGTGACTTTGAAGATCCGCCCGCATTCTTCCAGCGTGTAGCTGTAACCGTCGACCAATCCATATCGCAGGCGAATGATTTCGCGTTCACGATAGGTCAGCGTCTTGAGCAGCTCTTCGATCTTGCTTTTCAGCAATCCGTTGGCAGCCATGTGAACAGGGTTCAAGCTGTCGTTGTCTTCGATGAATTCGCCGAAGCTGCTGTCTTCGCCTTCGCCGACGGGACGGTCCAAGCTGGCCGGGTGGCGGCCGATGTCCATCACGCGTTGGACTTCTTCGATCGGTACTTCGGTCGCCTCAGCGATCTCTTCGTAAGTCGGTTCGCGACGCAGTTGTTGAACCAGTTTCTTTTGTGCTTGGCGAAGCTTGCTTAGTACGTCGATCATGTGAACGGGGATACGGATCGTACGCGCTTGGTCAGCGATTGCACGGGTGATCGCTTGGCGGATCCACCACGTGGCATAGGTGCTGAACTTGAAGCCACGGCGGTATTCGTATTTGTCGACCGCTCGCATCAGGCCGGTGTTACCCTCTTGGATCAGGTCCAAGAAAGACAGGCCACGGTTACGGTATTTCTTTGCGATCGAAACGACGAGGCGGAGGTTGCCACTGCTGAGCAGACGCTTGGTCGCTTCGAAACGCTCGAAGTACTCACGAGCCTTTTTGACTCGCTTGTCCAGGCTTTCCGGAGTTTCCTGAGTCAGCATCATCAGCTCGCGAAGTTCCTGACGCAGGTCAGCAGCTTCGTCACGGCTGACGGCATCGTGGCCGAGGTCTGCCAAACGGAATCGGATGTAGTTCATTCGCTTGGAGAATTCTTCCAGGCGAGCGAGCATTGGGGTGACGCGTCGGCTACGCAGGCTGAGTTCTTCGACCAGCTCGAGTGCTTTCTTACGGCGGGCGATGAAGTTGCGGCGGACAACCGCTTTCAAGCGAGGCGGCGTGCTCTTGCGAACCATCGCTTCGAAGTCTTCGCGGTTTTGTGCGATCAAGTGATCAAGCGTGCGAAGGTTGTGTGGCATCCGCGACGAAATTTGTTCTTTCGTCAGGTGCTCGGTCAGCGAGACTTTGATTGTGCGGTCAAACGGCAGTTCGCCTTCATGGACGCGGTGCAGCGTTTCGACGGTGTGACGAAGTGCGTAGTCGGACTCCAGCAAGCAGCGGCGGAACTGACGACGAGTGACTTCGATCTTCTTGGCCAGGGAGATTTCTTCTTCCCGCGACAGCAATGGGATCTCGGCCATTTGGCTGAGGTACATGCGAATTGGGTCGTCGCTTGCTTTGGGCAAGTCAGCACTGGACAGGTCCGCGGTGACGTCGTCCAAGTCACTGCTATCGACAGCGCCTTCGATTTCACGGCGGTGTCCACGGACGTTTGGTTCTGAGCGTCGTGCAGGACGCACGACAATGCTTTCGCTATCGACTAGCTTGATTCCGAAGCGTTCGATCGCCTCGATCAGGCGGTTCAGCTTTCGAGGGCTGCCGTCTTCATCGGGCAGGTACGCATTCACTTCGTCGTACGTCAGGCTACCTTGCTCGTGGTAACGTGCGACCAAATCAGCCAATTCTTGATCCATCAAAAGCATAATTCAAAACCTCTTGTTTGAGTTGCCCTTCATGGGCGTTTGCGGGTGCTGGGTCCTGCTGCCGTTTTGCTGCTTCGGGCGCTGCGGCAGGTGTGTTTTATCTTTGGGGAAAGATGGTGCGGGAAGCGGATCCGATCCTCCTAGCGATCGAGTTGTTGACTCGTCTTGGCACTTTCAAATAGTTGTTTTAGAAGTTCCAACTCTTGTTCTTCATCCAAGCTCGACGATTCAAGCTGAGCAATCTTCCGTTGCTTGCCAGCCTTCTCTTCACGATCGTGATAATGCTTGAGAACACTTTGGAAACGTTGTTCGGGCGATAGCGTACTGCGCCCTTCACGGCGTGCTAGTCGAAACTGCATCGTTACGACTTCATTTTTCAAAAAGTCATTTTCCAATAATAGCAAAAGGCTTTCTGCAGTCAGTTCACGACCTTCTAGATCGAGCTCTTGATAAGCCGACAAAATCATCTTTGCGGCATAGGTATCAAGCCATTCAGGGTCAATCGTTTCGACCGCGCGTCCGGCAAGATCAGGTGACTCAAGCAGCGCTTCAAACAGCTCTTTATCAATCGATGTCAACGGGATGTCTTGTTGAACCGCTTGCCTTGAAACGGGCGCATCAAGGCTTGGTTCAGACGGACCGTCGTAATATCCAATGTCGTCATAGCCAGCGTCTGCATAGCCGCCGTCATCGAAGTACATGTCCGCGCCGTCGTGATCAAAGTCAGCTGCTTCGTTGAGCAGCATGTTGGGATCGACAGGGCCGGTCGGTGCCGAGTTTTTCTTCGGCGGTTGTTGGGCTTGTTTGTTGGCCGGTGATTGCGTGCTGGGCTTTGCAGGTGCGTTTGCTTTTTGTTGTGTTTGTCGAAAGCGTTTCGCGTTTTGTTCGCGTTGCTTTTCGTCTTTACGTTTTTGATCCAGTCGCTCTTCGATGCGTTCTTTATCGATGCCAAAGGTACGCGATAGACGCAGCATGATCTGATCCATTTTCAACGGATCCATCTTTGGTGCTCGCGCCAAGATTGACGTCATCGTATCGATCGCCGACATCACTTGATGTGTGTCATTGGTAACGTCGATGCCTTCGGTCAATGAACGAAGTTTGTGTTCGAGCGCATCAGGCGCTTGCTCGATCATTGCCTCCATCGCCGGGCGGCCGTGTTCGGCAAGGTACTCTGCCGGGTCCATGCCTTCGGGCAAAGTCAACACTCGCAAGTCGGCATCTGCTTTGACAAACAGTTCCAGAACTTCGTCGGCACGTCGTCGTCCTGCGGCATCACCGTCAAGGACCAGAACAACGCGTTCGGTGTAGCGTTTAAGAAGCTTGACGTGGCCTTCGCCCAACGCAGTGCCGAGCACCGCGACGGCTGGTTCCAAGCCGGCTTGGTGCGCGGCGATGACATCGGTGTAGCCTTCCATCACCAAGGCTTGGCCGCTTTTGCGAATCGCTTCGCGAGACTTGTCCAGCGCGAACAGTTGCTGTGACTTTCGGAACAGCAACGTCTCCGGTCCGTTGATGTATTTGCCACCTGCTTTATCGCCATGGCGTTCTGCGATCGGCGGGATCACTCGGCCGCCCATCGAGATCGGTTTGCCTTGGGCGTCATGGATCGGAAACATCAGCCGACCGCGAAACAGGTCATAGCTGCCACCGCCGCTGCGGCGATTGAGTGCGACACCGGCGGCCGGTCCGATCTCGGGTCGGAATTTGTTTTGGTTCAGAAGCCCTGTAGCGAAGTCCCAGCTATCCGGCGAAAAACCGATTTGAAACTTCTTGCGTTGATCGTCGTCGATCCCGCGTTGGGCTAAGTAGTCGCGAGCAATTTTTGCATCGTCTGACTGTGGCGAATCGAGCAGTTCGAAGTACGCATTGGCGATCAGCTGCACGGCAGCTTGCAAGGTCGCCTTGTCGTCCTTGGATCCGGGTTCAGCCTTGGGGCCGGTCTGGTATTCGATCCCGGCTTGATCGGCAAGCATTCGCAGAGCGGTGACGAAGTCGACGCCTTCGCGTTTCATCACGAAGCTGAAAACGTCACCACCGATATCGCAAACCCAGCATTTCCAGGTTTGGCGTTCTTTGTTAACAGAAAGCGAGGGCGAGCGATCGTCATGCCATGGGCATCGCGCGGCTAACATTCGGCCCTTGGGTGCCAATGTCAGCGATGCGCCAATCACGTCGACAATGTCGACGGATGCACGCACACGTTCTTTGAGATCTAGGTCCAACATTGCGGACACAGCGACTCGCTGAAAATATCCCGCTTGATGTCAAACGCCATCAACTGTACTTAAGCAGTCAATGAACATTCATCGCGCAGGTGCCTGCGAAACCATCCGGATCGGTCCACCCGTGCCAAGCAAGCTTGGCAAAACTCTTTCCTGAGAGCTGACGAGCAAATTTCGATCACACGCACTCCTTTGCAGCGTAACACATTTGCAATCATTTCATTAGAGACGCCGTCGGGGGGACCGAGGTGCCGAAACGATCGCAAGCGGTGTCTCGCATGCGAGCGGGAGGAGTTTCACGATCTAGCCAAATCGAGTCAAGATCAGTTTCACGGCAAAAATTCGCTCAAGTTTCGATTTCTTTTTGGCGCCTGTTCACCTGTTTAGTAATCAGGTGAACGAAGGCTTCCCTGTGCAGGGGCTTCTCTGTGCAGGCAGCCGATCTGGCGATCCGTTATCGGCCTTCGGCGCCGATCCAGGTCCCAACGGTTTCGCCGTTGACCGCCCGGACGATGCTTCCGGACTGTTTGAAGTTGAACACCAGGATCGGTTTCTTGTGTTCGGCGCACAACGCGATCGCAGTCGCATCCATCACTCGCAGTTGCTTTTCGCTGACATCACGGAACGTCAGGGAGTCGTACAGGACGGCGTGCGGGTTCTTTTCTGGGTCGTCGCTGTAGACGCCGTCAACTCGGGTCGCTTTGAGGACCACGTCGGCGTCAATTTCCAGTGCACGTTGGGCTGCCGCGGTGTCGGTGGTCACAAAGGGGTTGCCAATTCCGGCCGCCAGGATGATCACGCGGCCTTTTTCTAGATGACGGATCGCACGGCGCCGGATGAACGTTTCGGCGATTTTGTCCATTGGTACAGCGGACATGACGCGTGTCGACAAGCCGGTTTTTTCGATCGCGTCTTGCATCGCTAGCGAGTTGATGACGGTCGCTAGCATGCCCATGTAGTGTGCAGTCGCTTCTTGGATCAGCGCGTTCGATCCAGAGAACTGTGCGCCACGAAGGATGTTGCCGCCGCCGACGACAATCGCAATTTGGCAGCCGCTCTCGTGAGCTTGCTTGATTTGATTCGCAATCTCTCCCATCTCTTTGCTGCTAATCCCACGGCCGCCGGAGTCGGCCAGGCTTTCGCCGCTCAGTTTCAGGATCACGCGTTTGTATCGAAGGTTGCTTTCGTTTTGGTCGGGCATGACGTTGCAAAGTCAGTGGGGAATGCAGGTTTGGCCAGGGGCGTCGCATCATCTGGTGAATCGCTCGATCGGCCACGGCGAGGTCTCAAGAGCATACGAAAAAACCTCGCTCATCCCGAGGGGACGAGCGAGGTTTCTCTGATGTGTCGTGTGGACGGGCTTAGACCCGCCCGAGCGTTGCGTTCGGCAACTTAGCCGCCAACGGAGACGCGTTTGAACGCGATCACTTCGGCGCCATCGCTGAATTCGGCGATCGCTGCTTCGACGGTTTTGGTGTCGTCGAGTGCGTAGAACTGGCTGAGCAAGCACTTGTCTTGGTCAAGCAGCGTGTTGTCGGCGACGAAACGCTCCAGTTTGCCTGGGACGATTTTGTCCCAGATCTTTTCTGGCTTGCCTTCGGCCTTCAGCTCTTCTTTGATCGCTGCTTCGGCAGCTGCCATGACTTCGTCGGTCAATTGCTTGCGGCTAGCGTACTGAGGAACGTTCTTCAGTGGCTTGCCGAGGCGTTGACGGTCTTCGTTTTCGACTTTGATCTGGCCTTGAAGGGCTTCGGTTTCCTTGGCGACGAATTCGGCGTCGAATTCATCGGGGGTCAGGATCGAAGGGCTCATCGCGGCGATGTGCATGGCCAAGCTACGGAAGAACTGTGGCGCGTCGTCCTTGCCACCGTCTTTGTAGGAAACCAATACGCCGATCTTGCTGCCAGCGTGGATGTACGACGCGAGTTGTTCGCCTTCGACAACTTGGAAATCAGCAACTTCGATTTTCTCACCAACGGTGCCGGTTCGCTCGACCAATTTCTCGGCGACGGTGGCGCCGTCGAATTCCATTGCGGAGACTTCTTCTTTGGTCTTCAGGCCTTTTTCCATCGCAGCTTTTGCGATTTTTTCGGCCAGCTGCATGTGGTCTTCGTTCTTGGCGACGAAGTCGGTTTCGCAGCTCAGTGCCAGCAGGACGCCTTTGTCGCCTTCGGCCAATGCAACGACAACACCTTCGTTGGCTTCGCGGTCGGCACGCTTTGCGGCAACCTTTTGGCCTTTTTTGCGAAGGTAGTCCAGTGCGCCTTCAAGGTCACCGCCGGACTCTTCGAGAGCTTTTTTGCAGTCCATCATGCCAGCGCCGGTGGACTTTCTGAGTTCGCTAACGTCTTTGGCTGAGATCGCCATAGCTGCCTCCGATACGTTTAAATCTGAGTTGTCTTGTGTGAAGTGTTACCGGAAATCGCTCGGTGTGATTGCCGGCGGTGGATGGGGCGGTGTCGAGCCGCGTGGGTCGCGGTCGACGCCAAGATTGTCGGCGGTTCCGATCGTGTCGGGCCCTTCAACGACAAACGTCAGGCAAAAAAGGTTCTGACGTGAATGTGTGGTCACTTTGGATCAAGCAGACGGGCACTGTCTGGTCGCAGTGCCCTGTCGCTTTGGATTCACTTACGCTTCCGAGGAAGCGGCTTCGGCAGCTGGTTCTGCGGCGGCTTCGGCTGGTGCAGCTTCACCGGCAGCAGCTGGCATTTCGTTTTGCCCGCGGCCTTTGAGGACTGCTTCCGAAAGTTGCTTCAGGATCAGCTCGATGCTGCGGATGCCATCGTCGTTGCCGGGGATCGGCAGGTCGATCTGCGAAGGATCGCTGTCGGTGTCGATCAGGCCGACGGTGGTGATGCCCAAGCGTTTTGCTTCACGAACGGCGTTGCGTTCTTTGCCGGGGTCGACAATGAACAAGCACTCTGGCAAGCGGTTCATGGTCCGCAAACCGTTCAGGTTGCGGTACATCTTGCGGTATTCGCGGTTCAGGGCGGATTGCATTTTCTTGCTGTATCCGTTGATCGCGTCGCTGTTACGAATCTTTTCCAGCTCTTCCAGGCGGCCCAGTCGGCTGCGAATGGTGCGGAAGTTCGTCAGCGTTCCACCCAACCAGCGTTCGCTAACGAACGGCATTCCGCAGCGCGATGCTTGCTCTTCAATCGCTTCACCAGCTTGACGCTTGGTTCCGACGAACAGGATCAGCGAGCCGCCGGCAGCAACTTGGCCGAGGTACTTTTTGGCGCGCAGCATCCCGCGAAGGGTTTCGCGGATGTCGAGAATGTGGATTTGGTTTTTGCTACCGAAGATGTAAGGCTTCATCTTCGGGTTCCAGAGGCTGGTGCGGTGCCCGAAGTGAACACCAGCTTCAATCATTTCTTGTACGATCGGATTCGACATCGACAGACTTTCTCCGTTGCTTTTGTCAGTCAAGGCGCGCACGAAACGGATTGATGCGGAGAAACCAGTGTGGTCTCCGATCGGGCCGTTCCCAGGGGCTGACATCAACGCCGTTTGGCGATTGATGCCCCGCATTTGGCGGGGCCCTTCGTCCCATCAGAACTGACGGTTTTGGGGGTTAAATGAAAACAATCACCTTGTCGACAGGTGAGGGGGTCAGAAGTTAGCGGAAGCACTTCATCAGGACAAGGCATCAAATTTGCTGTGTCGGTTGGGATATCGGACTTTCATAGACTTTGGTCGCTCAGAATCACAGTTTTTTCGCAATCCCTCCCAGCGTTGCCTATACCAGCCCACTCCCCCTGGGCCGGTTTGTTTGACTGTTCTGTCTTGCCTTCAGCCGCTCGACTTCGCTATGTCGACAGTGGATTCCTTCTTCGAACCGCGTCCACGCGTGCAAAGCACGCCGTTCGGGCCATTTTGGCGTACTCGCCGTTGGCCATGAAAGCTGGCCATGAAAGCCACAGAGAAGGATTGAGTCGTTTCATTGAAAACACACGGACCTGACGACATGGATGTCTCCGCACCCAAGCGAACTTACCCAGCGCACAACCTGACGTCGGTAAAACGTCGCCGTTTTGCCAATGCGCTTGCGAGTCTTGTCACCGCGGGCGTCATCGCCTGCGGCGCAGCGTCGACTGGTGCGCACGCATTTGGTGCCGATGGTCAACCCATCCCGCTGACCAATCCCGTTCCGTCCGCGTCGAGTGCTTCGTCGGAAGCTGCGCCGCAGTCGGTCGCCAACGAGCCCTACGTGGTGTTCGTTTCTACAAAAGATGCCTTCACTCGCTGCGGACCTGGCACTGCCCATTATCGAACCGATCCCTTGCGGTTGGGGCAGGAGCTGGAGGTTTATGTCGAAACCGATGACGGTTGGTTGGGAATCCGTCCAACTGAAAAGAGCTTTTGTTGGGTCACCGGCGATTCGGTGCGGCTCGATAGCAACGGCCAAGTCGCAACCGTGCAGGAAGAGAAAGCGATAGCTTGGATCGGGACCAATCTTGGTGAGGCTCGGCGCTACCGTTGGCAGGTGCAGTTGCAACCCGGCGAACAAATCGATGTGCTGGAGGTAACGGAGCGAGAGAGTGACTCTGGAAGCAAAACCTGGCTGCGGATTGTGCCGCCATCGGGTGAGTTTCGCTGGGTTCATCGCGACGATGTCGTCGGATCGGCGGAGGCTCTCGCCGCCGCGATCGCCAAGGCACCCGCGCGCACGGCAGCACCAAAAGCACAGCCCAAAGTCGCCGTCGCAGAGCTGAAGCCTGAAGCGGTTCAGGTGCGCGCCGAAGCGTCGCAGCCGTTGCGCGGTGATTCGTCCAGTCGAAAGCAATACGACTCGGGAAATGTAGCGGCGGCAAACACTGCTGTGCCGGATGAGGGATTGAAGGTTGCCGGCAACGTTCCCAACCTGCGTCCTGTCGGCGAGACTGCCGCTGCAAAAGCAACGACTGCTTCAAAGTCGACGTCCGCGCCGAAATCAAGGACGGTGGTCAAGGACAGTGCGATTCAAATTCACCGCAATCCGGTCACGGATGAGTTCAAAGATCGTGGGGCTGTGATTGGCAGCGGCTTGCTGGATCGCTGGTCGCAGATTGAACGCGATGCCGACGAAGCGTCGCCTGAAGGCGAGTTTGGTCTCGATCAGGATGCCACTTCGATACTCAGTGACGAGTCGGTTGCGGGTCTGCCGGCCAACGGTGCCGCCGCAGCAGCTTCTGCGATTGCGGCACCGCTGAAAAAGGTCTCCGAGGTGGTTGCTAATTTCATCAGTCCTCCGCGGATCGTGCAGATCGATGCTCGTGATCCGAATGCGCTCGCTGCTCAGTCGTCCTTTGATCAAAACTGGACGGTCGGGCCTGGTCGTCCCTCGCCCGTTCAGCCTGGCTTGATGCCGCCGCAGTCTTTGGGCAGTCTCGGTGAGCCGCAGCCAACCGCAGTTACATCAATCGGTCTGCCAACTGCGAGTCCGTCGTCTGGTGTGGCCACGGTCGGTGGCGTTGCCCCGGGCGGGGCTGATTGGGCGGCCGCACCTGCCGTTGTGCCGGCAGCGCCTGTCGCAAAGGCACGTGAGGTCAGCGTGACGCAGATTGCTCGCGTGATTGACGCAATGGAAACTGCCAACGTTGCGACCGTGGATCGCTGGTTGTCAGCCCTTATCGCCGAAAGTGCTAGTGCTGACGAAATGGATCCCTTGATCCGTCGCGCCGAGGACTTGCTGCGGACGGGCGTGATTGGGGATGCGAATCGTACTCGCGAGTTATTGGCACGGGCGCGCAAGTATCGCTACGTTGCTGCCCGTCGCGACGGCCCGACCGTTGTACGCGGCAACGGGTTTGGCGTGCAAAGTGAACCAGTTCTGGCGACCGCTCCGGCAGTAATCACGACTTCGGCAACGATGTCGGATCGCCCGGCGGTTTCGTCAACTATCCCGTTGCAGGCACACGCTTCGATCAGTAATCGTGCTCCCGTCGCGACACAGGGGCCTTCGTCCGCTATCGCTTCGGCAGCAGCGTCGTCAGGGGCTGGGCAATCCGTCGTGCCTGGCAAGTCAGATGCCGGTAATGCAACCGGGTATTTGGTTCAGGTTTATTCGTCGCGACCGAATTGTCCGCCTTATGCGTTGACCGACGACTCTGGGGTGACGATTGCTTATGTGACCCCGTTCCCCGGCGTAAACCTGCGGCATCATCTCAATAGTCGCGTTGCAGTGCGGGGGCAGGAGAAACTGCTCGAGGGAATGAGCACGCCGCACTTTCTGGTCGACCAAGTTCTGCGACGCTAGTCGTCAATGCCTGAGTGTTGGAGTCTAGGCTTCAGCCGATCCTAGTTCTTGCACCGCTGGGGTCTAGGCTTCAGCCGATCCTTTGTCTCACCAAGCTGGAGTCGAGGCTTCAGCCGATTTTCGATCCCGGCATAACAACCACTTCCCAGCGCATCAACCGCTGTGTTGCTTCAACAAAAAAGGCAGGGCAAATCGCCCTGCCTTCCAGCGGAAGCATCAATGTGTGACAGTCACTTAGCAGCGTAGTGGCAGCGTTTGGCTGAGGAACTGTCTCGTGTGGTCGAGGACTTCGTCGTAGCCGATGTGTTCGATGTCTTCGCCGATCAGTTCGACTTCGACGGCACCTTGGTAGGAGTGTCGTACCAGTAGGTCCATCAGTTCCATGAGCGGAATGCGACCTTCGCCGAGGAGGCAGCGATTCATTTCGCCGTTGGGGCTGTGTCGTCCGTCACCAAGTTGGACCAAGTTGATGTAGGGGGCGTAGTCGGCAAAGGCGCGAATCACTTCGTCATCCATGCCTTGGTGGTAAGTGTCGAACACCAGGCCCAGTGACGGATTGTCAACGCGGTCGATGATGTCTAGGGTTGCGTCAAGGTCGTTGACGAAAGACCATTCGTCGCCGCATCCGGGGTGGAACGGTTCGAGCGCAACCTTCACGCCGTGTTCCGATGCAACCGCAGCGATGCGTCGCAAGGCTTGGCAGAGCACTCGATGGAGGTGCGTTTTGATGTGGTTGTTTTTACCACCGGCAAGAATGATGACCGTTTCGGCACCGAGTTCGGCGGCTTGAAGGACCGCCGCGATCCCGTCCGAGACAGACTCTTCGAATGACCGGCCATCGCTTCCAGTGAACCCGCCAGCCCAAGAAAGGGATGTGGCGGTCATGGAACGTTCGGCAAGCAGTTCCGCAGTGCGTTCGATTCCAAAGTCTTCGACTTTAGGTCGATACAAACCGATGCCGTTGAATCCACGCTCATAGTAAGCATGGACGTCTGCTTCCAAATCCCAACGCAACGTTGATATCTGGCTGACAGATAGCTTGTTCATCCGTGTTTGACCAATCAGGTAGTGAGCCCCGCTTGGGAAATCGCCCAAGCCGCTAATGCCAGGGGCGATTGTAATAGATCTCTCGACCCAGCGATGCGCGAACCAAATGATGGCAAAACACTTTTTTCAAAAGTCGTTTGGTTAATCCAAATCAGCGAACGCTGCTTCGATCAACTCACGTTGTTCCAGCACGTGTGCGGCCATGCTGCCCGTGCTTGGGCTTGCGGATTCAGCGCGAGTGATTGGCTTGAGATTCCAACCTGCCGCGGCAAGATCATCACCGAAGCTCAGTTTGACATAAGGCCAAGCGCCCATGTTTAACGGTTCGTCTTGTGCGAAGAACAGTTCTGTGCCTCGGCCCGCACCATCAAGTCCCGCGATCAGTTCTTCGCTCGAAAGCGGGTAAAGCTGTTCCACGCGGATCAGCGTCACGTCTCTGCGTTCGAGTTCTTCGCGATGCTTCTTGAGGTCGTAGTAAATCTTGCCAGTGCACAGGATCACGCGTTTGGCGTCGGAGATGTTGATGACCGGATCGTGCAGCAGTTTCTTGAACTGGCCATCGGCAAGCTCGATTCGTGTGCTGATCACTTCGGGGTGACGCAGCAAGCTTTTCGGCGTCAGCACGACCAGTGGTTTACGCCACTTGCGAATAACTTGTCGGCGGAGCAGGTGAAAGTACTGCGCCGGGGTGGTCGGTTGGCAAACCTGGATATTGTGCTCGGCAGCCATTGCCAAGAACCGTTCGACGCGGGCGCTGCAGTGCTCGGGGCCTTGGCCTTCAAAGCCGTGAGGCAGCAGCATGACCAAGCCGCTTAGTCGGTTCCATTTGTCTTCGGCACTGGCGATAAACTGGTCGACGATGACTTGGGCGCAGTTCCAGAAGTCGCCGAACTGTGCTTCCCACATGACCAGGTCGTTGGGGGCATCGAGCGAGTAGCCGTATTCGAATCCCAGTACGCCGGCTTCGCTCAGCGGGCTGTTGTGGATCTCGATGCTGACGTTGTCGGACGTCAGCGTCGAAAGCGGCATAAACGTCTTGCCCGTTTTGACGTCGTGCTGAACGGCGTGTCGTTGCGAGAACGTTCCCCGTTGGCAGTCCTGGCCGGTCAAGCGAACCGAGTGGCCGCCTGCCATCAACGTCGCGAAGGCCGCCAGTTCTGCAGTAGCCCAGTCAAACGCGACTTCACCTTTGGCCATTTTGCGGCGATTGGAAATCAGTCGTTTGAGTTTCTTGTGTGGAGAGAACTCATCGGGAAGGCGCGTGACTTGGTCGACCAATTCACCGAGCTGCGATTCTTCCACGGTGGTATCGGTTTGTTCGACCGGTTCGGGCCCGCCGAAGTACTCCGACCATCCGGCGGCAAGCGTTTGAGTGTCGGGGACGAACGGTTCGTGCTGGCTGGCATCGAATTCTGATTCCAGCTTCTCGGTACGTTTCTTTTGAATCTCTTCGGCGTCGGCGTCAGTGATTTTGCCAAGCGTCTTGAGACTGTTGAGGTACTGTTCGCGAACACTGGGGCGTTGGTCGATGGTCGCGTACATCCGTGGCTGGGTGAAACGCGGCTCGTCGCCTTCGTTGTGCCCCCAGCGGCGGTAGGCGTACAGGTCGATGACGACGTCGCGTTGGAATTCGTTGCGGAAATCCATTGCCAGCGAAACGACTTGGGCAACCGCTTCGGGGTCTTCGCCGTTGACGTGGAAAATTGGGATTTGCAGCATGCGGGCGACGTCGGTCGCGTACGTGGTGCTGCGTCCGGAATCCGGTTCGGTGGTGAAGCCGACCTGATTGTTGATGACGATATGTAGCGTCCCGCCCACCCGGTAGCCGTTCAGTTGGCTCAGGTTCAGCGTTTCTTGCACGATTCCTTCACCGGCAAACGCCGCGTCACCGTGAATCAGCATCGTCATGACTTCGCGACGATTCTCATCCCCCCGGTGGTCCTGTTTGCAGCGGGTTCGGCCCATCGCAACCGTATTGACGAACTCCAGGTGGCTGGGGTTAAAGCACAGTGAGATGTGCAGTCGATGGCCGCTGGCGGTTTTCCAGTCGCTGCTGTACCCGAGGTGATAGCGCACGTCGCCGCCGCCACGATTCATCTCCGGGTTCGGGTCATCGAAGGACCAGAAGATATTCATCGCACGCTTTTTCATGATGTTGGCCATCACGTTCAAGCGTCCGCGGTGGGCCATCCCCATCACGACTTCTTTGACGCCGTGTTCGCCGGCCTTTTCCAAGGCCAAGTCGATCATCGGGATCAGCGTTTCGGCACCTTCGAGAGAAAACGTTTTGGCGCCTACAAATTTGCGGCGCACGAATTCTTCGAAAATCGATGCGTCAGCCAGACGCGCATAAATACGGCGTTGAACTTCGCGTGGAAGTTCCAAGCGATTCTCGGTGCTCTCCATCCGCTGCTGCAACCAATCGCGAATGTTGCGATTGTCGATGTGCATGAACTGTGCACCGATCGAGCGGCAGTACGTGTTTTGCAATTTGGTCAGGATCACGTCCAGCGTGTCGCCTTTGACGTGTTCGACGGCAGAGGATCCCAGTCGGCGCTGCAAATCGGTTTCGCTAAGCCCATAGCGTTTGGGGCTGAGCTCCGGTGGCATTGCGCGGTCGATCCCCAGCGGGTCAAGCTGTGCACGCAGGTGACCCCGCACCCGGTACTCGCGGACAAGCTGGTTGACGCGGTCTTGCATCCGCGACATCCACAACGCTTGGTCGGTCGCTTCATCCCCGGTGGAGCCGTTGGCGGCTTGGACGATTTTTGCGCCGATCGAAGAACGCGGCGCCGTCGCAACGGCCGCACCTTGGCCGTTACCAGAACCTCCGGCGGCAGCGCTGCTCGTCACGCGAGCTGCGGCGGACGAGTCGCCTGCCGATGACGCCTTTCCCTTGCCGGGAGAGATCACCATGAACTGCTCGAAATATTGACGCCAGGTCTCGGGGACGCTCTCCGGGTCCTGAACATATTGGACATACAAGTCGTCAATGTAGTCCAAGCTAAACGTATTCATATCAACCGATGCCGATTGCGAATGTCGTCGTCCGCATAGGGTGGTTTGCGTCGACGAGCGTTCTTTTGACGGAGCCAATCGCGACAGTGTCGCTGCCCATTGGTAGTGATTAAGCCGACAAGTTCACAGCGGTTTTGTTGGTCCGGCTGATCCCTTTTTGTCAGTCTAGAACTCCTTCGTTTAATCGTCACCTGCGCCCCGACGCCCCGCAGTTCGTTTTCTCCAAAATTCCCAAACGGTCGGATCCATTTCAGTTTGTGAGGGTTCCTATCTTGCCACACGCCGTTCGCAGTGCTCGCTCTCCCTCAGCCACAAACCCGTCTGCGGTGCCCCTCTGCAAATCATTGCAGCCGATCCGAGTCGTTGTCCTTTGCCGTGTCGCTCACAAGTCGTCGCTACTCGTGTTGCGAACGATTCTCGATAGAGCCCTTTGTCGCCCAACGGATTTGGCCGACATCGCGGCATGACGTTATCCTGGTATCGATCAAGCTTTCCGGTTACTGTGCGAACTCTACTGTGCGGGCTAGGTTGCTGAATTGGCGGTGTGCTGAATCGGTGCCGCGCCCGTTCAGAAAGCAGTTACCGTTAAGAAATAGCTGCCAAGATCGGTCGCAGGTGACCGGGATCTGGCATTGTTAACAGTCTGGTGAAGATTCACGGACAGAATAACGTTCATGGAGTGATGTGATGCGAGCGGCGTTTACCGCAGCCCTTTCGGTTGGAGTTGTCAGTGGTCTTGTTAGCGGCGCGTGGATTTTCAGTCCGCCCGCGACGACTTCTTCCGCGTCTCAGCCCGCAAAGCAAGCGGAAAGGACACCGCTTGGGACCGCAATCACCATGCCCGACGGTGTGGTGCCGCCCGTTCGTACCAAGCCGTCTGATCCGGCGACGGAGCAGCAGATCCGCGATGCGCTCCAGTCCCCCGCGGCACTCCAGGCCGTCGGTGACCCGATGCTTCGCGACATCATCCAATCGGGAGGCGGGGGAAGCGTGCTTTCTGGGTCGCTGCTCGACGAAATGGCTGACAAGCCGCTGTTGGCGAACCCCGGCCAGGACGATGCGAAGCTAAAATCCGATTCTCAGGAGCTCAGCGCCGAACGACCTGCGTCTGTCCAGCAACGTCCTTCGGAAAACAGGCAACTGAAACGAATGAAGGCTGCAGAAGCTCTCCTAAAAGCTTGCCGATTGATCGGTCAACTGGACGATGATGCCCAACGAGATCAACTCCTGCGTCAGATGCGTGCCGAAGCGGTTCGCTTGATCTCGGAGCCAGCAACAGCGGCGTCGACTGATTAGTCTGCATCGTTTCCCATCCCCACGACTCGATTCCCACCCCAGCTTTGTCCGCACGCCGCCCCAAGAAAGCGTCACGCCAAAAGATCGCCAAGACGCAGCCGAACTCAAAGTCGCAGCCACAAACCCAAGATGGGCCGGTCGACGACGGGCCGGTCGACCAGGCGGCGTCTCGCGTACCCACGACCGCGAAGCCGATCGGTTCGCGGCGTCTGTTGGTCTGGGGGCTTATTCCGGTCTTGATGATCGCAGGCGGAGTGTTTGCCGATTATTGGTCGGCAATGCCCGAAGGGATCGAGCCGACCTTTGTCGGTCGTGATGCCTGTGCCAAGTGTCACGCCGAACAAATGGATGCGTTCTCGGGTTCCGATCACGACAAGGCGATGGATCTGGCAACCGACCAAACCGTACTCGGTGATTTCAATGATGTGACCTTCGAGCACGACGGGCTGAGCAACCGCCTGTTCCGCGACGGCAAGCGGTTTATGGTGCACACCGATGGCGAAGACGGCCAAATGCATGACTTCGAAGTCAAGTACGTCTTCGGTGTCTATCCGCTGCAGCAATACATGGTGGAGTTTGATCGCGAAGAAGGTACCGACGCGAACGAGGTCTCTGGGGACGACAAGTCTTGCGAAATCTCGCGGTTACAGGTTCTACGCATCTCTTGGGACAGTCGCGATAACCGCTGGTTCTACTTGCGGCCTCCAGATGTGACCGAAAAGCTGGCTGCCGATGACCCACTGCACTGGACCGGAATCGCACAACGCTGGCAAACGATGTGCGCCAATTGTCACTCCACCAACTTGCAGGAGAACTTTGATCCAAAGACAGCGACGTATCACACGACATTTTCGGAAATCGATGTAAGCTGCGAAGCCTGCCACGGTCCGGCCTCGTTGCATGTCGAACTGGCCAACAAGTCTTCGTTATTTTGGGATCGCCGCTATGGCGATGGCTTGGTCAATCATCTCAAAGGCGACGATGCCGAACCGCAGTTGCAAACCTGTGCCCCTTGCCACAGTCGTCGCGGGGTGATGGGCGCCGCAGGGACCGGCGGACCGAATTACTTCGATCACTATCGCTTGGAAATGCTCAATGAATTGACGTACCACGGCGACGGACAAATCAAAGACGAGGACTACGTCTATGGCTCGTTCCTACAGAGCAAGATGTATCACAAAGGCATTCGCTGCTCCGATTGCCACGACCCTCACTCGTTGAAGCTGAAGCATCCCGGCAATGAAACTTGCACGTCATGTCACCAGCACTCCGCCGGCAAGTATGACGTCGTCTCACACCATCATCATACACCAGGCAGCGAAGCGGCAAAGTGTGTCAACTGTCACATGCCAGAAACGACTTACATGGAAGTCGACCCACGTCGTGACCACAGCATTCGTGTCCCGCGTCCGGACTTGTCCGTCAGTCTCGGAACGCCTAACGCCTGCAGTCGCTGTCATGTGAAGGATCGCTTGCCGCAAATGGATTCTGATCAGCGGTCAAAGCTCGAACCATTGGAGTATGCCCAGTGGCTGCGTCTGGCTGGTGAGGAACCGAGTGCCGAGGTCGGCGCCGATGGTGCGACGTTGCAGGGCTTGATTGAACAGACCGACGCCTGGTGCGATGAAGCTTGCGACCGCTGGTACGGTGCGGATCGAAAGCGTGAACCGCACTTCGCCGAAACCTTGGTGCCGCTGCGTCGCGGCGAAGCTGGTGCGACGGAGCGGGCGATCGAGTTGTTGAAAATAACGGACTACCGATCCCCCGCAATCGCTCGGGCAACGATCATTGAGGAGTTGACTCGTCAGGGCGCCCGTGGGATTTCGAGCGTCGTCAATGAGTTACTCAATGATGCCGAGCAGCACCCGATGATTCGTGCGAGCGCGGCAGCGGCGTTGCCAGCAACCGGTTCCTCGCAAACGGTAACGCAGTTAGTGCGATTGCTCGACGACCCCTCGCGACTTGTTCGTTCGGCGGCGGCACAGGCCTTGGTGAATTCGCCGGAGCTTCAGCAGTTGTCGCCGGAGGATCGGTCGAAGCTGGAAGTCGCATTGAAAGAGGTGCACGAAGAATTCATGACAGCTTCCGACAGGTCGGGTGCACACCTGGGCTGGGGAATTATCTGTGAACGCTTAGGGCGTCCTGCCGAAGCCATCGAAGCGTATCAAACGGCGATTCGCGTCGAGCCCACGACAACCGGGCCGCACGTCAACTTGGCGGCTTTGTTCGAGCGGGTGGCCGGCGGAATGGAACCGGCAGAACGAGACCGTTACCTTGCCGCGGCAGGCAAGTTGCGAAAGCAGCATTTGGCATTGTTGGCCCGCGACGCCAAGCTAGCGCCCGAGCTAGCGCCCGTGCAATTCCAGTATGGCCTGGCGCTCTATTTGGACGGCCAGATGGAAGATGCATTGTCGCAGCTAAAGTTGGCGTCGGACCTCGAGCCAGAGAATCAACAGTTCAAAGTGGTCTATGAAGAGCTGAAGGCCAAGTTAGCGGCCGAGCAAAACTAGCGGCGAGTGGTTGAATGTCTGAGGGAGAGCAAAATGCTGACGCATCGGGCAGACGACTTGAGACACTGTTTTTTGGAGTCAACTTTACGCTCGCGACGATGTTGTTCATCACGAGCGTGATTGCGATCGTCGTTGCTGACAATCCCTATTCAATGATCGGTGGGCTGCTGCTGGTGTTGCCTGTTTTGGGTTATGCCATCGCCGAATGGATTCGCTGGTACCGGCAAGTTTCAAGTCTCGATCGACCGATGGGGTGATTGAATCTTTTCTCCGCCGCGTTCTTCGCTTTCGCGGCCGTCACCACCATCGGGGAAGAGATCACCAATGACGAACCGATTGATTGGGGATTCTTAGCCGTTTTTGGAGGCACATTCAGTCTCCTCGCAGCCTATCTTGGCTATTGCGGATGGAGAAGGATTCGATGGAGTTCTCGTCAGCTGCGCGAAGCGGTGGTAGGCGATTCAAATTGACCGCCCGCGTCCGTCCCGACCGTCGATCTCAGTTGAACGGCCGTTCTTGCAATGGAATTGCATCTGTGTTTCCCGCTTCATCGTGCTCGTGCTCAGCCTCGCGGTGCTCGTCCACGAGGTTTCATCAGCCGGAACGCGCTAGCGTGCGGTTAAGTGGCTTTGGTTTTGCACGGAAGTTGCAGGCGGGAGCCTGCGAGGCAATCGCGTGCAAGGCAGAGCCTTCGCACGAGGATTCAGGAGATCGGGACGACGAACAACCGAACATCGGAACGTACTCATGTGCGGTTGGCAGCCCAATGATTTTCAGAATAGGTTTCTGCCAATGTCGTTGTGTGTCAGGCAAACGCAGCGAATGGAAATCAACAATCAGCCGAAGCCCAACACCATGATGTCCATTGACCAGCGTTTGGGATACTCGGAAGCCATTCAATTC
>NZ_NPDI01000033.1:0-24801 GCF_002251265.1 Rhodopirellula sp. MGV | reverse complement strand
GTCAGGCACTATCATAGGATGTTTCGGTCACGAAGCGAGACGCAACAGGCCAAGGAGATTCTGGCGAACCGCTAGCAAAAGCCAAGTCGGCAAAACACGGTGTTTTTCAACAGGCCGGGAACTGCTGTGTCGGAAGTTGCATCACTTACGATGTAAAGTCGCCTACGACCTTCCTATTTAACGTTTCCGTCGCACGGAACGAGTATCAGCAAATTGTGAGCGAATCTTTGGAGGTTGAGCCGTTTCACAGAATCGAAGAATGCGGGGTTGGCATGCTGGGCAATCGTCTGGTTCGTTTATCAGTCCCGGTTGGTCGATTAACTATCAAGTACGATGCGATGGTCAATCTGAATGCTGAGCAGGCTGACGCGACTGACCTTGGCGAAGTGCCATACGAACGATTGCCCGCCGATGTACTGACTTATCTCAACCCGAGCCGGTACTGCGAGTCCGACGAGCTGCTTGGTTTTGCGATGCAGCAATTCGGCGATCTTTCACCGGGCTACTCGCGCGTGACTGCGATTTGCAACTGGACATACGATGAGCTCGCGTACACGCCCGGCAGCACCGGCCCGACGACAACTGCCTGTGATGTTCTGCGGCAAAAACAGGGTGTCTGTCGAGACTTCGCCCACGTTGCGATCAGCCTCTGTCGCGCGATGGGTATTCCGGCTCGATACGTATCCGGCTACGCGGTGAACTTAAACCCGCCCGACTTTCACGGATTCTTTGAAGCCTATCTCGACGGACGATGGTTCTTATTCGATGCGACTCGGCTCGCGCCGGTCGGTGGCTTCGTACGTATCGGGACTGGACGTGATGCAGCCGACGTTTCCTTCAGCACCATCCGTGGTGATGCGATAACCAACGATATGAACGTCTGGGCGAAGGAAGCGCAGCCCGATGACGAGCTGCTTGATCCCAACAATGTTCAAACGGCAGTCAGTTCAGCATGACCGTCTGGATTTAGGAGAATTCTGTTTGCCCGTACTTGGGCAAACAGGATCTTCTCGCGGTCGTAGTTGTCTCATACGTCATCTAACTTCGCCTTCGAAGTTTGGCCACGGATACCCGGCTTCAGATAACCATGCATTCCGAGCCAACGCACATAGGCATCGAACCAGCCAGTGCTGGTAGTGGATTTCTGGTACATGCCAAAGCCGTGCCCACCCTGTTCGTAGTAATGCAACTCAACAGGACGATTTGCTTTACGCCAGCTCTCAATGAGACCAAAGCCAACGGGGAAAAGTGGGTCGTCGGCTGCAATCGCAACGAATAGGGGCGGTGCGTTGGTGGGAACTTCAACCGCATTCAGTCCGCCATAGATGCTGGCGATGAATGCGGGCTCGCTTTCCCCTCCGCTCAGCGTTGTTGTCATGGTGAGCATCGCGCCTGCGGAGAATCCAATCATTCCAATGCGGTCTGGATCCACGTGCCATTTCTCGGAATTCTCGCAGATCAGCGCGAAAGCGGCGTTCGCGTCGGCAACCTGCGGTGCAATACGAGCGGCCATCTCCGCCGGTGTGGGACGCCCCGAACGCGGCCCACCCCTGGGCCGGGGTCTAGTGGGATTTGCGAACTCATTGAGATCGGCCGCAGTCTGATTAAGACGATACTTGAGCACAAAAGCCGCTACACCTTTGGCGGCAAACGCCTCGGCGACCTGCCAACCTTCATTTTCCATTGACAATGTCCTGAAACCGCCCCCCGGTGCAACGATCACAGCAGCGCCGCTCGCATTACCAGGGTCAGGTAGGAAGGGAGTCAAGGTGGCTACGGTGACATTGCGCGCGAACTTGCTACCGTAGTGACTGTGCCAGGACTCTGGTGTTTCGGCGTCGGGCAATGGACCAGTTCCCAACTCGATGGCGTTGGGCTGTGCGGGGGTTTCGATCGATGTCATGGCATCTCTCGGAGTGCTTTGCTTCGGTGTGTTTGGACTTGCCGCTTCCTGGGCGATTGCTGGGGCAGGTATCGAGAGAAAGCACGCTGATGATAACGACACACAATACAACGTTGTCTTGACGTCTCTAAACAACCGAAAGTCTACGAATCTTGTAAATCGATTTTTCACAGATGACTCCAGTACCAAATGGTTTATTCGAGGGATTGTCAACGTCGGATCAAGGACGGCAATCGAAGAATCTAATCTCTTCCAGCAACGCATTGTTCGGTTTTGTACTTCGCGATCGAATGCAGGACGAACTCCACGTCACTACTATCAGTTCCGGATTGCGCAATAAATCCAGCGGACCGCAAAAGGTGTTTAACGGGGGCGTTTTCCGTAGCGATGAACGCATGGACTGACCTGCTGTCTTTATCACTGGCAACCCGAATGAGTCGGTCGAGGATAAAGCGTCCTAATCCCATTCGGCGGTGCGATTCGGCCACGACCATCGCGATTTCTGCAGTATGTGCCTGAGGGTCAAAGTAACATCGCCCAATTGCAGCGATGGAACTTTGCTGGCCATCAAAGATCGCAAGTGCCCGTTCGTCAGCATCAGTGGTGGCTCGTTGCACTGCAGCGTCCTGAGTCAACTTCGCTAATAAGTGTCCAAATCGACAACGAATAGATTTTTCGCTTAGCGAATTGAAGAATTTCAAATATTCGTCGACATCCTCAGGTAACAGATCGCGAATAATGAAGTCGTGGTTTTTTAGTGTGAATCTCATCATAAAAACATAGGCGAACGGCACAGATGGTCGAGCACTTAGATCGATGCGGGCTACTGTTCCAGGTTCTTCATGTCGATCGTCCAATCCGGATCGCGTTTCAATTGACTATCGTTGCCAAGGAACATCTTGGCGGATGCCTTATCGTCTTTGAGCTGCCAGTTGAGCCAAGCGAGGGCCACGGAGGAATATTCGCCGCCGTGCGGCCGACGGTAGGTTCCTCCGTGCCCGACGTCTAAGTTGGTCATCACGATGGGCACATGGTCGACTCGGGAGAAATCGTCCATCGCGTTGTTGTAGGCGATGTCGGAAGGTCCGCCCATAATGTACAGGACGGGACCGTGAAACTTCTTGAGGTCTTCCTTAGTCAGGCTCGGCATCGCAGCCATCGGTGAGCGAGAGGGTAATACGCCACTGTTGCAAACAACCGTCGTTGTGACTCGAGGATCGTCCGAAATTTCGATGGCTTGCAGTCCACCACACGACATTCCCATCGCGGCGACTTTGGTCGTATCAATCTTTCTGTAGTAGATGCTGTTTTCATCGGTGTCCTGTGCGATGATCCAGTCCAAGGCAGCAACCAATTGAGAAGAATTTGTCCGCTGACGAGATGTCTCGTCTCGCTGTTGCAATTGATCCAGCGGTCCAATGCCTAGAATAATGAATCCGTGTGATGCAATCTCGTTGAGAAAGTTCTTGTGTTCCTCCGTCGTGTTGGCACACGCTCCATTTCCCCATAGAAGTACCGGCAATTTCTTTTCGCCAGCAAAAACAGACAAATCCTTTGGGCGATAAATCGTCATTTCCGCAAGGGTTGGTGCGTCAGTTACGATCGCTGAATAATCACCCTGACCACCGTCTTCAATTTTAAGGTTCTTTGGCGGTTCGGGAGCTCTCTTGGCATCATCATCGCTATCTGCCACCGCCACAATGCTGGCATACGCTGGCTTAATGTGATTGTTGTCGTCAAAAAGAAGAGGATGTTGCCCCCACCTCCAGGTTCTTCGATCGTTAAGCCCCCAGAAAGTAATTCGTTCGATGACATCTTCGTGCTTTTTGAAGATCGCAAACAAGCGGGCGTAGTCATCGGCTTGTGCGTTCAAGTCGTTAAGCGAAGGAGGTGTAGAACTTCGGAAGCGTCTTCGTCCGAATTGCCCGCCGGACTCACCTCGGATTGTGACGTCGAGTTCCGTGATACTGACTTTCAGTCCGAGCGATGCATAGTCGGTGATCGCCTTTTCGATGTCTTCGAAAGGAACCCGACCGCTTCGCCAATGCCCTTGGATGCCGACGGCATCGATGGGAGCACCCTCGGCAAGCAGTCGTTCAAGCAGCACCATCGAACTTGCATGCTTGGGGCCCGATTCGATGTTGTAGTCGTTGTAGTAGAGCACAGCATCGGGATCTGCCTGTCGAGCGAACTTGAATGCCAAAGTGAGAAACTCGGGGCCGAGCGTTTGCAACCAATTCGAGTTGCGTAGATTTTCCGTCTTCGCGGTTTCAGAGTTCCCACCATCGTTGATGGCTTCATTGACCACATCCCAACTCTGCAGCTTCCCTTTGTATCGTGCCGCAAGCGTTTCAATATGTTGTTTCATTCGCCGCTTGACCGTCTCCGGATCACGCCCCTCGAAGAACCAGTTGGGCGTCTGTGCATGCCAAACCAAGGTGTGGCCGTGGATGGTCATGTCATTCTTTTCGGCCCACTGCACCAAAGCGTCGGTCCGCTCAAAATCCCAACGATCTTCGGCTGGGTGAACTCGCTCGGGCTTCATGCAGTTTTCGGGAGTGATCGCGGCAAAATGCTCGGCGGCTAGTCTCAGCTCCTCCTCTGAATAACGCGAAGGAAGGTCACCGGCCATGCCGATCAAGAATGATTCTTCATACGCGTCTTTGATGAGTCGATCGATTTTGACTTCGACCTCCGGAGCAGGATCTTCCTTTGGTGGTGGCTTGGGAAGCTCTCGCGTGGCAAGCGACTCTTGCCCGCCCCGTTCTCCAAACGACCTCGTTATCGCGAGATCCTTTCCTTTGCGTTCGCCGCTGAACTCGATGCGAAACTCTCGGTCGCCGAACTGACGGATCTCCGCAAAGCTGAGAGAATCGTTGTCTACTTCTACATTGACGAACTCGACTTTCCGCTCTTCGTCGCGAGTCTCTACTTCCGCGTGTGCGGTTGCATTGCCGGCTTCATTGATCGCAACGTGGAGGTGGTAAGTCTGCAATCCGAAGGGTGAATCGAATTGGCAATGCCACGTGCCTGCCAAACCTTCAGAGCTTTGCTTTGGCGAAGCCTTTTCTTGGCCAAGCGTGAACGTGGCGGACAACGCGATACACCAGAAGCAAGCGATCGATTGGAATGACATGAGGCGATATCCGATGTGGTTTTAGAAGTTACAATGATCAATCACCGAAATGGCTTATTCGGCAACTAGGTTCTCTGATGCCAAAAATGAGAGCATCTCAGCAGCGTATCTCTTACCAAACTCGCGAGATCCATCCGGATTAAAATGCAGTTTGTCGTCGGTTGGCAAACCTGCTGAGGATATCACCCGAGCACCCGCGATGACGTCCGGTAACGTCGCGACGATCGCGTTGTGGCTTGCACATCGTCCACCCTGATCAGCATGCACCATCTCTCCGGCCAGCAGTGGCACCTCGTTTGGATCTAAGTCGAGGTCCCTCATCAAGTCGTCATAGACGGACTTGACTTTCTCGGGCCACTCTTTGTCCCCGGTGTTTGATTCGCCCTGATGGAGAAGAATTCCTTTGATGACGCCGTGCTTCTTCGCCTCTCTAGCCATGTCGACAAGGTACTGATAAGGACTTCCCTCGTAGGTTTTGACGATGTTCTTCAACCAGTCTCTCTCGCCGTCGAGATAAGACTGAAACGATTCCTTCTGATACAGTTCGATCTTGCATCCGGGCACACAAACCTTGATAAGTCCGACGCGGATGTCTTCTGGAAGCGAATTAGCCATTGCTTTGCCGAAGGAGTCGACCATGCAAATGCCTCGTCCGCGAGCGGCCAGCGGTGGGATGGCGTGGTACCAGCTACCTTTCTGCCAGCCCCTCTGGTCATTGTCAAAATCGGCTAGCACCAGCAGACGCTCTGGCACGTCGCGATCAGCGTCATTCATCCGCCCGCCGCTATCCATGTTGGATTGTCCGAAGCTGAGATAAATGTGGAAGTTTGGGTCGACCGAGTCGGCCATTGCGACGGCCTGTTGTCGCTGGGCGTCCGCCCCACGCTGCATTGATTCCTTTGCGTTTTCGGACACCAGGTCGTCAACCGATTTCGACTTCTTCGCTGTTGCCTTTTCCGTTGCGAAGTCGCCTACCTTTCGCGAAAACAGGATTGTGTCGCCGTCTATCTTCCCCTCGTATTCGATACGAATTTCGTTTCCACCAAAATCTAGGTTTTCGACGAACGAGATAATATCGCCTGTCCGTTTGACCTGCTCAAAGGTGACGTCGCGCGACCGACCATCGACCTCTGCTTTCGCCGTCGCGGAGAGTTCGCCGCTTTCCTCGCCAAATGTCATTGCATAACTTTGGACGCCGATTTGAGTATCAAAGTCAACCTTCCAGTTGCCCAACAGGTTGTCCTCCGGTTGAAACAACAGAGGGGCGAATTCCTTCAAGCTGCGTCGCCAAGTTTGCCATTCGTGGGCAGTTTCGGGAGACAGGTAGTAGTGGGCCTCGATTCCCATCTCTTTTAATTGCTTCACGGAGTCGGCCGGGTTGCCTCCCCGACGAGTTCGCCCTCCTCCAACCTCTTTGCTTCCGTAGCTAACGAATACGAGTTCAACTTTGTCTTTGAACCCATCCGTATTCTCGACATCTTCCTTTCCAATCGTGGCTCCACTAAAAAGGCCGATGTGTGAAAACTTGTCAAGATTGCGTAGCGTGATTGACTTCGTTTCCATGCTACCCATCGACAGTCCTGCCATGGCACGATTGGGTTGATCGGTCAGGGTGCGGAAGTTTTGATCGATATGTGGAACGAGTTCATCAACCAGGACCGTTTCAAAATCGCTGATGTCAAAGTTGCGAAGCCCGCCCATGCGAACTTCGTTGGTCATGCCATAGGTCATCACGATGATGAAGGGCTTTGCCTTCCCTTCCGCGATCAGATTGTCCATGATCAGACCCGCGTGGCCTTGGACGCTCCAGCCGTATTCATTTTCGCCCCAGCCGTGCTGTAAATACAGGACTGGGTAGCGTTTGTCTTGATTGCTGTCGTAGCCCGGTGGTGTGTAAACGAAAGCTCGTCGCTCGGAATCCGTGCTCTCCGAATGAAAGTAGATCTCGCGAACTTGGCCGTGAGGAACGTTTTTCAGTGCGTAGAAATCACGGTCATGGGCAGGAATTTCGATCCCGCTCCCCCAACGCATTGCTCCGAAATAGTATTTGCTGTCGGGATCCGGAACGTGGGCACCATCAATGATCAACTCATAGTAATGGAAGCCTTCGTCAAGAGGTCGTGAGTATCCGATCCACGCCCCATCTTCACCTTTTACGAACTCGGTGCTGTCGCGAAATGTCGTTGCCACGCTCTTCGCTTCCGGCGCGACGATCCGAAACTTGATTCGACCTTGTGAATTGACCTGCGGATTTTCCTTTCCGTCCTGGTTGGTCGGGGATGGCTTGAAATCGTCCTTTATCCCTTCCGGTTCATTGCTATCGCCGGCGTGTTCTTCGTTTACCGAAGGTTGGTCGCTCGGCGCTGTCGGCTGGTTCTCCTCTGGGGTGTGATCTGTCGATGTGGTCTGAAATACCAATTGAGCAAAGTGGTACAGATTGTTTCGCCAGTGAGTCGGGTCGTGTCCGTAAGAGTCGACGTTCCAGATGTGGGGGATTTCGTTCTCTTTGAGGTATCGCTGCACTCGTTGGCTAATTCCGATCAAGCCGTCTTTGTTTCCACAAGACAAGTAGAGCAGCTCAAGTTGCTCTTTCGCGTTTTCGGGATCCGGGATGAGTTCTTTTGGGGCTTTCGTATTTGGTGCCGACGAGAGACCGCCGACCCAGGCAAACGTATCGAGGTGACTAAGTCCAAAGTTCAGCGATTGGCCACCGCCCATGGATAGCCCGGCGATCGCTCGATGCTGGCGGTCCGCTGCGACGGAGTATTTTGACTCGATCGCCGGAATGACGTCCTTCAGCAAATCGTTTTCGAATACCGCAAACGCTCCCGCGCTTGCCATCACGTTTCCCTCGGCGCGATCGTTCTTCTGGGCGCGCCCGTTGGGCATTACGACGATCATAGGTACCGCTTTGTCGTCGGCAATTAAGTTGTTCAGCAGCACATCGGGAGTCGCGAACCGTTGCCATTCGGTCTCGTCACCACCGATCCCATGCAAGAGATACAGGACCGGATACTTCTTGCTGTCGGAGTACCCCGGTGGTGTGTAGACATTCATTTTTCGTGTTGTGCCAACTGTTTTCGATTCGTACTCGATCATTTCCAGTTTGCCGAGCGGTACATCACGTAGATTGACGATGTCATCCGGAGGGTCCGGGTGGGTTTGCCTGTCGTCCGGACCGAGTTCGATTCGTCCACCGAATCCTCCACGTTGGCGACGAGGTCGTTCAGTATTGGGGTTGTCTTGCGTCCAAGCTTGAACAACCTGGAGCAGACACAATGCAGACAATGCTAGAAATCTTTTCATTGATTCGACCTTGCTTGTCAGGCGTCTAAAGGAGAGGAAGAGGGAGTAGGGTTCAGGGCGATAGCTGAAATGAATAGTTACGGCGAAACTTTCGATCGTACGCGAAATGTGCGAAGCCGAATCGGGTGCTTTCGCGTCCAGTCGATGTCCAAGGAGCCAATGAAATTCGACTGATTTAACCATTCGTATTTGCCCTGAGGGGCGACGAATCGAGGCGTCGTAAAGCGTAAACCCGACGGCGGTGCGCCGACGCCGAAATTAGAAACTCGGATCAAAACGCCATCGTCTGTTCGCAGGAAGTAGGTCGCATCTGCTTCCGTGGTGCCATCACTGCGGGAGAGGTTCCAATCGACGCCGCCGGGGATCACTTCGCCCCGAATGTCAGGACCTTGGAACGTTCCACCGGTGATCGGAATAACGCTGCGGCTGCCAGCGGAGACCTGACCAAAATCAAGTGCTTCGCCGACTTGAATATCAGCGGCATACACGAACTCGAGATCTGGATATTCATTGGGATTTGGGGAGTCGGATAGACTTGGGGGCTTTGTCTCGTTCGCTCCGTTCAGCCCTGCCCGCGAATAGTCTTGCGCGAACTCCCATGCAATTTCCTGGAGCGTTCGGACGAACTGCGCATCCCACTGTGGTCGATCCGCCCGGTTGAGCTTGTTGATTGCTGGAAGGCCAACCGGGCTCTGATGGTACAGAATCGCAAAATGCAGGTAGGTGTTCAGCGCTTCCAGTGGAGCCGAGGGGTGGGCTGGGTCGACAAACAGCTCATCTTGATCCGTTAATCCCGGCAGTTCGTTTCGGTAAATGCGTGATCGTAGCTCGGAAGCCGCTTGAGAAGTCGGAATGAGAAAGGCAATCTTCTCCCCGTTTCCATAGGTGTCGTTCAATGCATCGACTTGCGCTTCACCCGCGCGAATGTTGCGAGCGTTCATCTGTGCAAGCTGCTCGGGTGTCTTGTTGCGATCGGGAGTGTCCCAGGCACCCTTCGGGAAATCTTGATTGTCAATATCTCCGCCACCCCAGGAAAGCTGAATGAGGAATCTCATCTGCGGATTGTGTTTCAACCCTAGCTTTACGAATGATTCAATTCCTTCGTCGGGGAATTGGATAGGAGACATCACAAAGGCATCGACATTACCTTGTCTTAAAGCCTTTTTCGCTTCGTTCATGTCTTCCGGCTGCTGCCAGTGTTGCAGTGTCCTTGATGCACCGAGTCTCTGCAGGCCGATTAGCCGATGGTCTTCGATGTCCTGCGCCGAGGCTAGCTCTGCTAGTTGTTCCGGGACGTACCACATCAAACTATGTGACGCATAGAAGACCCTTTCGCCTTTCAATTTCGCACCTGGCAAATCCTGAGCGACGGCGCAGGAAACAAGGCCGGCTTGCATGAAAGTCAGGAAAGAAACAAGCAAAGTGAGAGACTTGAGCATTGGATGAATTTGGTGATTGATAGGACGACCAACGTTCGTCGTCGTTGATGCCGAGTGAGAGATGCATAGGTGCAGGACACTGCGGCTACGGGCCGCGTAGCAGAAAATTGCTGCGTAGCGAGTCGTCCTTTATAGGCGTTCGCGTTCTAGATTCCATGAAGAATTGCGCAATCGGCCAGAGTTATTTCACATGCTGTAGGGCGCGGGGACTCACCGTAGTCGTGCGTGCACGCATAAAGCCCATTAAATACGGCCGTTTCGCCGCTTTCACTGATTGTCAGCGCGAGGGCGATGACAGTAAGGAAAATTCACCCGATGAGCTTTTGATGGCCGCTCCGCTAGGGAATTCGTGTCCCCGTAATCCGTTTTTTCAGGGCTTTGGAGCCCCGTAAGCCGTTGGGGATTTTAGGAGGTAATGTCAACAAGCAAATGTGCTTAGCCTTCTTTGCGGCACCGCTCCGGTGATGATCATGTTCAATTGTACCCTGCGAGCCAGATGCATCTCGGGGTACGCTTGGCTCGTGACCGCATGTAGAATGCCGAGCGGCTGAGGAATTTCACGCGGTGAAATGCTTGGCCGTTGAGCGGACGTGCCACGGCCTTCGGGGTTCGCTGTCTTGTCGTGACTCTTGTTGACCCAAGCGAATTCATCTGATGCACACTACTCTGCCGACAGCATTTTCTGTCTTTGTCTGTCTTGTCAGCCAAGTCGGTTTCTCGTTCGCTCAGGAGCCAGGTTTCTTATCGGCGGGTGAGCGCCGGCCAGATGGGAACACTCGGTCTCTGAAGTCTGCCGTTGGTAGCCGTTTTCGAATTGGCGTCGGAGTTGGTGAGTCGGTTCTCCGTGACCCAAGATGTGCTACGTTGATCGAGAGCCAGTTTCAGATACTGACGCCGGAAAACTGTATGAAACCGCAGAGCATTCACCCAGCGGAAAATGTATGGAACTTTGCGGCTTCTGATCGCTTCGTTGAGTTTTCTAGAAGCAAGGGGTTAGAGGTTGTTGGACATTGCCTTGTTTGGGCCAAAGACGACCGAACCGATGAATGGATGAAGCGGGGAGAAGATGGGCGGCCCGTATCAAAGGAGGTGTTGCTCAATCGTATCGACAATCATGTCGAAACCGTCGTGCATCGATACGGTGAGGTGGCGACGATGTGGGATGTGGTCAATGAGGCAATCTCTGATGAAAGCGGCAGTTTCTTGCGTGACTCTGTGTACAGCAGGACCACCGGAATCGATTTCATCGAAACAGCATTTCGTGCCGCCAGAAAGTGCGATCCAGATGCCCTGCTAATCTACAATGACTACAACTGCCACTTTCCGGAGAAGCGAAAAAAGCTTGTTCGATTGTTGACTGAACTGAAGCAGCGAGGTGTCCCAGTGAATGCCTACGGGATGCAGGGGCATTTTGAATTGGGCGACCATTCGCTCGGGCAATTGCGAAAGACGTTCGAAGCGCTGCGCCAGCTCGAAATCAAGGTTGTAGTTTCGGAACTCGATATTGACGTTGTGACACGCGGCAAATGGTGGGCGGACGACGGAAAATTTCGCGAAGAACTGAAGAGCTATGATCCATACAGAGATGGCCTGCCGCAAATCATTGAAGATCAGCAAATCGAGCAGTATGTCGCGTTATTTCGTCTCTTTTGCGAATACCAGGACGTCATCGCACGGGTTTCATTCTGGAATTTGCACGATGGAGAGAGTTGGCTGAACGAATTTCCTTGGCAACGGACAAACTACCCATTGTTGTTCGATCGGTCACTTAGGCCGAAGCCGGTGTATGGAAAGGTGATTGATGTGCTGAGCCAAAATGCGACGGTGCATGCCGCAGAAGAGCGAACTGATTGGATGTCGCGAGCCGCGCACGAGCAACTTGTGGAAAAGGTGAAGCGGGGCAAGATCGATATCTATTTTCAAGGCGACTCGATCACGCGTCGCTGGGGCGCCACCGACTATCCGGAATTACTTGAGCATTGGAAGCAGAGTTTTCACGGTTGGAATGCGGCTAATTTTGCTTGGGGGGGGGATAGCACACACAATATGCTCTGGCGAATGCGAAATGGCGAGTTGGATGGGGTGCAGCCAAAAGTTGTGTCATTGCAGGCAGGAACGAACAACTTGCCTTGGAGCGGTGAAGCGAGTCAGGAAACGATTGATGACGTCGTCGAGGGAGTGGAAGCGATTATTTGCGAGTTCAAAAAGCATTGTCCCGATGCAGTGATTGTTTTGACCGGCGTATTTCCACGCGATCAAAACGAGGCTCTCAGGCCAGCAGTCGAGAGCATCAACAAACGTCTTCAGGCTCTGTGCGTGCAGCAGGATTGTCGATTCATCGATATCAATGCACGGCTTGTTGGCAGCAGTGGTAGATACTTGGCCGGATTTTCAAGCGACGGATTGCACCTTGAGTTGCTAGCCTACGACGTGTGGGCAGATGAACTCAAGGAGATCTTTAAGGAAATTCTTGGTCCGCCTTCTGACCAAGACGATGCCCCTTCACCAAGCGGTCTTCCCAAGAAAAAGAGAGGCTGAGCATTAGCGGGGATCTTTCAGGCAAGCCAAGATCCTTCTGTGTTAGATCCCCTCGCATTTTGCTTCGTACAAAGATGCAACCGTCCGCTCTTTTGTTAAATCACCTTCCTCGCCTGCCAGCTAATCGCCCATGACAAAAATCCTAGTTTTATATCACTCGAACTCCGGAAACACAGAACGCATGGCAGATCTGATTGCGGCCGGTGCGAAAGAACTCGAGGGCGCTGAGGTTCGTCATCGCAACGTGGCATGTGCGGATGCGAGTGACCTTGATTGGTGCGAGGGAATCGCACTTGGGTCACCGACAAATTATGGTTGCGTCAGTTGGCAAATGAAGCAATGGTGGGATCAACAACCGATCGAGAATTGGGGGCAGATGGATGGAAAGATCGGCTGTGTTTTCTCTTCTGCGGGCGCTTGGGGAGGCGGACAAGAGTGGACTTGCATGGCATTGATGTCCATTCTGATCAATTATGGGTTTCTTGTATTCGGTTTAACGGATTATTCCGGTGTGAAATTTTCAGCCCACTACGGAGCCATTTCTGCTGGTGCACCGGACGAGGAACGCGTCCAACAAGCCTGTCGTCGTCTCGGACTGCGTTTATCCGAGTGGACGGCCACGATGATCCACGGACGGAAAGAGGCTCACCCGTTGAAGCAAGCTTATGAACGTTTTGAAGACCTGGGGAAATAAGGTGGTTCATTGACCTTTATGGTATTGCGGTTGAAGTTTGGGAGTTTCGTTCACTGCCTTGAAGCTGATCAAAGCTGAGTCGGTATACCGCATTCGTCGGCGTTGACGGACTGCGGCTTCGGTCGGAAAGGGCGATCGACCGATTAAATGGGGAAGGAACGGAATGCCGTTTTGCTGTAGAACGCTGTCGTGGAAGTCCGGGTACAATCGATCGGATTCAGGCCTGTTTTCCCCTTTGCCCACCTTCCTCTCTCACCCTGGTGACGCGTATGCCGTTATCACTTTTCCGTCGCCACAGACCGCTTCTTGTTGCGATACTGGCAGGCGTTGCCATCGTCACACACACCGCTGCCGCGTCGGCGGATCGTCCGAACATTGTTTTCATCCTTGCCGATGACCAGGGTTTTGGCGACGTTGGTGCGCTGAATCCTGATTCGAAAATCCCTACCCCAAATATCGATCGCATTGCGGCGGAAGGCATGATCTTCGGTGATGCACATACCTCGTCGTCGGTTTGTACCCCGACTCGCTATAGCATTTTGACGGGGCGATATCACTGGCGGACCCGGTTGCAAAAAGGCGTCTTGGGTGGGTTCAGTCCGCCATTGATCGACCGCGACCGTTTGACGATTGCCGGGATGCTGAAGCAGCAAGGTTACACCACCGCCGCAGTTGGCAAGTGGCATCTCGGCTGGAACTGGCCCTTGAAAGACGGCGGCAACGCAGACGACAGCGGAAACTTCGCAAGTGCCTATGCCAAAGGTTGGCAAGTTGATTACGAAGCGGCGATCAAAGATGGTCCTGTCGATGTCGGCTTCGATCACTTTTTCGGAATCAGCGCATCGCTGGACATGCCGCCCTATGTTTTCGTGAACGATCGTGTGCCAACCGAAACGGCGACGGTCGAGAAGGCATTCCACCGCAAAGGCCCTGCAGGAGCGAATTTCGAAGCGGTCGAGGTGTTGCCGACGTTTACAAGTGAAGCGGTACGTTTTATTGACGCCAGCAGCAAAGCCGACCAGCCGTTCTTTTTGTACCTTCCCCTAAACGCCCCGCACACACCGATCGTTCCTTCCGAACAGTGGCGTGGCAAAAGCGGAATCAACGATTACGGCGACTTCACGATGCAAGTTGACGCGACCGTCGGGGCGATCTTGGAAGCGTTGGATCGCAATGACGTCGCCAATGAAACGTTATTGGTGTTCACGACCGATAACGGTTGTTCCCCGGCCGCCAAAATCAATGAGTTGGAAGCCGCAGGCCACGACCAAAACTACATTTATCGTGGTCACAAAGCGGACATCTATGACGGCGGACATCGGGTTCCTTTCATCGTTCGCTGGCCCGGAAAGGTCAAGCCAGGATCTCGGACGGAGAACTTGGTCGGGCAACTCGACTTCTTTGCGACGACTGCCGAAATCACCGGAGCAAAGATTCCGGGCGACATGGCCGAAGACAGTGTCTCTTTCTTACCAACGTTGTTGGGAAAGGCGAACGCAGTCTCACGTCAGTCCATCGTGTCGCAATCGATCTCTGGCTACTTCGCCATTCGCGACGGCGTTTGGAAACTTTGTTTGTGCCCTGGTTCCGGAGGTTGGAGCACCCCGCGTCCGGGACGCGATGACATGAGTGAGCTTCCTCCGATGCAGCTTTACAACCTCGCTGACGATCCCGGCGAGACCAAGAACTTGTTTGTGAGCGAACCGGACCGTGTCGAATCGATGATCGCAATGATGCAACAAGCGATCGACAACGGCCGAACCACGCCCGGGAAAAAGCTGAGCAACGACGTCGACGTTGTCATGGTCAAGCCCATTCAAAACGGGCGTCGAAAGCTAAAGTAGCGTTCGAACTCGTGACGGGGCTCCCGCCTGCTGCATGCACCTAGACGTTCGACGTCACCGACGTCTAAAAATCATGCGACTCCCAAATTGATTCGATTGAGGGCGCGTCACTCCAGGCCCCGGTGCAGATTTCGAAATTAGCCGCAGGACGATAATCCACGGTTGCTTGTTTCAATCCACGCGCCCGTGAAGAGCGCGACCGCGTTGACGTAAGTTGTTTACTGCCAACGGCTTTATTTTAGGTTCCCGCGAACCTTGCGTGAAGACGCCGATTTCTTTGTGTGGCTTCCTGTCAGACACCTGCTGAATTCACCTCAAGCATCGCTTAAGTCAAGATTCGCGAACGTCACTGCCCTTGCGGGCGCGCTCCAGGTTCGCGGGGGCTGGTTTCCATTAGATTATCAATGGCCCGTCGATGTCCGTCGACGGCTTGCTGCCATGGTGCTCGATGCGATCCTTCCAATTGTTCCCCAGTTGGTAAAATCGAACACTGTCTTTCTCAGGATCAATCTGCTCAAGCAGCCTGTGCCGACACTCCGCCCACTGTGCCGGATCGACCTTCAATTCGAAGACCGAATTCTGAACACGCTGACCAAAATCGAGACAGATCTTCGCAATCTGACGCAGGCTGCGTTTGCCCCCGGAATCGGAGGTGTTGACGTCGTAGGTCACCAGAACGTACATCCCGTGATCACCTCCAAATGAATGCCGGATACTCGTCTAGATCGCCGCGTAGATGACGCGCAAGCAGACGAGCCTGCAGATGCACGAGCAATCCCACGGTCGTTTTTTCTCCGAGAAACGGGTGTTCGATCGTGTCTTGCTTCCGAGTCTGATACGCAACGAGCACCGCCTTGCGTGTCGCATCACTCATCCGATATGCGCCCGATTCTGATTTGACAAAACCGGCACTCTTGACCTGCTTACGATTGACAAGGGACAACGCCAATCGATCGCACAAAAACGACCGGAACTCCTCCATCAAATCAAGAGCCATCCCCGGTCGCCCAGGTCGGTCACGGTGCAAAAAGCCAACTGCGGAATCGAGGCCTGCGGCTTCACACGCAGATTTTGCATCGTGAGTCAGTATCGAGTAGAGAAACGACAACAATGCATTCATCGGGTCTAAAGGCGGTCGACGTGATCGCCCACTGATTCTAAATTCCGATTCAGGATCGTTCTGCAACTCATTGAACGCTGCAAAATACCTTGCGGCTGACTCGCCTTCATAGCCGCGAATTTGATCTAAATCTTCCGAGCAACGCACCATCGCAATCGCGGGCAGAAGCTTTTTTGCGGCAACCTGCAAACGTTCGCGCCGACAATCATCATTGCAATCTCGCGCTGCCCGTAGATACACCTGCCGCGAATTGGCAATTTTAGCGGCGACCATGTTCCTCGCGATCAACGCCGATCGATTCACATCAGCCGCAACCCGGTATTGTTGACGCCGCAACAACACATTCCCTGGTGAGTAACCAACAACCGAAGCGTGGAACTTGCCATAGGTCGACATCAGCGACAGTGTCACATCATTGGCCGCACACGCCGCAGCTAGTTGCGAACTGAATCCGACCCTCCCGAAGCAAACGATACCATCCAAATTGTGGAGTGGCACGCGAAGCAGTGTTTGCTTCTGCTGACGCACCAGCACAGATGCTCCCTCTTTTGCTAGGTAACTACCTTCGGTGGTCACGAACAAAGTATTTAGATGTCGTTTCACAGCAGTACTCGACGATGCCTATGAATCAAAACGGAACGCATCACCATGGTCATCGCATGACGGACCATCGATTCCAGAGGCGATTGCAAGTTGCCGGTCAAAGAAAGACTTGGCGTTGCGTTTCTGGTCCATCGCATCTGGCAAACAAAGCTCTACAAGGGAGCAGGATCGACACCCGGCGAATTTGATCGCTGGCGGAGTTCGGCGTTCTTCGATCATTTGCCGGAGTCGCTGAACCACGTCCACCGTTTTTTTTCGCAACTCCCCATCGAACGAAACAACAGTTCGCCGTTTTCGTTGACCGTAAAAGATCGCCCCTTCTTTGATACTCACATCACACATTTCCTCCAAACACATGGCCTGCGCGCATAACTGAACACGATCGGAATCTTCGCGTTTGGGTTTGCCGCGTTTGTATTCGATTGGAACGACCATCGGCGCTTGATCATTTGGTCCACATTTGATGAATTCGACAACATCCGCTTGGCCAATCAATCCGAGCTTTAATGACCGAAGCGGGAGTGCTCGGGCGATCCGAACCCCCGGACGAGACTTGTGGGACGGCTCGTCGGCGCGTTGATGAAGGTGTTGCCCTTCCACGGTCAATTTGTTTTCGGCCCACAAACGCTCCACATGAATCAGTGCACACTGCCGTTCGCAAAACACCATGTGTTGAAGTGCAGAAATCGGCAGCAAGTCATCTTCCGCAAACATCGAAATGAACGAGGAACTCGGGTAATTTGGTGAAGGGTGCTCGTGTTGCGATACAAAATCGAACAGGTCTTCGCTTTTGACACGAATCAATACTACGGATGTGAATGGGCGTCTATTGACTTGTTATTTGATTATCTTCCTGTCGCCTTCTGCCCCGCAAAAGCAGTTGTGGAAAACGCTACTTTCGCGGAACGAAAGGCGACACTCGAAAATTCACAGCCAAATAGCCGTGCGTAAGACAAATCGTGAATTTCAAACCAATGAGTGACAAAAGTCACGCAATCACGTGCTAGCGATTGAGCGTCTCCACCCAGGAAGACCACCGCTGTACCTTCTCGCCCAGGGCAGCGACTTGGTCCGAGGTTCGTAAGTCATCCGGGACAACGTGTAGCAAAGTGATCTTTGTTACCCCACTCGGTGTCACCTCGCTTTCATCAACGTCCAACTCGTCGAACTCTTTGCCTTTTATGCCGCGAGTCAGTCGACGCAGTTTCCACCGCCAGCTGTTTTTGTAGCGAACATCGTCCAGCAAGCCTGTGTACTCGATTAGCAGTCGGTAACCGTTTTTCTCGATCGTAAAATCCGGTTCAACCGCCTTTCTCTCGCCATCAGGATCACTCAACTTGACTGGCACGTCGATCGGCTTCTCATACTGATAGGGAATACCAATCGAATGAAGCAAATCAGCGATCGTCCGCTCTCCCAGGCTACGCACCACCGTACCGTCGATTGACTTGTAACGAGTGTGCCTTCGGGCCGACATCACGACGCCAGCTTGATGAAAATAGCCGAGCTGAAAATCAGCTTTCCCTTTTAAGGTCAAGACAGCAGGCAAACGGTCGATTTGGCTGTAAATTCGCACCAACGCGGCCCGAAGGTCGTAGCGATGCTTTCGGACTGGCAATCGTTTCAATCGTTTGAGGGCGATGTCGCAAACTGTTGGCAGCACGCGTGCCGGGCAATCCGTCGCGGCCGAGAAGTACCGCGACGAAAATGTCGAATTCAAATTTGGCGAATCAAGATCTTGGATCAGCTGAAACAAGGCCAAGAGTCGCCCGGCATGGTACGCCGAAGACGGGTGGAATTCGTCAAGTCCTTTGTGTGGATGATTCATACCCATTCCTCCACACTGACTCCGCTAGGAAGTTCGCCCTGATCGACTTGGATGTCGTAGTCGTCCGCACCACGTGGCGGTCGGCTACCTTCGATATCGTCCGACCATCCGCCGATCGGTTGGACACCGTCACGCTGGGTTATCGTGACGCGAGAGAATAGTTCGTCCGCCCTTGCGGATCCTAATTTGGAATCGTGCTTGAATGCGATGCAGCGCACGGGACGCATGTTGGCGCGTGCCGCGCTTCGATCAATTTCAAACATCTGCGACAACGATTGTTTCAACAGATCGAGATCGTTCTCACTGAAGCCCGTCTTGTCTGCGAGATGGGGATTAATGAAAAGGTGCACGCGGTAGAGTCCGTAAGGTACCGTGAATTTCCGACCAATGGTGCGGTTTCCCCCCAGTTGTTTCGCCGCCTCTTTTTCGGTGGTTACGGCACATCGCGTGACTGCGAATTCTTGGGGAACGACAGGATGAACACTTCGTGCGATCCCGATCTGAACCGGCCCACGGACTTGCCCACAGTTGATTTCTGTGGTCATCACGGCGCCGAAGGTTCGGATATCGAAAAAGTTTTTACACATCCACGCGGTTAATTCTTCAGCCTTCTCTTTTGCGGCGGAAGTGCTTTTCCGGTCGCCCTTTTTCACTTTTGGCGCGACCTCTTCCCACGCCCGGTTGTGCTCGTTGTTCAACACCGCGCGTTCTTTGACATAGATCTCGTACGGCGGTTCACATTCTTTTAACAGTCCGATGTAGTTGCGGATTTTGCGTTTCAAACAAACGTCAGTAACAAGTCCTTGTCCTGTCTCGGGGGCAACACGCGGCATGTTTCCCGCATCAGGATCGCCATTGGGATTGCCGTCGGTGATATCAAACAAATAGACGATGTCGTAGCGGTTGGAAAGCGAAGGAGATGTGTCAGTCATTTAGCTAACTCGAAGTCGTTCAATCGGAAAGATTTTGAAAATACGTATCCACGCGTGACGGATTGAAGCTGCCACGCCGCATGAAATCGACGATGGATTGTCGATCGTTGGAATCGTTCAGTCCGCGCTTGCTCGCTGGAAAAAACGCTGTCGCTGCTGGTAAAAACCAAGCAACGCACACGCTTGGTCTCTCATCGAAAGGTGAGTTGGAAAACGATCAAGCTGCAGCACAATGTCCGCGACATTGCGATCGAAGGTTTGCTGTGTACGAACCTTCCTGGCTTTGGCCTCTCCGGGATCACGCGGCAGATTGCGACGATGAAACTGAGACAGCTTCATTAATCGGGGCAACACACATGCAGGGGTAGCGATCGCCGTGGAAAATGATCGCACAACTGCCGACTCTTTGATCCGATTGTCCGTTGACCCGACGTGCAACAGATCGAGCACCCCCAACAATCGACCGAGTTGGTAGGCGCGATTTGAGTGCGTTTCCACGAGTGACTTTTCGATGACTGCTGAATGGGACAGACCGCTTTTCGCCTGAAGACGCAACGAGCGATTCATGCACGCCTTTAAAATTCCTGCACGGATCGGTGACACGGCACGGTCAATACGACAACGTCGCACCACGCTCCGCCAGAGTTCATCGGGATAGTTAAATCCTTGCAAGATCGATCGCGTGATCGCTCCGGCAAGCTCTGGAGGAGACTCCTTCGGGTCACGCACCGTTTGAGCGACCAGCGACCGCGAAAATCGCAGATCGTTTTCCAATCCAACAATGGACAAGTCGTCGACATGCTCGGCAAGACGTTTCGCCCAAGTCGCGACTGAATCATTCCACCAAAACCGGACACTCAACCGACTTTTGTTGGGTGACAATCCGAGGACATAAAACCCTGCATTTGGCGAATCGATCGCATCGGAGTTCGTTCCTTCTCGTGCGGCCTTGAGAAAACTGTGAAGCCGATCTTTGAGCACGATATCCTCTGGCCCGGGATCCTTCGGAGGTGGCGTTTCTGCAAAGAGACTGCTCGCAAGGTCTTCGACTTCATCGGATTTCGAATCGGTCCAAAATACCATCGTCGCATCGCCGACTTGGACTCGACGCGAAGAATCGGCTAACAAGTAGTTCAAAGCGGTCGTGTATTGGAATGCCTCCGCTTCTCCCAGAGGTGCATTGTAGCTCTGGGATTTCCCGTAGCTTTCAAACGACGACTGATTGAAACTGACAATTGCCGCGCCAGTCGTTCCGGCCCCGGCGACACCGCGTATCGCTGGATGCAATCGTGCGATCGTTTTCGTCTTCCCATCGACCAGGGATGGTGCCACGACCGCTTTCTTGTCCTTCTCTTCGGGACGCTCATTCCAAAATTGCCGGATCGCTCGCGATTGGTGCACAAAACCTTCGACACCTTCGATCTGAAACACGACGTTCTTGCCAACGATCGCATCCCAGCTTTCCAGTGTCGTTGCCTGATCGGGTTTCCAAGAGTGAAGAAACGTTGCGACAGCCTTTAAGCCATCATCGTCAACTTGTTCAGCAACGTCCTGGTGAAGGGTTCGGAACGCTTCGAATTGGCTTTCCGAACGCTTGGCGTTGCCTTTGTCGTCTGCACCGAGCACATAGCCGGTATTGTCCCAAAGAAAGTTCGGTTTGATTTTTGTTCCGCTGCGAGCCCCTGAATCAAACAGGAGCATCGAACGCGGCACTTCTTTTCCGCGCGAGTTGGTTTGCTGAACCGAACGAATATCGACGAGCGTCCCATCAGGGCGAAGCACGATGGCGTAGTACACCTTTTCGGTCGAATAGCCGACTTGCGCGATACTTGATTGCTCGTCGCTTGCCAAACGTTGGTAAAGATCAATCAGCGAGGGCACGATTCCGCCACGTGGTGGCAGAGCTGCAACCGGGGCATTCATTACGACGCTCTCCTTGATTGCTTGCATTGTGACTCGACCGGTTCGAAATCGGGGACTTCGATCACGCCATGCTTCATCACGGCGTGAAAGAAATGGGGCGTGTTGTTGTTCGAGTAGTCGATGTCATGGAGCATCATCCCGAAATCGTGTTCCGGAATTGACGCATATGCACTTTCGGGGAACTCATCAACAAGCTGCAGATCCGCAGTGCATTCCCTGGTCCCAAGGTATGGCGACTGGAAACGTTGACCTTTTTTGATCCGGCGTTCGAACATCGACGCATGTTTGCCTGCACCATCATCGCCGCTGACGACATCGAAGTCCGCTTCAATGCCGAAGCAGACATCACGCAAATACATCGCGGCACGTTGTTGGCGATCCGATTCGATAAACGTCGCCAGCGGCCCGCCATTCGCTCGAGCGGTGCTGGCGGTTCGTTCCGCAATCTTGGAGGACAACTCGTTGCGCCGCATGCTGATCTTACGAATCGGATTGATCAGATGAATGCGGCGAATGCGCCAAGCGATTTCCGGTTTCCAGTACACGGACTCGTAGAGAGCCCTTGCGGCCGAAGGAGTGATACAGTCGTACGAATCTCGTTCGACACGAGTTTCAGGCCGGGAAAACAAAGCCAATGGTCCAGAAGCAAGGACCTTGAAGCCAAACATGGTGATACCTCTTTCACAAACTAACAAACCAGCATGCTGGCTCCCATGCCGAGCACGTCTGTTCTCAAACCAAGTGTTTCGTCGTAGGCGTTCGGATTGCAAAGCAACAGACGGCCGTGCTGCTCAATCACAGCGGTGTTCTCGAGTAGCTTTCGCTGATCGAACTCGAAAACGTTGACGCTGTATCGCGAAGCCTTGCGGTCCCATGCTCGGAGCCAGGGAGAAGTCAACGACTCCAATGGCTCGCTCAAGAGTTCGTCGATCAGATTGGCGCCTTCGCCATGGGGAACCACGACCGGTGTCTGGGCGGTCTGGATCAAGCGATATCGTTTGGCCGCCGTTGCGTATTGAAACGCCAGCTCGCGACGTCGTTGATCCCCTTCAAAACATGCCAGCACTGGCTCACCGCCAACTCCCCGGTCCCAGCCTTGACCTTGATCGCCGCCTTTGTCCCAGAACAGCAGACGAAAGTAGTGCTCGACCGCGTTCGGACTCAGAAGATCATCCGCATAAAGTTCGACAACTTGACGAAGCGCGGCAATTCCGTCGCGGACCATCTCGGTGCTTCGATAGGCCTTGCGGTCATACTGGAATACGAACACATCCGCGGTTGGCAACCGCCCGTTGCGATTGACGCGTCCGGCGGCCTGCGCGATTGAATCCAGTCCCGCTTCGGCGCGATACCCGACGGGGAAGTCCACGTCGACTCCCGCCTCCATCACCGTTGTGCTGACCACGCGGCAAACATCGCCAGCTGCCAAATGCTTTCGAATAGTCGCCACGACAGATTGTCGATGGGCACCACAAAGGTTGGCGGAAAGGTGAATCGCCCCCGGTATCATGGCCGCCAAATCGGCCGCGTGACGCCGAGTATTGACGATACATAGAGCTTGGTGATGCGATTCCAATCGGGAAACTAAGTCGGCGTTGGAAAGTTCGCCCAGCAATCGCACCTCCGTTCGCTTCAATCGTTGGTGCAACTGGCTTGGTGACTTGATAATCGAATAGACATCGCTCAATCCGATCGGAAATTCGTCACGTTTCAAAATGGCTGGCTGCGTCGCGCTACAAAGCACGATGCTGCATCCGTAGTTCGCCACAAGTTCGGTGAGCACCGCTAACGTCGGCTTGAGCAGATTGACCGGCAGCGTTTGCACCTCGTCGAGGACGATCACCGACCCGGCCAGATGATGAAGTTTTCGGCAGGTCGAAGGGCGGTTAGAAAACAACGATTCCAGCAATTGCACATTCGTCGTCACGATCAGCGGTGCCGCGAAATTCTCCGCTGCCAGACGATGCACGGGACTGCATTTGATTAAATCATCTGGATCGACCGCACTATGGTGCTCGAGTACGGCTTCGTCTCCGAAAACGTCCCGGAAGACATTCGCGGTTTGCTCAATGATTGTGGTCAACGGAATCGCATAGATGATCCGGCGTAGTCCGTGCCTCTTTGCATGATCAATCGCAAACGCCATCGATGCCAGTGTTTTCCCGCCGCCAGTTGGCACATGCAAACTAAACATCCCCGTCCGCTGGCTCGCCGCATTCCTGCAGTCACGAAGGACCTGCTGACGAATCGCATTGACTGTCCCGCTGGAATTCAGCCCGTTGAGATGGCGATCCAATTGACTTGCTAACTGGTCAATTTGAATTGGTTGCCTGGGACGTGCGGCATCAATTTGCGAACAAAATCGCTCTGTCCAAAGTCGATCCGCATCGACCAAACATGAAAACAGCATTCGCCCAAGCATTGCAACGGAAAACGATATGTCTTCGTGCGCCGGATTCGGATCAATCTTTGGTGCTTTTAGACAGATGTTGTCCGCTATTGCCGCTACGAAATTTTCATCTACCAACGGGATCTTGCATTTTGCCTTGTTCAGACGATGCATCAGCCCACTGCGTCCCAACGTCGTCCAGTCAGGCATCCCGGCGTGGTGGCCCGCGATTGCGTAGGCCAGCAATCGCCCGACACCTCCTTGTGATTCGACGAGCCTAGCGCCAGCAGTCGAATGATCGACGGGGCGAGATGCGATCGCCGCTTGGGATTCGCTAGAAAACGCGTCGCGTTCGTCAGAGGGATCGGCCTGTCGATTGTTAATGCGGTGTTGGAACGGCACACTTGCCTTTCCAACATCGTGAAGCCAACCGAGTGTCTGTGCCAATTCACGGGCATTGAAAAATTCCGCATTATCGCCAGCGCCGTTGGTACGCTCATCACCAATCGCGACATTGCGGAGATGATCAATGAGCGGCTCCCAATCCGACTGCGGCCGGTCCGGCAAACTATGCGCGAAATATTGCATCCAGCAACGAACTCCACTTTGGGGTTTTCAATCCGCCCGCGAAGATATCGTTGCTTTTGACACGTATGGTCACCGGGTGTCGCAAATCGCCAAAGCGGCCCGAAAGAGGGGTTCCGTCAAAACGATTTCATCGGCTGTAGCGATGCCCTATAGCCACCAATGACTCAAAACAGAAACGAGGCTCTGACGAAGAGACATAAGAAGCGGCGATCAGACTGCCCTCTCTCGTTCGAATTTCGCACTGTAAATTTCGCACTGTAACTGCGGAATAGAAGCCCAAAGGTAGGCCGGTCGAAGATGGAGTCTCGAGTTTGAATACGGATGTTGTTCAAGCACAGCTGCGTGTAGGCTTGCGAAGACAGCACGCTGCTCCACCGATTCCAACGACGTACCGAAACCGGGCTGCGGCAGGCAGGGGACGCCAATTTTATAACTGAGCGATCTCTGGCGTGACGCGGTAGTTGTATTCTTGCGGTGATTCGGGGTGTTGCAGCTTGACTCCGGCGGCAGCCTTACGTGCTTTGCGCGTTGCTGGTTTGAATCGCTGCTTCATCACAT
>NZ_NPDI01000032.1:0-10677 GCF_002251265.1 Rhodopirellula sp. MGV | reverse complement strand
GTTGCCTGGCCGATCAGCTGATGGACCTGTGCGACGGTAAGTACTTCAGGAAGCTGGGTGATGTTCTGCAGCTTGAGCATGGAGAACGTGTCCCAGTCGCGCCGGCAAGTTCGCGTGTAGAAGAACTAAGCCACGGTCATTTTTGAGGTGCAAGAAGAATTGTCGAAGTTGATGTTCCGTGATCTTGTCGGGGGACTTCTTGGCAAAGTCAGAGAGTTGCCGGATGGCGCGGATGTAGCCATCGTGCGTCCGCTTGGACATTCCAGAAAGCTGGAGATCTTCGCTAAGTTTCTGGCGTAGTTTTTCTGGAAAGTAGGCACCATGCTGAGGATCGTTTTGCGAATGGGAGCGGCGATTGTTAGACTTGGCCATCGTAAGGTCCTGATGGAAGGAGTGTGCAGAGCGGTTCAACGTGAACCACTCCTTCCAACAGGATTGCTTCCCAAAATCAACCGCCGCGTAGCGGCTTACTTGAACCTTGGGTTGCAACGGAGGCCGCGTGTTGACGTTTTCTAAGTGGTCAGTCGCTCGCGCGGCCCCGCTGAACTCTACCGTTCCCCGGCAAATTCGCGCCCTGCTTCGAAACTTGTCTTGCCTTTGGATGCAACGTCTTTCCTTGCACCATTGGACGCAACCCGCATGCGACGCAACGAGTATTTGTTTGACCTCGCCGATTGGCTCACTGATCCACCGAGCGGTGGTCCGATCCAAATGTGGGTTGTCGGTGCAGGGCTTTCGGCGTTGGTTTCGCTCTACGGTATTTCATGCTGCCTGACGCAACGTGCAACGACCCTTAACATCACGACACGAGGATTTCAGCCGATCGGACGCGGGCTCTGGCTTGAAATTTCTGGAATACATGCGGTCACATTCGGATTGGTTATCGTCTGCATTGGTCTGTTCATGCATTTCCAATGGTTCTGGGGCAACCACAAGCGACTATTTCCCTTTCATGAAGTTGCCAAATACTGCGCGGCGCTAGGCCTTGTTGTTGCCATTCTCGCACATGCCTACACTATGATTACGCAGACATGACCGAAGCGGGGAACTATGAATTGCACACGAGAACGGGAGTCGTGCTAAATGGTCTGCTTGCAAGTCTTTCGCCCATTCCCCGTGAATTCTGCCGTTATCTGACAAAGCCAAATGAGCACCGTATTCATTAGCTACTCACACGTTGATTCGCAGATTGCCTCTGACATCTCAGAGTTACTAGACGCGGAGGGAGTGTCTCATTTTCGCGATGTCAAAGACATTGGCTGGGGGCAGGATATTGAAGGAGAAGTTCGGATCGCCCTTCATAATTGTGCCGCTATCATTGTTGTCGTTTCACCGGCCAGTTTGGATTCTGCGTGGGTACCCTATGAAATCGGCCATGCAAGAGCATTGAAGAAGCAGATTCTCCCGTTCCTGACTCACCCCAGTCTTAAGTTGCCTAATTATCTATCGCGACTCAGTCATATCAACACCCTCGATGGTGTATGCCAGCACTTGCGTAAGTTCGAGTTCAAAAGGAACGCCGCACAGACGTCAGAGGTGCTTCAGAAAACGATAAAAGCGATTGCTGACACTAATGCTGAGCGTATTGCAGGAAAATGGATCGGCCAAGGTCACCAGCAGCGAGGGCCTGATGGGCATCCAATCGATTACGATCTTACCCTTGAGCTTCATGCGACCAACGATCTGGTAACCGGGACGATGACGCTCAGTATGCCCTATCGAGGAACACAGTATACGGGCCTGCTAAACGTTGCGGGTGGTTTCGTAGGAGGTCGCTTTGTTTGGATTAACTACGTCGGCAACCATGGGCCAAGACCTCATTTCGGTTCAATGGTCTGGGATTTATCTCAGGATGATCAGAGATTGATTGGCGATTACACTGGGTACGGCGCGTTGACTGATCGCGTCGTATCAGGATTTGCACAATTGACGAAAGTAAGATAACAAAGCGGTCAACCCGAGCGGCGGATCGTGCGGATTTTTCGAATGAATGTTCTTGGCCGCCGCCGGGTTACCTTGGTCGTTATTTGAATGAATGGAGTCTCTCATGCGAATCGCTGTCATTTGCATTGCTTCCGTCCTCTTACTGGCAGGATGCAAACACCAAGGTGCTGTTTCGCCGGAACAGCAAGTCGTGACCAAGCCGACAGCGCCAAAGTTTGATCTGGCAGGGTCGTGGATCGCTGCGCCGGACGTCGCTTTGTCTCAAGAGACAAACGAACCGATTACCATCCGCGAAAAAGGCGACGGCGTGTTCTCAGTCGACATGTTTGCTAGCGATGGGATCGCGATCGAATTGAGGACCACACAGCTCGGCGAGCAGGAAGACTACGCGATCGCGGATGTGCTTGCGTCATCCAATGGCATACCCGGGATTCGGTACTTGGGAATCATTGCGAGAAAGGACGACACGCTTAGCGTTTGGTGGATTGAGTCCAAGAGTCTCGCTAGACTGATGCACGCGGATGGCCATTCTGCCGTAATTGAGTACAGTGCATTTGGGTCGAAGATATTTGCAAACGCCGAAGATTTGCTCGAATGCATTAGACAGCACTCTCGCGAATTGGTTGGCAAGCCCACGACCTTCACCACGAAGATCAAATAACCATGGGATCGCTCTAGGTCAGAAGTCAAGAGGATAGGCGGCAAGCGAGCCGATTCAAACTCAAACGTCGCACGGCCAAGAAGCGTCGATCGAAGAGTTGGTCGGAGCTCTTTCGCTACCAGGACCGCTTTGCGTTTGTTCAGCCGACGCGTTTGACGGACTTGATCGCAGTGTCGAGGGCCAATCTGATGGGAGGCTGAGGCGAGTCACTGGCTGGGAGCCAGATACGTCAACAGCGCACGTCCGGTTCTGAGAGGGGCCGAGGGTCAATGCGGCATGGTAACCATCTTGTAGCACCACAATCGGGAAACCGGTGGCAAACAGGGAACGCAAACCGTAGCCTAAACCAAAGAGACCTCGGTCTTCTCGCCCGGTGCCGGGCTTGCGAGCGTTTTTGTAATGGATAGTTCACTCTCCGTCCCCCGTGATGTCCGACGTTACCCGATTGAGCTTTTGACGTGAACGCCATCACGAAGCGTAGACTCGTTCGGATTGCAGCGATTTCTGTTGCGTTTGTGGTCGGCTGGTTTGCCCTTTCGCTCACACGGACGATTCGAGAGATACCCGAGGCTTATGCGGCGTGGGACACCGGAACGCTCTTGACGACTTATATGGACCAAAGCGATGGCAAGTGGCCATCAAGCTGGGACGAGCTCTCCACCGTGATAGGCGAAGAGCAACCGATGCTCTTTGCTCGCTCGGATAGTGATGGAAATCCCATATCGAAATCGGAGTACATTGAGAAACTTCGGTCCATGATCAAGATTGACTGGTCGTTTGATCCTGTTCCTGGCACGTTAGACTCGCCGGTGACTCGAATTGATGGTGGCAAGTTTCGGACAGTCTGGGTCGGCGCAGAACCCAATGAAATGGTAAGGTCGTTTATTGCTCATCGAAAAAATACCCAGAACGCGACGGGTAGCCAGTAAGGATTTGACTTCGCAAGCTTGCGAGCCGCAGCTCAAGTCCTCTGTTCAAGAAGTCCGTTGATCCTCATTTGGGCGGTCGCTTCACGCTTGGGATTCGCTTCACTTGGCTGTTGCTTGCGAATCCCTTTCTGTTGTCTCGATTAGCCTTCTCCTGCGAGATTGGGGGCAGCCTCATCGCCGGTCGCTTCACGTAGGCGATCGACTTGCCCAGCGTGCTTGTTGTTTGGCGGTTCCGGTGCGTTTGACTGGTGTGTGCACGAACCGGTGCACGTAAGCCGCCGAGTTCTGTTAAGCGAAGTGGTCAGTCGTTTGCGGCGGCCACGTGATCGAAATCGTTCGCGCTGGTAGTTGTGACCGCAATGACCGGCGTCTGTCTTCAATGCTGCTGATTGTTTCGCTCGAATTTCGCCCGTCGGAAGTCACGGATCCTCTGTTTCCTGGTGATCGCACTAGATGTCGCGGTTTGATTGGTGCACGGTCGACTCGGCCGATGACGACACGCCGACGCCGGGCAACCGATTGCGAGTACGAGCACCGCACCGCGTTGCTGAGCACGAGCACGAGCACGAGCACGAGCACGAGCACGAGCACGAGCACGAGCACGAGCACGACTCAAAACAATCTGTCGCCTGACGTGCCGACTGCTGGTGCAACGCTCGTTCCCATTCACGATGCCGATCGTGTAAACTTGTTGTCAACGGCGAACGGCAAGCTGTCGTCGTGGGTAGACCGCGAACAACTCGATGCACATGAGTCGCCGCGTTGTGTTCAATGAAGTGGTCAGTCGTTTGCGGCGGCCACGTGATCAAAATCGTTCGCCGGCCAATACTTCATGACCGAAGACCCACAGCAAGTTTGGACCGACTACTACGCAAGAATGCGACGAAGGCGTATCGCGGAGGCTCGAATCCTACACTCGCGAATGGCGGCCGATGGCATCACCGATGACACAATACTTGCACTTGATTTTATGCACTTCGGCAATGTGGAAAGCGACGTTCGTGAGCTCGCAGCACAGCTTGCCACAAGCTACACGATGACAGTTACTCGACGGCCGGATTTCACGTATTGGAGCGTGGAAGGCACTACTCGTCCCTATGGTATCGACTGCATGAACGCGGATCGATGCGTTGATTGGGTGGCGTTCATGTGTGATGTTGCCAACTCCTACGGGTGTGTATTTTCCACGTGGATGCTGACAGATCCAACCCGTCAACGGTCATGGTCAAATGAAACAATTGACGTCGATCCAGGATAAGCGGCGAACAATCGGTTGAGCGTGAGCGGCGGATCACGTCGATTTTGAAGTCAACGGTTTGTGGCCGCCGCCACGTTAACCGTAGCGTTCGTGGTATTAGTTGGTCTTGTCGATGAATCCGTACAAACCAGTGAAGTCGTGTTTTGTTGACGACTGTTCGAGTGAGAGTTCTCGACAAAGTCACGCTGCGCGGCTACTTCTTTTCCCCATCGGAGCCTTCTGTCTTTTGTTCTTCGCCGTCAGCGCATTTCAACTATTTCGAACTCAAGTTGCATTCCGCACGGCCGACTTTCTTGAAATCGGGGCGACGATTCTGGTTGGAATATTTGGGCTAACGGGGGTATGTCTATCAGTCGGGAGGCTTTCCCAACACACAAGGCGAATGACTCAGATCTGGAGTTGCTCACTGCTTTGCCTAATCGCAGTCAGTTTGCTTTTTGAGCACCCTGTCACTGTTGTCGATACGGTCATGTTGCTTGCTTCCGTGTTTGCAGTTGCCCTCGTAGGTATTCTGTCGTCAAGGACACGGCCTCAAGTCACGGTGTGATTAGGCGAGAATAGCGTATGCACGAACCAGCGGATGTAACGGATTGGCGGAGTCGAATTTGGTCTGGCCATCGCAACGTCCCGCGCCGCCGACTCGTCAATCTTTACCGTTCGTGGAACAAAGGTCGCTGCAATAAACCAACGCCTGTCGATTTCAGCGCTGAAGACCGACGCCTGGCATGCCGACTGCTGATTGGGATGCCGGAATTTCCCTCGGTGATTCCAATCGGCTAGACTGGCAATCGGCCGTGATGGTTCCACCTATCGCCGTTGGTACATCTACGAACCAACCCTTGTACCCGATGACGCGGATTTCAGTTGGTACGATTACACAATGTCGTTCGCGGCGGCTACGTGATCGAAATCGTTCTCCGTGACTGCCGCCTCCAAGTCATCATTGTAAGCGAACGAATATCGTGGAACACATTCATGAAGCATTCAGACCGCCTCAATCAGAGCCCGCTTCCGTTGCTCCGGTTGGTGATTGCGGGATTTGGAAATCCTGCCCCGTTTGCGATTCGTCTTTGCGATTAATTGATCGTATGAGACCCCTGCCGCGATGCCGTGTATGTAAGCGACGTCTTCGTATGGTTTCCTCTCGCGCAGCAAGATGGTGCACTTCCGCAGTGTTCGCGATTGCCGCAGCGCTGATCTGGCTCCACATCACCGATGAATTTGTGCAAGTAGTGTGGTTTGCACTTCTCTGCTCGATAGTCGGAATGGGCGACGCGCTTTGGTCAACGCTGTTCGGAAATGCCACGCTTAGGACGCGGTTCGGCCATGATCCAGCCGAAACGCTGGTCAGTGAACGGACGGAATTCTTTTCCGAACTACGGAACAACGGAGAACAATGACATGCACGTGCGGACGGGAGTCGGGTTTAATGGTCTGCTTGCACGTCTTTCGCCCGTCCCGCGTGATGTCAACCGTTCGTCGACACGTAGACTCGATTCTGTCGCAGAATTTTCGGTTTGCTAAACAAATGATTCTGTGTTGCGCATCTAGTGCAGAGGTTTCATTGTTCCGCCGGTGTTCCATGCACTCCCGATACTCTTCGAGTGTAGAAGAAATGACGCGACCGATAGTTGCCCAGGTTGGTATTCTCTGTTCAGTGGGCTTATTTGGAGTTCAATCCTTCGCTGACGGACTTTTGCAACGTTTACCTTCGGAGGGAGAGTGGGCGACCTTCCGCATGATTGAGGAGTGGCCGGGAAAACCGACGCGGAAGCTTGATGTAACACTTAAAGCACTAGAAAAACAAACGGTTGACGGTATCGAATGCACGTGGGTCGAACTCGTTGTTGAAACAGTAGATAAACGTGCACGTCGAGGATTCCGGTTTTTGGCACCAGACCAAAAATTGCGGATGGGGGATGATCCGCTTGGTAGTGCGAAAGAAGTGTGGGTCCGTGATCTCAACGAAAAGCCGCGATTAGACCCTAACTGGGGTGGTTATCTGCCACGCCTCATGCTCGTATGCCCGCCGCCGAATGATCGGCCCGACGCCAGTGAAGAGAGCAAACAAGACGTTGTCGATGCACGTGCGACCGAACAGACGACAGTAATCGAAAAGGGGAAACACCGGTTCTACGGAGGTGCGATTACTATCGATACGACTTTCCAATTCAATAAATCTGATGCTGCACCGTTCGGTACTGCCCGAGCAACTGTAGCCGTCACTGAGCGAAAGAACTGTGATCCGGACAACCCGAAAGCGGTATGTGAGATAACGACTGGAAAGGTTGAATTTACCATGACGGTATCGGGCCGCGATGCTGAACCATTTGTCGACATTGTTGACGCCCAAGACGACGAACCAAGGCGTGGACCGAAGGACGGGAGTCGACGTTTTTGAAGTGTTTAGATTCTTGGCCCGTCCTCGGTGACGGCCACCGTTCGCGCGGGTAGTTGTGACCGCAATGACCGACGCCTGACTTCAACGCTGCTAATTGTTGTACGCGAAAGTCGCCAATCGGAGTTCACGGAACCTTCGTTTCCTGGGGATCGCAATTAGTTTCACGGTTTGATCGGTGCGCGGTCGACTCGGCCGATGAAGACAAGCCGACGCCTGGCAACCGATTGCGATCACGAGCACCGCGTTGCTGAGCACGAGCACGATTCAAGATAATCCGTCGCATGACATGCCGACTGCCAATTCGTTATTCGTGACCCTCCGCAATGCCGATCGAGAAAACTTGTCGGCAGCGGCGAGCTGCAAGCTGTCGTCGTGGGGACGCCGCGACCCATTTGATGAACGGGAGTTGCGGTGCCACTTTTGCCTGCGGTCAACTCATTTGGCCGCATCCCCGTTATCAATATCGTTCGCCGGCGAACTGGTACATTGCACAATCGCACCTTGAACGAATTTCGATTCCGTACTGCTGACACTAGCGGTGTCATCCGTCTCCACGAGGATGGTGTTGAAACACTCGTTCGACGTAACTTGACTTGCTGGTCCTATCAAACGCCATTTTCCGATATCGATCCCAATCCAATACGGGGGTGGACTACATCGGGGGCGTTTTGGGGGTGTCTACTCGTCGGCTGTTTAGGCGTGTTTGGTTCGGTTTGTGAGTTCCTGGGAATCGAAGGGCATCACATCCCTTTCTGGACGTTACCATTCATGTTTCTTGCTTCATGTGGGTTGCTGTGGTTTGCCTACACAATCCGACGCGAAGAGTGGATCACCTTTTCTGCAGGGGATGATTCTTGTGTGAGGTTTCCAAGAAATGGCCCCGACTCCGATTCGTTTTCTGAATTCACGGCTACACTGATTCAGCATATCACCGCTGCAAAAAACGGCGAACAAGCGGATGCATGTGAGCTGCCGAGTTGAGTTTTTCGAAGTCGTCAGTCGTTCGCGGCGGCCACGTGATCCGTATCGTTATCCCGTTTTGCATTCATGTTCTGATTGATTGAGTTTGCACAAGGGGCCATCATGAATTGGCGAAAACTGTTTCTGGTTGTCTCGATTTTTGCAGCCGTTGTTAATGCGAACCACCACGCAAACGCTGATCTGGTGTTTTTGGCCTCGGATCGAGGCGGCTTTGACGTAGGGTGGGAATTTAGAGGCGGGCACTTAACGACCGATGAATCTTTGGGACATTTTGACGGGACAAATTTCGTCGATTGGGATATCGAATTCTCGTCTCCCTCAGGGGCTTACCAGTTGACCCCAACCAATTCGAGAGTGTCTGTTTTCTGGACCTTCATTGCGGACCAGCCCGTTGCAACTCCCGAGAAGCTTTTCTTTGAGTCGGGACAGGGCTCCGCGATTCTTGCGATTCGAACGCTATTTCCAAACAGCGACGACCAGCAAGTGATTTTTTCGAATTCGACTGCGAGCATGGGCGCATCGCTACGACTGGTGGATGATAACGCTGGCGGCGCGTCACTCACTAGCATCGCTTCGGCCGGTTCCCAATCAGTGATTGCCGTTGCCGTGCCAGAACCAAACTCTCTTCCTCTGGTCACGATCGTGGCGGTATGGATAGGTTGCCGTCGACGGAAAAAAATGCCGTGCACGCGGAAGCGCCGATCACGCGGTTTTTCAATGGAGAGCGACTCTCCGGCGGCCCGGTGACGGCTATCGGTCATCGTATTCAATGCAAATGACGGGCATTCTTGGTCAACCGCCAACTCGATTGCTTTCAGCATTAATTCGTGGCGATCGGGGCGCAGCACTCGATGCGATACATGCTGGTGACGATGTCAATGCCCGAGATCCTCGCCCGGTGATTGGCGACAACACAACTGTGCTACATCACGCGGCAGGAACTGGCGACAGCGTAGTAGTGCGAGAGTTGATCCAGCACGGGGCGGAGGTGAACATCCAAACCGACAACGGTGCAACACCGTTGTGGTTTGCCTGTAACGGCGACCATTTTGATGCTGCAAAGGAACTGCTCGAGAACGGGGCCGACGCTACGATCCCAAATAGGGATGGCTATTTGCCTCGCGATCGAATCCGCGCTTCAAGCGTACAGCTTGCACGAATTCTCGACGACTTTTCCAAGCCTGAGTAGCGATGAACCGTCGGATCGCTTGCGGTTAGGAGTCAAGAGGATAGGCGGCAAGCGAGCCGGTCCTTCGAGTTTGCGTTAAGCCGCTGCGTTTCGCGCGTGCACGGCAGGGTGGCCTGCATGTTTTTTTTGAAGTGAAAAGTCGTTCGCCCGTTCCACGTGATGTTGACTATTCGCGCGGATGGCTCTGTCCGCAATGACCGATCCTTCGTCGTCATGCCCATCCCATCTTCGTGTTCTTCGCGAACTGAGTGGTTTAATAGCTCGTCGACGGGCTTGGATGGTGCGCTCAAGTGTCGCCCATCGGAAGTCACGGATCCTCTGTTTCCTGGTGATCGCAGTTGATGTCGTGGTTTGATTGGTGCGCGGTCGACTTGGCTGATGAAGACAAGCTGGCGTCTGGCAACCGATTGCGAGTACGCGCACCGCGTTGCCGAGTACGAGCGCGATTGAAGACAATCCAGCGTCTCACATTCCGACTGCTAGTTCGCAACTCGTTAACCTTCGCAATGCCGATCGAGTAAACTTGTCGTCAGCGGCGAACGGCAAGCTGTCGTCGTGGGGACGCCGCGAACCATTTGATGAACGGGGGTTGCGGTGCCACTTTTGACTGCGATCAACTCATCTGGCTGCAACCCTATTAACCGAAACAGTCTTTTCGTAACTCGCTGCGAATGCTCACACAATGAGAATCACGTAATGTTCCGACAATACATCGCTCCCGCTTTTATCTTGGCAATTGCGTTCTCGTTCTGTGTGGTGAAATTTGCATTTGCGCACGATTCGGATGTTCAAAAAGTCGATCACGTTAGTGAATTTGGACCGGGGCCGTGTCTCTTCGTGTTTGATTCCGGCCTGACAAACGGATCAGCCGACCGCGCCATACTTCTCAATGCAACGATCGTCGTTGTAGGGGATAGGTACTTCGTGCGAGGGAACGAGGTTGACATATCTGGGAACTGGCAATCGCCGAACTCCAGCAACCCTACCTACATCGCACTGGACGTAGTTTCTTTCGTACAGAGCCAAGACGAGAACGAGGTCAAAGGCGGATAACGATCGGATCGCTCTAGGTCAGAAGTCAAGAGGATAGGAGGTATGCGAGCTGATCCTTCGCGCTCGCGTTAAGCCGCTGCGTTTCGTGCGTGTACGGGAGGGCGTGAGGTGGCCTTGGTTTTGGGGGCCACGCGAGTCCTTAAACTGAAAGGAACTCAAGGAGCCTACGATGCCACGGAAGACCCAACCCTCAGCGACGCCCGAGCGACGCACCTACACCGATGAATTCAAACGCGATGCGGTCGCCATGCTGCTCGATGG
>NZ_NPDI01000031.1:0-39000 GCF_002251265.1 Rhodopirellula sp. MGV | reverse complement strand
TGTGTTTGGTGGTGGGGTGCCCGCTGAAGTCTAGCCTTTCGGCGATTTCCGGTCGCGCGGGAGCAGTGATGGACGGGAACCGACGCTAGCGCGTTTCGGCTGATGGGCGCTAGCGTCGGTTCCGTCCCGGTTCTCCCTTCTCAGCTTCGACAAACGACGCTGCTCCCAGGACACCGGAAATCGCCTAAAGGCTAGACTCCAGCGAGCACCCATTAGCCGATACGCACTAGCGTCGGTTTCGCCCCGGTCCTCCCTGCTCGGCTTCGGCAAACGACGCGTTGGCGTCGGTTTCGATCCAATCTCCCAAAAAACAAACGCCCGGGTTTGATCCCGGGCGTTTGGCGTTTGACTTGGATTTGATCGCGGCGTTCGCGATTCGATTCCTAGTATCGGTAGTGATCTGGCTTGTAAGGACCTTCCACTGGCACACCCAGGTAATCAGCTTGCTCTTGAGTCAGCTTGGTCAACTTGGCGCCCAGTTTGTCGAGGTGCAGACGGGCGACTTCTTCGTCCAGCTGCTTCGGCAACATGTAAACCTTCACTTCGTACGTGTCGTTGTCACGATTGGTCCACAGTTCCATTTGTGCAAGAACTTGGTTCGTGAACGAGGTGCTCATCACGAAGCTTGGGTGACCGGTCGCACAGCCGAGGTTCACCAAACGGCCTTTGGCCAAGATGATGACGCTGCGTCCGCTGTCCTTGAAGGTGTAGCGATCAACCGCGCCAACGTCGGCAGGTTTGATCTCGTCTTTCGACGCACGCCCTTGCTCCACTTCGTTTTCGAGCCATGCGACATCGATTTCGGTGTCGAAGTGGCCGATGTTGCAGCAGATCGCGTCTTCGGGCATTTCCTTCATGTGCTCGCCCAAGATGATGTCCTTGTTGCCAGTCGTGGTGACAAACAAGTTCCCTTCTTTGGCGGCGTTGTCCATCGTGGTGACCTCGAAACCTTCCATCGCGGCTTGCAACGCGTTGATGGGGTCGATTTCGGTGACGATCACGCGACAGCCATAACGCTGCAGGCTATGAGCACAACCCTTGCCGACGTCGCCGTAGCCACAGACGACTGCGACCTTGCCGGCCAGCATCACGTCCGTCGCTCGCTTCACGCCGTCAGCCAGCGATTCGCGGCAACCGTACAGGTTGTCGAACTTGCTCTTGGTCGCACTGTCGTTCACGTTGATCGCAGGAACGGCCAGTTTGCCGGAGCGGTTGAGGACTTCCAGGCGGTGGATACCGGCGGTGGTCTCTTCGCTGACGCCTTGGATTTCCTTCAGCAGTTCTGGGAACCGGTCGTGAACCATGGCGGTCAAGTCACCACCGTCGTCCAGGATCATGTTCAGCTTTTCGCCGGAAGGGAACGTCAGGGTTTGCTCGATGCACCAGTCGAACTCTTCCTCAGTCATGCCTTTCCAGGCATAGACGGGGATGCCAGCTTTGGCGATTGCCGCCGCAGCGTGGTCTTGAGTACTGAAGATATTGCAGCTACTCCAGGTGACCTCGGCGCCCAACTCGACCAGCGTTTCAATCAGAACCGCAGTCTGGATGGTCATGTGAAGGCAACCCGCAATGCGAGCGCCTTTGAGTGGCTTTTCCTTGCCGTACTTCTCACGCAAGGCCATCAGGCCAGGCATTTCGTTTTCGGCCAGGTTGATTTCCTTGCGTCCGTATTCGGCAAGGCTGATGTCTTTGACACGGTACGGCAATCGTTCGGTATCGGCTTGCGACACAGTAGAACTCCTTGGGTTGTGACGGTTGAATGCATCCGTCCAATCAGGGGCCACGAACCTACCGCAGGGACTCCCGCTGGCACGCGCTCCCAAACGCGTTTGACGAGGCCGGTCGGGCCAGCCCCGGACCGGACCTCCACGCGACATGCTGGAGAAATGAGCCGGTCAATTGGGCGAATAGTTTAGCGATCGAAATCCATTTGGGCATGGGGTGCAATCTGGCATCGCAGCAAATCCCGGATTGAGTTCCGGTATTGCCACCTAGACAACCCGCAAGGGCCAAATGCCTAGACGGCGGAAAAGCGTCATTTGCTATCAGCCAATGTAGGAGTCTAGCCCCCCGCTGATTTGGAGTCGCCGAGAGCGACGGTGGTCGGAGGAAGAACGCCATCCAAGGCGGGTCGGCTGGAGTCTAGCCTTTAGGCGATTTCCGGTGTCGCGGGGGCAGTGGTGGATCGAAACCGACGCTAGCGCGTATCGGCTTAGGTAGCCAGGGGGCGTGGGGAAGGACTCATCGCTTCGTCCACTACGTTGGGGCATCTTCAAAAAAAACTTGGCCTTGGGTTTCGCCTTCCCCTCCCTACCAGATCGCTGCCAAAAATTCATTTCCGATCTACTTCAAACACGTGACATTTTGCTCTTGCCGGTTTGCGGTGTTCCATCGCAAATCAACGAAACGGGCCACGGTGGACTCTCTGGGAAGGCTTTGCGGGCGCAGTTTCTTGTGAAACCGATCTTGTTTCACTAATCGGCATTCGCTTAGTTTCCCGCGAAACGTGAAGGGCGAGCCCAGTGCTCCGACCCGTTAAACTTGAGCAATCGGGAGTCTGATTCGTGGGCCGGATCTTGTGCGTCGTCAACCAGAAAGGCGGTGTGGGCAAGACAACCACAGCCGTGAATCTTGCTTCCGCACTGGCACTGGCCAACCAGTCATGCCTGTTGCTTGATATGGATCCCCAATGCAATGCGACCGGATCCCTGGGCTGTGAACCGACCAGCGGTCACGCCCTGGTGAGCGACGCATCCATTGAAGACTCCATTGTAGAAACCGAACAAACCGGCCTGAGCTTGTTGCCTGGAAGCAGAACCTTCCAGGACGTCGACTTGCTGGCCACCGCCGATGATCAGCAGGCCGACCGCGTGCGGAAGCACCTCGACAGCATCATCGACAAATACGACTTCGTGCTGATTGACTGTCCTCCCAGTGTTGGTGAGTTGACACAGTCGGCCTTGGTCGCCAGTACCGAAGTGTTGATCCCAATCCAATGCGAGTACTTCGCAATGGAAGGACTGACGCAACTTATCCAAACCATTAAACGGGTCATCGTTGCCACCAAGGGCAGACTGACCTTTGGCGGAATCCTGCTGACCATGTATGATCCCGCCCTCGAATTAACTCGCGAAGTGGACCAGGAAGTCCGCGAGTTTTTCGGTGATATCGTCTTCGAATCCGTCGTGCCGCGGGACGTTTCGCTGAGCGAAGCCCCAAGTCACGGCAAAAGTGTTTTTCAATATGCACCACGCTCCCGAGGTGCATACGCCTATACGCAGTTGTGCATGGAGGTGCTGCAGCGTGACTAGTTCATCCGCCGGAACAAAGGATCGTCGTCTAGGAAAAGGCTTGGCCGCATTGTTGGGCAGCCCATTGGATGACGAAGGCAATCCGATCCCTGAATCGAATGGCCACAGCAATAATGAATCCCGTATCAAGCCGCTGATGCTGCCGGTCGACCAGATCGAGGCCAACCCCTTTCAACCGCGTCGCGAATTCAACTCCGAAGAAATCGCGTCGCTGGCAGAAAGCATCCGCAGCCACCAACAACTGCAACCGATCTTGGTTCGCGTCGTCGATGGTCGGTACCAGCTGATCAGTGGCGAACGCCGATTGCGTGCGACCGTCCACGCGGGATTGAAAGAGATCCGTGCCGAAGTCCGTGAAGCGGACGATCGCTTGGTCGCCGAACTGGCCATCATCGAGAACTTGCAACGCAAGGACTTGAACCCGATCGAAAAGGCGATGTCATTCAAACGCTACATCGACGAGCACCGCTGCAAACAAGACGACTTGGCACGCCGCCTGAGCATCGATCGTAGCACGATTGCCAACCTGATGCGTTTGTTGGAACTTCCCCACGAAGTCTTGGACTTACTGCAAGACGGCAAAATCACCGCCGGTCACGCTCGCGCCTTGTTGCCGATCGGTGACGATAAAGTCCAACTGACGACCGCACACAAGATCATGGCCGAACGCATCAGCGTCCGTGCGACGGAGTCTTTGGTCGCAGAAATGCTCCGCGAAGAAGAAGACCGCGAGACCGGACGAAAGGTTACCAACGCGACTCGGCAAAAACGCAGTACCCTGTCGCCGCATCTGGAAGCGATGCAACAAGAATTCCGCATGGTGTTCGGCACCAAAGTGGAAATCAAAAGCAGCGCCCGTGGCAAAGGTCGTATCACGATTCACTTCACCGACAACGACGAATTCGAGCGACTGCGTGGCATGCTGACCAACGAGACTCGGCCAAGCTTGCGAGTCGCCGGCTAGCCACCAAACGACTGACACGATCAAACGAAATCGCCCAGCCTGAACGGACTGGGCGATTTTTTTTGCCCTGTTTCGAACGCTTCGCCGCCCGTGCGCCAGAAGTCTTCGCCTACAGCCAGCACAGGGCAATGTGGAGGGGCAGTATCCTGCAGGAAGCCGCAGGCGAGTTTGTGCGACCTCGCCGAATCGCAATCGTGCCCTATAATGGACATGTCTCTGAACCTTTCACCCCGGGAGCGGGTGTCGTGGACAATACGGCGCGGAAATTCATTTTGGTGTGGGCCATCGGGCTCGCAGCGGTTACGGGCCTCGGATCGGCCACAGCTGCGGATGCACAGCGCGGCTACCAGGTCGACATTCCCGTGCCGCTCGATAGCCAAGCGACTTTGGCTGTGATCGGGACGTTGGAACGTCTTGTGGAATCCGCACCCAACGACGACCGACTGGATGTGGTGTTGCATTACGGCAGCGACAGTTCCGGTGGGGAAGCGACCTCGTTTGAGGACGCATTGAAGTTGGCGCGTGCGATGACAGGCAATCGCCTGCGGGGGCTTCGCTTGGTGTCCTGGGTCGAGGGTGATGTCACCGGCCATTCATTATTGCCGATCATCGCGTCGGACTCGTTGCTCGTATCATCTGCGGCCAAACTGGTGGACGCGTCGAGCGGCGAGACTGAATTCGACGAAACGATTCAATTGACCTACCGGTCGGTGGCGGCCAAGCGGGGCGTGTTCCCACCGGCGCTTGTCGAAGCTTTGGTCAATCCGGAAGTCGAGCTGGCTTGGGTGAGCACGGTCGGTGGTGACAAGTCATTCGCGTCTGGCGAAGAACTTGTGAAACTGCGTGAAACCGATTCCGTTTTGGGTGAAGAGATCTGGAGCGCGCCTGGAGCGCCGGCCACGTTTTCCGCAGACCAACTTCGGTCAGCACGAATTGCGGCTGGGCTTGTCAGTGATTCGCAAGGCGTTACCGAAGTCCTTGATCTCGCTGAGTTGATCCCGGCCGACCAAGAAAGCGCGGTCGGCGAAGTCAAAGGTGTGCACTTGGAAATCGCCGGTGCGATCGCGAGAAATCGTGTGCGACGCTGGCAGAGCAACTTGACCGCATCGCGAAGCAAAGACATCAACACGTGGCTGGTATCGATCGACTCCGTTGGCGGCGATATGGATCAAAGTGCCTTGTTGGCTAGCTTGTTGGGGTTGCCCGAGCCGCCGATTCGCTCGGTGCCAGGTTTCGTCGAACGCGAAGCTCGTGCCGATGCTGCGTTGATTGCGGTCTCTTGCAAACCGCTCTATCTGAAAACGGATGCGACACTGGGGGGCAAAGGTGCGGATGAAATCTCGATCACCGATATCGACAATCACCAGGAGTTGATCGATCAGGTCGCCCGTTCGACCAAGCGACCGGCGGGGCTGATCCGCGGGTTGCTATGCAGTGACTTGGAAATTCATCCTTACACAAACAAGAAAACGGGGCAAATCAAATACTGCACCCCTGACGAATTGGTCGCCGGTGTCGATGACCCGCAACTTGAACGCGACCGCTGGGAACAAGGCGAGCGAATCGATTTTGCCGAAGGCCTGCCGGCAGATCGGGCGATCGAGCTCGGTTTAGCGGAGGCCAAAAGTGAGTCGCTTGAAGACGCCGCGGCCAGAGCTGGGTTTGATGTTGTGCCGCCACCGGTGTCCGACCGCGGCATCATCCGTTTTGTCGAGCGGATGGGGCGAAGTAAGGGATTGATGATGATCTTGTTGATGGTCGGCTTCATCGCACTCAGTGCAGAGATGAACGCTCCTGGGATTGGCGTCCCCGGGTTCTTTGCGACGGTCTGTTTCGGATTGTTCTTTTGGATGAACTACCTCGCTGGGACCGCCGAATGGCTGGAACTGGTGCTGCTGATCATGGGGCTCGTTTGTCTGGCGCTTGAGGTCTTCGTGATTCCCGGATTCGGGATCTTTGGAATTGGCGGGATGGTGATGACAATCGGTGCAATTGTCTTGATGAGTCAGACGTTTGTCCTGCCCAAAAACTCCTACCAGCTGACCGTCGTCACACGTGGCTTGTGGGCAGCCATTGTTAGCTTGCTCGGCATGGTCGGCGGTTTTGTGTTGATGCGGCAGTTGTTCCCACATGTGCCACTGTTCCGCCATCTGATCATGGAGACTCCCGACGCGATGGCGATCGACGAAGCGGAAAGGTTGGCCGACTTTGGTTGGTTGCTGGGGCAACAAGGCATGACGACCACACCGCTGCGTCCTAGCGGCAAAGCCCAATTTGGAGATCAGATTGTTCAAGTTGTCAGTGATGGTTCATCGATCGACAAAGGCAACCCGGTGAAGGTGATCGAGGTCCAGGGAACTCGCGTGGTGGTCGAGGGCTGACGCGTGCAGTTACTTTATGCTTTCGGATTGCTCGGACTGTATTTCGTGTTGCTGGTCGGCGAGTTCTTCTTGCCAACGGGCGGTGCCTTAGGGATCGCCGCCGCGATCACGGCGGTGGCGTCCGCATTCATTGCATTCACATATGGGCCGATCACGGGATTCGTCGTTGTGGTCGCGATCGCCGTTTCAACCCCAACGATCTTGTATCTCGCGGTCGGGATTTGGCCCAGCACGCCCATCGGGAAGCTGATCTTAAATCGCACTCCAGGCCAAATTGACGCACCAATCGAAAGTCGAACCCGAAGCGGTGAAAAGCGGAAAGATTTGGTGGGCAAGATCGGGATCGCAAAGTCGAACTTGTTGCCGGGCGGATTGATTGAACTCGATGGCGAACGACTTGATGCCGTATCGATCGGAGTACCGATTGATGCCGGAACCGAGGTGATCGTCGTGAGCGTCGTCACCGGGAAACTAAAAGTTCGCCCAACCACCGATGACGAACGAGCAAGCGTGATCGGGGTGACCGAACAAGTTGCCTCCGACGACAGCCCTTTACCTGAAGCAATTCCATCGAATGCGTTTGAAAGCAGCTTGGAAACCTTCGAATTCGAAGGGTTCGAAGAAGATTCAGAGTTCGACCGCGAAGGCAACTGAATTCGATTGAATTCGCCAGCCCACCGGTTCGGGCCCCCTACCTCAGTTGACACCGCATGACGCAGGCGGGAAATTAGGGGCCGGCGGAAGCACTCGATTTACACTGACAGGACGTAGCACAATGGTTTTCGGGTCCACCTTTTCTTTGACCATGATGCCCAATGCGCTGCAGGGCACACAGTTGCTCGCACTGGATGCATCCGACATCACTGGATACGGGCTAATTGCCGCGTTCCTGATGATCGGCCTGATCATGGTCGTCGTCCTGGTGTTCGCAAAGTACTTTGGGCTTTGGATCCAGTCGTTTCTTACAGGTGCCGGAGTCGGGATCGGTGATTTGATCGGAATGACGTTCCGTAAGGTCAACGCAAGGTCGATCGTTCGTACCCGTATTATGGCGGTGCAAGCCGGGTTGGACGATCCCGCGATGACGAGTGACGCATTGGAAGCACACTACCTTGCGGGCGGCAATGTCCAGCAGGTCATTCGCGCGGTCATCGCAGCCAAAAAAGCCAAAACCATTTCGCTGACGTTCCGTGAAGCGGCTGCTATTGACCTGGCGGGACGCGACGTTCTCGAATCGGTCAAGACGAGCGTCTATCCCAAAGTGATCGATTGCCCACCGCGTGGCGCCGTCAAACCATCGTTGGACGCTGTTGCAAAAGACGGGATCCAATTGAAAGTTCGAGCCCGCGTGACGGTGCGAGCGAACCTGCAGCAATTGATCGGGGGAGCGACCGAAGAAACGATTATCGCTCGCGTCGGCGAAGGGATCGTCAGCGCGATCGGTAGCGCACGCAACCACGCCGCCGTTCTGGAAAACCCCGATGTGATCAGCAAGGCCGTACTCGCTAAACGTTTGGATTCGCAAACCGCGTTCGAAATCGTGTCGATCGACATCGCTGACATCGATGTTGGTGCGAACATCGGCGCGCGGCTGATGGCTGACCAAGCCGAAGCCGATACGCAAGTCGCACGAGCCCGAGCGGAAGGCAAACGTGCTTCAGCGGTTGCCGAAGAAAAAGAAATGGAAGCGAAGATCGAAGAAAGCCGCGCCGAATTGGTGATGGCACAAGCGGCCGTGCCGGAAGCAATGAGTGAGGCGTTCCGAACCGGGAAACTGCACATTCTCGATTACTACAAATTGCAAAACGTAAACGCCGACACTGAAATGCGAAAAGCAATTGCCAACACTGGCCAATCGCGTGGCAACAACCAGATCAAACGGAGTTAAAAATCGTCGAACGGCTAGATTCCGCGAGAAACTGGAGTTCCGGCATTCGCCGCCCAAACATCCGTCTCTTTTCACCCTGTCTCCTTTTACCCTGAACGCCCATGGCTGGTGACCTCGAAGACTTTCTGAAACGTGCCGCCGAACGCCGCGCCCAAAAGCAGCGTACGGCGGGGAATGCGCGTACGAATAGCGGTTCGGGGCAGCGGCCGCACACGCAGGGTTCCCAACAACGTCAGAAACGGCAAGCTCCTCAGTACACCAACTCGCGTCGTGAACGTCAGGTTCGTGTCGAGGATGATGAGCCGATTCTGTTGGGAGAGCCGATTGAAGTCGAAGGCCCGTTGGCCGCCCAGCAGCAACAACTGGCGATTTCAAAGCGGCGTGCAGAAGACGCTCGCAAACGCATTTCGGAGGCACAGCGGTCGGTGGCAGCACTGGCGCCAGGTGATCCAAGCGAAGACGATCATGTGACTGAAAATCCCATCGAAGAATTGCTGCAGCATTTGTCGCGTCCCGGTGGTGCTCAGCAAGCGTTCTTGTTGAACGAGATCTTGACGCGTCCGAACTGGGACGACCTCTAATCGGCTTCGATTTGTTCGCGATGCCGGTCCGGCGATCTACTGGGCGAGGTATTCGCGAACGCTGAAGAGGGCCGTCAGCCCGCCGATCACGATGCCTAGAAGCAATCCAACGACGAACCCCAGCGGGAACGGCTTACGCCGACGTCGTGCCATCCCTGGATCGATCGGTTGGTCCAGCAGTGGTGGGATTTGGGATTCTGATGTTGCGACACTGCCTGATCCCGGATGAGAAATTTGCGACGCGCTTTCACCGAGCAGCGGTGGCGGAAGCTCTAACTCCGCCGCCTCATCATCCGGGGACTCATTGCCAATCGGTGGCGCCATCCAGGCTTGGCGTTCGATCGGGCGATCGACTTCGAACGTTGTCGTGCACCATGCTTCGAGTCGTTCGGCAACTTCGGCCGCCGAGGAGATTCGCCGCGTCGGATCTTTTTCCATCATGTCGGCGATCGTGTCGACAAAGTCCTCCGTCAGATCAGGGGCGAACTTCCGCGGATGCCATGGGGTTTGTTCACAATGCCGTTTGCATTTGCTTTTCGAATCGCCGCCCGGAAACGGCACTTTGCCAGTGACGGTGTAGTACAGCGTGCAGCCGAGCGAATAGATGTCGCTGGTCGGGCCGATTGAACGTGGGTTGCGAATTTGTTCGGGTGACAGGTAGTCCGCCGTGCCGACGATTTTTCCGGCCCGCGGGTCGTCATCAAGTCCCATGCTCCATGCAGCCAACCCGATATCAGAAACCTTGGCGCGTCCTTCCGGCGTGACCAGGATATTTCCCGGTTTGACGTCGCGGTGGATCAGTCCGATTTCGTGTGCGTACTGTAAACCACGGGCGGCCTGCGACACGACCAAAGCCGCATGACTCATGCTGAGCGGGCCGCCGCGACGGACCAGTTTGCGCAGGTCGGTGCCGGGCACATATTCGGTCACGAGATAGTGCACATTGCCGTCTTGTCCGGCGTCAAATGCGCGAACGACATAGGGACAGTCCAGTCCGGCTTGGAGACGGATTTCACGAGCGAACGAATCGCGTGACAGTGCTGTCGATTTCTCGAGTGGCAACACTTTGACGGCACACTCGCGGCCCATCACGTTGTGGACTGCTTTGAAGACTTGCCCCATTCCGCCTTGCCCAATCCAATCCGTGATCAGGTAGGGGCCGAGCGTCAGTTTGGTGCGGCCGGCGTGTAGCTGTTGCGCTTGGTAGTCGGTGATCAGGCCGCTCTTTACCAGCGTTGCCGCGACCAGTGCGTCGTCATCCGATTGAACTTTATCGATGACCTTCGCGAGTTGAGCTTCGGTGATCAGGCCGCTTTTGATCGCAGACTGTTTGAACAGGGTATTTAGCATTAACTTTCCAAGTTCACTCCGCCGGCGCTTCGAACGAACGCGACGCGGGGAAGATCGCCCACCAAGGTTTCGATCCGATCCAGAAACTCTTCGTCGTCCGCTTCGTTGGGCGTTGCCAAACCAAGATACACGAACGCCGCATCGCGGCTGGTGGTCTGGATGGCAGTCGGAGCGTTTTCGGACACAACGACTTTGGTTTTTCCGCTGATACGCGCTTCGCGAAGCAAGCCGTCCAAGTGCGATTTGACTTCATCGATCGCAGATTCAGATTGCACCACACGCAACAGTCGGAGCTGCCGTCCACGCCATGCGTCGTGTGAAAGCATCAGGTGAGCCAACAGGACCATCAGTTCGCCGTTCGCACGTCCACGCCACCAAACGTCGACGGTACCCATTGGCGCGATCGATTCGGTCGTCGGGTCTTCCGTTTGACGCAGCATCACGACGCTTCGGTCGAGCCCTTCAAGATTGCGCAACAATCGGCAAAACGTTTGCATGCGATCTTTCGATAGCGGACACCCCATTAACACCACATTGGGACGCACGCGACCGAGCCCCTGGCATTGCACCAGGGCCTGGACGCCAGAGGCGTAGTCGCTGGCGATCACAACCGCAGGAAAGCCGACCAACTGCTGTTCTTTGATCAACGAGTGCAGGATTGATTCCTGATTCGACAAGCGTTCGCTGCGGTCTTCGAATCCGCCTTTGATCACTTGCCCGAGCAACATCATTCCGGTTTCACGTGTCAACCAACTGCCAAAGACGACCAAGTGGGGGCGGCTAAAACCGGTGCCGCTGAGTGCCAACACGAACGGCCGCCAGTTTTTGGGGTGGTACAGGCTGTCTTCGAGTTTCAGCAAGTTGCGGCGGGTGCGTTCAAACAGCAAGCCGCTATTGATGTCGCCCCAATCAGTGTCCAGGTTAGCCCGGGTTAGGTAGTAATGCAGTGCACCGACCAAACAACTGGCGACGAGTGCCCAGCGCCAATCGATCAGTAACATCACGATCCCGCAGCCCACCGCGCCGCAAAGCGAAGTCAACCAATTGCAATAACGAAATTGGGGGCGGTAGCTGGGGTTGTTGGTGATCGATTCATAAAACGTGGCCAAGTTCAAAAGGCCGTATGTCACCAGAAACGCCATCGTGATCAACGGCGCGATCGTATTCAAATCCGCCGCGACGATGCCGACCTGCGCGATCAATGCGGTTGCCAGGATCGCCTTGCGTGGTTCCCCATCGCGACTTTCGCCAAACGGCGTCAGCGAAGTGAACACGCGATCTTTGGCCAGTGATTGCAGAATTCGCGGCGCACCCATCATGCTGCCAAGGGCCGATGAAAGCGTGGCGGCGAACACGCCCATCGTGATCAGGCTTGGGAACGCCGAAATCTGTCCGACGATCATGTTGTTGCCAATCAGATCTTCTCGAGACGCGCTGCCAGCAAGGAAGATCGCCATTGATCCGTAAACGATTGCCGTTACCACAACGGCCGCCAAAGTCCCACGTGGAATCGACCGAGCTGGATCTTTCAGGTCCCCTGACATGTTCGCACCAGCCATGATCCCGGTGACCGCCGGAAAGAACAACGCGAAGACGGTCCAGAATGATTCGTTGAGGGTAAAGCCGGTTGACCAGTTCGATGCAAACAAGTTGTGGTCGAAACGTGCGCCCGTCCCAAGATAAAACGAACCGAGTGATGCGACGACGCAAGCCAGAATCACGAATTGAATTTTGATGGTCCAGCCGGCGCCTACCCAAACGCAAATCGCGACTGCCAGATTGGTGATCGACGCGACCAAGACCGGTGACACGCCCTCCGGCAACATCACCATCAACGCTTCGGTGAAACCGATCGCATACATCGCGACCGACAACGCCTGGGCAGTGAAAAACACCAACCCAATTGCCCCGCCGAACTCGGGACCCAAACTGCGGCTGATTAAGAAGTACGCCCCGCCGCCTTCGACACGGGTGTTGGTTGCGATCGCCGACAATGACAGTGTGGTTAGCGTCGTGATCAGTTTGCTGCCAAGAACGATCACCAACGTCGCCATCAATCCTGCTTGGCCGACCACATAGCCAAACCGCAGGAACATGATCACGCCAAGGATCGTCAACACGCAGGGTGTGAACACACCACCAAATGTCGAGAACGCGTTCGCTTTCGATTCCCCTTTCACCCTAGCGCCCCCACAACGCCGTGCTTGATTTGCCTATCGCAGGGCGCGATCATCGCGCTCTGCAACCAGGTGTTGTTCGGACTACTGTCGCGGTTGAAATTTGAAGCGTTTGCTTTTGCCAAAGAATTCGAGCGGGTTGTCATAGACCACCTTCTTGATCAACGACTCGCTCAAACCACGCCGGCGCATTTCGAAAATCAGGTCGGGCACCGCCGTTGGTTTGCTCGGTCCCCAATCACCGGCGGAGTTCGCCATCAGACGTTCGCCACCGGTCATTTCGATCATGTCGACGGCACGCTGCGGCGTGCATTTGGTGACGGGATAAAGCGTCATGCCGGCCCAAAAGCCACGATCCAAGACTTCCTTGATCGTGTGTTCTTCGACGTGGTCGACCAGAACACGGTCGGGGGTGACGCGTGAGTCGTCGCACAACATGTCCAGGATCATTCTCGTGCCCTGGTATTTGTCTTCCAGGTGCGGCGTATGAATCAGGATCAGTTCTTGATGCGTGACCGCCAAGTCGACGTGTTCGGCAAAGATCGTCGCTTCGTTCTTCGTGTTTTTGTTTAGCCCGATCTCGCCGATGCCCAAGACGTTGGGCCGCTGGAGAAACTCTGGGATCATTTTGATCACTTCACGCGACAGCTCGACATTTTCGGCTTCCTTCGCATTGATACACAGCCACGTGTAGTGCTGAATCCCGTACTGTGCCGCACGTGCCGGTTCGGTTTCAGTTAGCTGCCGGAAGTAGTCGCGGAAACCGTCGACACTGCCACGATCGTAGCCAGCCCAAAACGCCGGCTCGCTCATCGCCACACACCCCATCCTCGCAAGCGTTGCGTAGTCGTCGGTGGTGCGGGAAACCATGTGGATGTGTGGATCGATGTAGTCCATGGCCGATGGTGGGCGTTGGTGAAAGTGTGATGCCCGCGGGTCGGCAATCCGTCTCAGACGTCGGCGCCAACAGGTCAACGGGCAGGGTTCAGTCGCAAGCGGTTGAGGTCGCTACGCAGAGACTGGGAATTGGATGGAGACTGGGAATTGGAAACGTGGAACGAATAATCGCGGTCGCTCTGAAGCTGACCCCGCCGATCAGGACGATTTCATGCCGAAGGTTTCTCGCCAGCCCGGTTGGTACTCGCGCGAGTAAAGCATTTGCAATCGCGCGGCCCGGTCGCTTCCTTCAGACGCGATGATTTCGATCCCTTTTTGCAGGGCATCACGCCGGTGTGCGGCTTCGTCGGACAGCGAAGAATCGGCAGACGCCCGATCGACTCGGTCAAGCGTTGCCGCAATTTCCAATAGCTTGGCGCGGACTTCCAAAAATTTGTCAGCCACGATCTCGTCAGCCGTTTGTGGCGCGGGCATGGTGTTCGATCCCAGTGTTGTATACGCAGTACGTCGCGAACTCAGTGCGTTTCGAACTGAATTATAACGCCTGACGGTTTAAGTCATTGCTCGTCGTGTTATCGAAACACTCGTCAGACTTCTCCACAAAGCGTTTCGAGGGTGCGGTTCTGCAGGCTGTGGCAGCCCGTTTGGCTCAAGTAAAGCGTCCGGCGTCCAATCATGGAACGTGGCAATCCCGCTGCGAGGTCTCGTCGACACGGTCTGCTTACTCCGTCTGCTCGCGGTACCGATTCAGACGCCGACGGAGCCGAAAGTAGCGAACGGTTCCAATCAGGCCAACCATCCCCCCCAAAGCGATCAGTGCCCAACCAATCAGCACGAGGTCTCGGGTCACGACCAGGAACTTTACCAAGCTGATCCCAGTACCGATCAACATGATCGATGTGCGCAAGTACGCCAAGATCGTCCGCTCGTTGGCAAGTTCGGTGCGAATCAGTCCGAGGTTTGGAACAGAATTTGTATCCATTGGGCGAAGTGCTCGAGAACGCTGTAATTCAAGTGTTTGGCGACGTAGCTGCTGCTTCATTGTGCAGTCACTCGCGCATTCCAGCAGCATTCAAAAGCACGGTTTGGAAGCGGAAACTTCGTGGTTTTGATCCATTCGTCGCATTTTGCCTAAACCTCCGTTGCGAAATCGTCGGCGAAAAAGTTTTCCTCGCTGACATCTTTCCCACAGTCGCCGTATTTGACATCGGAAAACTTCACTAACCCTTCACAGGAACACGGTTTACGTCAAATTCTCACTTCTGACCGTAGTCCGTCTCATTTTGCTATCAATGGCTTAACCCATTGTTGCATCGGGACTTAGGCACTGAGAAAGAATCAGTTTGACAGTTCGCAAGCAATGCCTAAGATTCCTCGCGTCGCCCACATATAGTGGCAGTCAGCCAAAATATCCCTACCGGTAGTGACATCATTTCTGGTATTGATGGTTTTAAGCGATTGGCCAACTTGGAAGGTTCGCGAAAAGGGATGGATCCTTTAGGGGGTTCTATGCCGCTTTCACGACGGCGTTCTCGGTGGGCAGACGTGACAGATTGTCTTGTTGTTTCCCCTCATTTTTAGGACGGACCAAACCGACGTCTCCTGTCGTTGGCATCCGCAACTTCTCTCTTGCGCCGGCGACCTTTTGAGACGTACATTGTGTTTGGTCCCACGGACGACTCACGGAGTTTGATCAAACGATGGCTACTGTTCTTCCCGAAAGTTCACGTGCGGCGAGTGGGGGCGATGCAGCCCTGGAGAAGGTCAACAACCAACACGGCGTTCAATACGCCACCGAGGTCTTTGGTACGACCTTGCGCGGGGATCGCCCCGGATTGAAAGTCGAGCCCACCTTTTGCCCGGCCGATGGCAAGACGCCATTCGATACTGCGCAGTGGGAAATCCGCAGCGCGGCGATCAAAGACGAATCCGGCAAAGCGTTGTTCGAACAGAACAACTGCGAAGTGCCAACCACTTGGTCGCAGCTGGCCACCAACGTCGTCGTCAGCAAGTACTTCTACGGCGACCCCAAGAACACTGACGAACGCGAGCGTTCGGTCCGCCAGTTGATTCACCGTGTTACGCGTACCATCGCTGACTGGGGTTTGGCAGACGGTTACTTTGATACGCCTGAAGACGGCGAAAATTTTTACCGCGATCTGACCTGGTTGTGTCTGCACCAGCACGGTGCGTTCAATAGCCCCGTTTGGTTCAACGTCGGTCTGCACCACCAATACGGTGTTACCGGGGCAAAGTGCAATTGGGCCTGGGATCGCACCGAAGGCGAAACCTTCCAACCTGAGAACCCCTACGAGTTCCCCCAGGGAAGCGCGTGCTTCATCCAGGCGGTTGGCGACAACATGGAAGACATCATGCGTTTGGCTTGTGCCGAAGCGATGTTGTTCAAGTTCGGATCGGGTACCGGAACTGACTTGTCGACGATCCGGTCAAGCAAAGAAAAACTCTCCGGCGGCGGAACACCATCGGGGCCGCTCAGTTTCATGCGGGTCTATGACTCGATCGCCGGTGTTGTGAAAAGCGGTGGCAAGACACGTCGCGCCGCGAAGATGCAATCGCTGAAAGTCTGGCACCCAGATATTCTTGAATTCATCGAGTGCAAATGGTCGGAAGAAAAGAAAGCGCACGCATTGATCCGCGAAGGCTACGATTCGAACTTCAATGGCGAAGCGTACAGCAGCGTGTGCTTCCAAAATGCGAACCTGTCGGTTCGTGTCACTGACGACTACATGGAAGCCGTTCGCGAAGGCAAGCGTTGGCAAACCCGTTGGGTCACCGACAAAGTGGCTGGCGATCCGCCGTCCTACGATGCCAAAGAACTGCTCAACAAGATGTCAGAGTGTGCTTGGCACTGTGGCGACCCCGGCGTCCAGTACGACACGACGATCAACAAGTGGCACACCTGCCCGAACAGCGGCGCGATCAATGCGTCGAACCCTTGTTCGGAATACATGTTCTTGGACAACACGGCATGTAACCTGGCGTCGATCAACTTGATGAAGTTCGCCAACCGCGACGGATCGTTCGACGTCAAACGCTTCCGCGCTGCGTCTCGCTTGTTCTTCATCGCCCAAGAAATCTTGGTGGACCACGCTAGCTATCCGACCGAGCCGATCGCTCGCAATAGCCATCGCTTCCGCCCACTCGGACTCGGTTACAGCAACCTGGGATCGTTGGTGATGTCGCGTGGTTTGGCGTACGACTCGAAGGCCGCTCGCGGTCTGTGTGGGTCGTTGACCTCGCTGCTGCACGGCGAAGCCAACCGCACCAGCGCCGAAATGGCTGGCGTTGTCGGACCGTTCGATGACTACGCCGAGAACGAAAAGCCGATGTTGAACGTGATGCGGATGCACCGCGACGCTGCCAACGAGATCGACGAGGACGGCCCAGCGGAATTGAAAGAGGCCGCGAAGAAGTTGTGGGATGACGTGCTGGACATCGGCGAACGCTACGGTTTCCGTAACGCCCAAGCCACCGTTTTGGCGCCGACCGGAACGATCAGCTTCATGATGGATTGCGATACCACTGGCATCGAGCCAGACATCGCACTGGTGAAATACAAACAGCTCGCCGGCGGCGGGATGCTGAAGATCGTCAATCAGACGGTCGCACCAGCACTCAGCCACTTGGGCTACACCCCCGAGCAAATCGAAGTCATCTTGGCATACATCGATGTCAACGACACCATCGAAGGTGCACCGGAATTGAAAGCCGAGCACCTGTCCGTGTTCGACTGTGCGTTCACGCCTGCAAATGGTATCCGCAGCATCTCGTGGCGTGCCCACGTGACGATGATGGCGGCCGCTCAACCGTTCTTGTCAGGTGCGATCAGCAAGACGGTCAACATGCCTCACGACACCACACCGGCCGATATCGCCGATGCGTACTACTGGGGCTGGGAATTGGGGCTGAAAGCGATCGCGATTTACCGCGACGGCAGCAAACAGTCGCAACCGCTGAACACGAAGTCGGACGAAGGGAAGTCGACCAAGACTGAGACGAAAGTCGTTACCAAGACGGTTGAAAAGATCGTTTACAAACCGCGTCGCGAACGTCTGCCCGATACGCGTACCAGTATCACGCACAAGTTCACCATCGCTGGTCATGAAGGTTACCTTTGCGTCGGCCAATACCCCGACGGACGTCCCGGCGAAGTGTTCATCACGATGGCCAAAGAAGGGTCGACGGTCGGCGGTATCATGGACAGCTTCGGGACTGCCCTGTCGATTGCGTTGCAGTACGGCGTTCCATTGGAAGTCCTGGTCAATAAGTTCAGCCACACCCGGTTCGAACCGATGGGCCATACCAGCAACAAAGACATCCGCATCGCCAAGAGTGTCGTGGACTACATTGCTCGCTGGTTGGGACTGACGTTCATGAGCAATGACGACAGCATGCCAGCGAACGGCCATGTGCCAAGCAACGACTCGGTCAATTCCGGTAACAGTGCGGAAGTCGCGACCGTCGAATCAACGATCGCAACCAACGAGCGAGCCGGTTTGTTGGCCAGCATCAATGGCAACGGCAGCAACGGTTCGTCCAAGAAAGAGGACAACCGCCAAGAGCAGTTCGCACGGTTCCAAATCGATGCCCCAAGCTGTGATAACTGTGGCAGCATCACCGTTCGCAACGGCAATTGCTACCTGTGCCACAACTGTGGTGCCAGCATGGGTTGCAGCTGATCCAACGGAATAGAAGTTGAGCGAAACGCAGCGGCGAAACAAATTTTCGTCGCTGCGTTTTTCATGCGCTTTACCCAAACCGCTGGAGTCTAGCCTTTAGGCGATTCTCGTTTCGGCCGGGACCAGGTGATCATTGGGAACCGACGCTAGCGCGTATCGGCTAAGTTGATTGCGAATCCTCGGTTCACACACCCAATTCCAAATTTGCAATGTTCAATTTGCAATCACGCTGGTCTTTTCAGAAACCACGCGTTCAGGCGGTGAGAGCTGGTTGGCTATGCCATGGCCCGGGGACTGATCGGTTCGTCCACCCATTAGCCGGAACGCGCTAGCGTCGGTTCCCTATCAGTCACCCTGCTCGGTGCACGTAGCCCGGCGGATAACGCCGTTTTACCCTGCGGAGACACAACCGCTCGCTATCGCGAATGCGGCTGATTTGACACCTACTTGCTCCTCGCCCCAATTCCCAATTTGCAATCACGTCGGTCTTTTCAGAAACCGCGCATTCAGGCGATGAGAGCTGGTTGGCTATTCCATGGCCCAGGGGCTCATCGCTTCGTCCACTACCGATGACGGGACGGAACCGTAACGGCTTCGTTGATTGGCAGTCGCGAAAGCTGTTCTAGTCTTCCGCTAGTAGATCGTCGGTGATGTTCAGATTGGTACTGACGTTCTGGATGTCGTCGTGGTCGTCGAGTTGTTCAAGCAACCGCATGACCTTCTTGCCGGTTTCGACGTCGACTTCGACGGTCGTCTGTGGGATCAGGCTGATCTCTTTCATTTCCGGGACCAACTCGGCTGCCTCGAAAGCTTCTGCCAAGCTTTGGTAATCGTCCGGCGACGTGGTCACCTGCAGCTTTCCGTCGTCAGTGCTTTCGACGTCTTCACCGCCGTTTTCCAGGGCGACTTCGGTGACTTGGTCCTCATCGACTGTGGAGGCATCGAAAACGAACAAGCCTTTGCGGTCGAACAGATACGACACGCACCCGGTCTTGCCAAGTTCGCCGCCGAGCTTTGAGAAGATCGACCGCAGTTCTGGAGCAGTTCGATTGCGGTTGTCGGTCAGGCTTTCGCACATGATCGCAACACCGCCGGGGCCATAGCCTTCATAGACGATTTCTTCGACGCGACCGCCGTCCAGTTCACCGGTTCCGCGCTTGATGGCTCGTTCAATGTTGTCCTTGGGCATACTGACGGCTTTCGCGTCGTCAATTGCCTTGCGCAGCTTGAAGTTCGAACTGGGGTCTCCGCCGCCCGACTGTGCAGCGATGATGATCCCCTTGCTCAGCTTGCTCCACAACTTCCCACGGGCCGCATCCACACGTCCTTTACGGTGCTGGATGTTCGCCCACTTGGAATGACCTGCCATGATTGAACCGAATCAAAAAATGTAACGTGTTGCCTACAGTACTTTCGAATCCAAATTAACGTGGCTTCCGCTTGGAAAGCTTGCGACCGGCAGCCTTTTTGGTTGTCTTTTTGGACGTTTTCTTTTTCGCCGCCGCGGACTCGTCAGCTTCTTCCGCCTCTGCCGCTTTGTCGGCAGTCGCCTTTTTCTTAGCCGACTTTTTCGGTGAAGCTTTCTTGGTGTCTTTCTCGTCGGATTCCGATTCCGACTTCTTTGCTACCGCTTCTTTCTTGGTCTTCGCCCCTGAATCGGAAGTGGGCTTAGACGACTTTTTTGCGGGCTTCGCTTCCTCACCTTCTACGGTGTCTTCGCTTTCTTTTTCAGCCTTGCGTCGGCGTTTCACTCGACGGATCGCAGCCTTCTTGCTGGCTTCCCATTCGTCGTATTTTTCGGCAGCACCTTTTTCGACCGAATCGAGTAACCCGCGAGCTTCCTTGTCTTTGGGGTCGGCCATCAGTGCGACACCAGCCTCGTGAAGCAGTGCGGAGAACTCGACCGCTTTGCTCTTGGGGACCGCACGTTCGAGTCCGGGGACCTTTCCGGCGGAGGCTTCGGCTTGGCTGGCGATTCCGGTGGCCAACATAATGACCATCGCGGCATAATCGATTGGGATCGAGTGTCCGCCGAGACCGTGCTGGACGGTGTAGCTCAAAATGAAGGGCGTCATCGCGGGCATCGCTTCAAACTTCGCGACCGCCTTGCCCAAGTTTTCTTTTTTCAGGTGGTCGAGGTCGAACGCATAGAACTCTTCGAACACGGCCTGCAACACGTCCTTCAAGCGACGTGCGGTTTTTGGTGGGTCCGGCATTCCGGAGAGGACTTGCGTCAGCTCGGTCACGGTCGTGACACGAACTTCGTTCCAGTCAAAGAACTCTTGCTCGCACTTCGCCAAGCCTTCGTCAGCGAGTTCATAGGGTGCGTCTTGCAACAACGCTGCGTACAGGATGTGCTCGAGGAGCGGCCGAGACGGCTGTGACGGAGGCGTCGAATAACGTTTTTTAAGCTCGCTGTGCAGCTTCGCAATCAGTTTCGCGCGGTTACTTGCGGCCATTGTTTCTAGTTTGAGCGGGAATGTATCGATCAGGCGTTGGGTGTCGCCGCGATCGTCGTCGTGTTGTAAATCTTGATGGGGCGGATCGCGGTTTGCGAAGGAGATCTCGTGTCGTCAATCCGATCTGGACTGCACTCGCGTTATTACCCGAGCCACAGCGGTTGGTCGAACACCTCGTTAATTCGCATCTGTATTGGGCGAATCAGACTCGTCATCGATCGCGACGTCGTCGTCGAATTCTTCGGAATCTTCTGCGTCGGGCTCATCGCGTTCACGGCGAATCTTGTTCAGCAATTCGCCGACGACCATGGCATTTTCCATCCCACGGTTCAGTTCAAATTGCAATTTGGGCGTGAATCGAGTGTCGATCCGATTTGCAACTTTAGATTGCAAAAAGCCGGCAGAGTGCTGCAGACCTGTCAGCGAGCGTTGTTTCTGGGCTTCATCACCCATAACGCTGACAGAAACCTTGGCTTCACGCATGTCAGGAGAGACTTCAACACCGATAACGGTGACGTCTTTGACACGTGGGTCACGTAGTTCAGTAAGGATGGCCGAGGCGACGACTTCGCGAATCGCTTCGGCAGCTTTTAGCAGTCGACGACTGGTCACAATCAGCCTAGCAGAAAGATGGAAAGGGGAATGGAGGGACGGGAAAAGGAAGGCAACTCAAGCGAACATCCCGCCGCGACCGTGTGGTCGGCGGCGGGCGATTGTCCGATGGGCTTGCCTGGATGAATCAGTCGAGCGTTCGCGCGACTTCTTCGATTCGGTAGGCTTCCAGGATATCGTCCTGTTTGATGTCGTTGAAACCTTGAAGACGGATACCGCATTCCATTCCACGCGGCACTTCCTTGATGTCTTCTTTGATCCGACGAAGCGAATCCAAACCGTAATCGCCGATCAAACGGCTGTCGCGGTAAACGCGAATCCGGCATCCACGTTGAATCGAACCGGCGGTGACATAGCAACCGGCGACTGTACCGACGCGGCTGATCGAAAAGACTTGCTTGACGAGAGCTTGGCCAAGGTCGACAACCCTTTCTTCGGGCTTCAAGCGACCTTCGATCATCGCTTTGATGTCGTCGGTCAGCTTGTAGATCACGTCATAGCGTCGAATTTCGACTTTGCGTTCGTCAGCCAAGCTGCGGGCTTGGTCGTCAGGGATGACGTTGAAGCCGAGCACAACTGCATCCGAAGCGTCTGCCAACGTGACGTCCGCCAGTGTGATGCCGCCGACGCTGCGCTGAAGAACTTTGATTTCGACTTCGGGATGTTCGAACTTGCTCAGTTCTTTGTCGATCGCTTCGAGTGAACCCTTCACATCGGCGCGGATGATCACGTTCAGCTTGACCTTCTCTTCGGACTGTCCCAAGCGACCTTCTTGAAGCATCGATTGGAAGTTTTCGAAGGAGACCTTGGTTGTCGTACCGGACAGCGACTGACGGCTGCTTGCCGCGGCGCGTTGGCCGGCGATTTCGCGAGCGTCGGCGATGTCATCCAAGACGTGGAAGCGGTCACCCGCACCGGGCGGCGATTCCATCCCCATGACGCTGATCGGCGTACTCGGTCCTGCTTCGGTGAGCGACTCGCCAGTCAACGTGTTGCTCATTGCACGCACGCGACCGTAAGTCGGACCGCAGACGACGATATCGCCGACACGGAGGGTACCGTTTTGCACGACCATTTTCGCGACAACACCGCGATCGCCTTGCTGCTCGGCTTCCAAACAGACACCGAGTGCGTCGCGATCGGGGTTTGCCGAGTATTCATTCATTTCGGCGACCGTCAGCAACACTTCCAGCAATTCATCCATGCCTTCACCGGTGAGGGCACTGGTGCGGACAACTTCGACGTCGCCGCCCCACTCGCTGGGTGTTAACTCGTGTTCGGTCAGTTGCGTTAGGACACGGTTCGGATCGACGCCTTCCAAGTCACACTTGTTGAGCGCGACGACGATTGGGACCCCGGCCGCCTTGGCGTGGCTGATCGCTTCTTCGGTTTGCGGCATGATGCCGTCGTCCGCCGCGACAACCAGCACAGCGATGTCGGTGACGTTCGCACCGCGGGCACGCATTTCGGTAAACGCTTCGTGACCGGGGGTATCGACGAACGTGACGCTGCGGCCGTCTTTGTCGACGGTGTAGGCACGAATGTGTTGGGTGATACCGCCAGCTTCGCCGCTGACGACATTGATCCCGATCAGGTAATCCAGCAAGCTGGTTTTCCCGTGGTCAACGTGACCGAGGAAGGTCACGATTGGCGGTCGCGAAACCAACGAATCCGGATCATCGACCTGGCCTTCGATTTCGGTGATCAGCTCGTCTTCTAGCGTTTCCGATTCTTTCAGCTGCAGCTCGAGATCAAGTTCTGCGGCAATGATTTCAGCCGTCTCGAACTCAAGTTCGGCGTTGATGTTGGCCATGATTCCCATCGTCATCATCGACTTGAGAACCTTGGCGACAGGAACACTGGCGGCTTCGGAGAAGCTTCGAACGGTACATGGCAGTTCGATTTGCACCGGCTCTTTACGAGGCGCGGCGGTGTTGGTGCCACGGTGTTGCAGCGTCCGACGCTGGCCACGTCCGTCTTCACGCGAGTAGCGGGACAATTCCGATCCGCCCCGGCCACGACGGCCTCCGCGATCGGCTCGGGCGCGGGCCATTCCGGCCAGTCCCTTACGGCGTTGACCCTCTTCTTCTTCGGTTCCGCCGCGTCCACGTTTGCCTTTATCGGTAAACCCGGACAGGCCACCGCGTTTCGAAGCGGGAGCGTTTGTTGTTCCACGCTTCGACTCGGCAGATTCTGCGGCGAGTTTGTCCAGTGGGGCTTTGACACCTTGCTTGTGGCCGGCGATCAAATCGGGGCTGAGCTTGATGTCCGGCTTTTGTGCCTTGACCTTGTCATCCGATTTCGGTGTTACCTCTTTGGGGGCATCCGGCAGGGATGCGAGGTTCACGGAGATCCGTGGCTCACGCCGTTTCGGCTTGTCACCACCTTTCTGGTCGTCGCCATTTCCGGTGGCCGGTCGTTGGTCCAAAGAACGGACACGTCCGGTGCCGCCAAGGCGGTTTCCGCGAACTGCGGCGAGCGGCATTTTGGCGCGCTCGGCGGGGCGTGGAGGTTGTTGTGGCTGCTGCGCGGCAGGTTGCTGCGGTTGCCGTGGTGGCTGTGACTGACCTGACCGCGGTTGCTGAGGTTTGGCACTGCGTGGCGCCGCGCTCGGCTGGGAGGTCGGCTTGTTGTGCGAAGGCGATTGTGGTGCCTTTCGCTGCGGCGGTTGCGAGCTTCCGCCCGATTTCGGTGCGGATTTTGGCGGACCGCTTGGGCGACCCGACTCGCTGCCACGTTGTGGCTTGGTCGGTTTAGGGCCGTCGCCGCCGGAGCGTGCAACGCGACCGGAGAGTCCACCGCCGCGGTTACGGCTGCCGGCTGGCAAACGCACATCGGGCGTTTGTGCTGGTGTCGGCTCAGGTGCCTCGGGTGCGTCGTCAACTGGCGGGAGCGGTGCTGGTGCACGGAGTTTTGGCTCAGGTCGCACTTTCGAGTCGTTCCGTACGGGCTTGGCTGGTTCGCTGGGTGCGGGGGCACCGCTACGTGCGCCGGCGTCGATATTCAACGGCCGACGTTCAGTGCGGACCGACTGCCGAACGGCAACGGGAGCTCGTTTCGCTTCGTCAGTTGCAGAAGGAGCGGCCGGCTTCGCTGGCGCCGATGCTCCACTTAGATGTTCGCGCACGCGTTGGACTTCGTCATCGGTAAGGCTAGCCAATGCCGAGCCCTTGCCGGTGATTCCAACTTTTTTAACGAGATCAACCAGATCTTTACTATCGAGATTTAATTCTTTTGCGAGCGCGTAAATGCGTGCTGCCACGGGGTGAAAATCCTGTCAAATTTGAGTGGAACCGACCGCCTTGATTCGCCTAACGGTCTCTCGTTCCTAGTATTCTCTAAGTCACATAAAACTCTCCTCCATCGGCCGGCATTGCGAACATTGTTCACCGATACACGGCGAGCAATTCGCGGCCCAGGTGCTGACCACACGGTCAGTCCCGGATGAGGGCCCGGAAGGTTTGTCGTCTCTTGATTAAGTAGTCGAGCCACGCCGAACATCTTCGCCGTGGCCCGCCAGATTCGCAAAGGATAGCGAAAAACGGCGTTCGGCAAGAGGTCCGACCTGGGGGCAAAGTCGGATTTCAACTGACTTTTTCATTCCCCTAGGCGATCATTGCCATGAATCGCGGTCCAATGGACCAATTCAAGCCTTCCTGAACGTCTCAACAGCCAGCTAGAGGGGATCAATTCCTGTACTCGAGTGACTTTGCCGAACGAACGTTCATGTAGAGGCTAACTCTCCTGCTGCGGCTTAGCTGCCTCCGCCTCGTCCGCATCCGGTTCGGCGACCGGGTCTGCAGCTGAAACGGGTTCTTCGGCAGCGGCTTCGGCCTCCGCATTTACAGGTTCTTGCACTTCGTCGACCTCTTCGACTTCGGTATCGGCGGGGACGTGGTCCGCTGCGACGGCCTCACCGTCTTCTAGTTCGGCTTCTTGCATCGCGGCGTCGACTTGAGCGTCAACCGCTTCGTCTCCCGACTCGGCGACTTCATCACCCGCTTCTGGACCAGTTTCTTCCTCAGCCACGGGTGCGGGCGGTGCGCTGTTTCCGCCGCCACGTTCTTGCTCACGTCGAGCTTGGCGTTCGATCGCGGCCGCTTCTTCGGCTTCTTCTGCCTTTTGCTCGGCCATATCGACGATGTAATCCACCTGTTCGGCGGTCAGTCCGCTCATTTCCATGAACTGGTCCGGCTCGATCACGGACAGATCGTCATAAGACAAATAACCCTGCTCAACGAGAACTTGTGAAATCTCAGGCGTCATCCCTTCGAGTTGGCTGAAGGCCATGACGGCGCGTTCGATTTGTTCTTCCAGCTCGCCGGCGGTCATGATTTCGATGTCCCAGCCGCACAGTTTGCTGGCCAAACGGACATTTTGGCCGCGTCGGCCGATCGCGAGCGAGAGTTGGTCTTCCTGGACCAGCACGATCGCCCGGCCAATCAAATCGCACAGCAGGACCTGTTCAACTTCGGCGGGCTGCAAGGCGTTGGGGATCAGCACCTCGGGGTCATCGCTGTATCGCACGACGTCGATGTGTTCACCCGCAAGTTCCTCGCGAACCGCTTTAATCCGGCTGCCGCGATAACCGACACAAACGGCGATCGGGTCAACTTGGGAATCTTCGCTGCTGACGGCGACCTTGCTCCGGTAACCCGGTTCGCGGCTGATCGAGTTAACCGCGATGACGCCTTCGCTGATTTCAGGAATCTCTTGTTCGAACAGTCGCTGCACCAATTGCGGCCGGGTCCGGCTGAGTACGACACGGACGCGGTTGCCAGCCGATTTGACTTCGAAAACGACCGCCCGAACGCGTTCGCCTGCATGCAGGGTTTCGTGTGGGATCTGTTCGCTGCGTGGCAGAATTGCCTCGACGTTACCCAGGTTGACGGTCGCGACGCCGCCATCGGCGCGGCCGATGATTCCGGCGACCATCTCGCCGATTTGTTCGCGGTACTCGGACATCAACGAGTCACGTTCGGCTTCGCGGACTTTCTGGATGATCACCTGTTTGGCGGTTTGTGCGCCAATTCGGCCGATCTGATCGTCACCCAATGCTTCGCCATCCAACGTCGCGTTGATGCGTCCGTTGTCGCGGTCGAGTCGGACCACGAGATCGGCGTCTTCACCGTACTGTCGCTTCGCAGCGGTTTGCAAAGCCGCTTCGATCGCTGCGAAAACCAGTTCGGTGTCAATATTCTTCTCGCGGTGTAGCGAGTCGACGTAACGCAGGATGTCTTGTGGGTTCATAGTTCTGTTGACGTTCCTGACCAACGAATGACGAGATGAGCGGAATACAAATTCAAATCACGGCAACGACAGTTCGCCAGCCTTCGGCTTGGTCGCCAAATGTTGGGCACTCCGCCAACCAATGAGCTCTCCCATCCGCTGCGCGTCGTGCGCAATCCCAACCCGCGACGTCGAAATCTGAACCTGTGTGACAAAAAAGAAACCCGGACCTTTTGGCAGGACCGGGCATCTGCGTGTACCAGTGCTGTGAGAAGTCAACTTACTGATCTGTCCTAGAAGTGTCAACCAAGAACGGGGCCTGAATGGCCTTCCCAGAAGCGGTCTCGCGGGCCATTTAACCGCCGAATAAGCCCAGGTTTCCCAACCGGAATGATCGACCGTTCGGTCCCAGATCATGTTGCCAGCGAGCATCGAATACCAACCCCTGCCGCACTGATCGCGAACCTCTCCGGCGGTGGCAATGACCGCTCCGATCTCGCTGGTTTGCGATCACTCAACCTGCGATCACTCGTTTGGGGTGCGTGAATTGCTGTGCTGGTGGCATCACACCGAACCACCACGTGAGTTAGTACTCAGCAACTTGACGCTGAACCTCACCGTTTATGCTTGCCGGTCCCTCGGCGGCACGTTGTTCGGAACGGACTCGCAATGCGACGCAAGCCATCAGAATTGCAAACACGATGATCCAGAGGGGGCGTGGCTGGTCGTTCACGAGTGAGTAAGGCTCCATGGCAGTAGTCATTAACGCGGTCACCATCCAACAGTCGCAAATCCAGTTCCGAACGAGCCGCCTGGACGCGATCTTCTCTCTCGCAGGTTAACCACTTCGCCGGTCAGATTGTTGTCAGACCGCAAATTCCCCCGGCCCAAAACGACTTGCTGCTATTCGGAAAAGAAATCGACTGTGTGGCAACGCTGGTCGCCCCGACGGATCTGCGTTGCTTTGAAACGACAGGGGCGTTTCATGGCCGCAACACTTGTCGCCCGATCGCCACCTTAAGCCGGTTAGAACGATTTTCATGAATGCAAACCGTCAACACCCACTGCAGAGTGGGCGAAAAAACTTGATTTCTGCAAAGGACAACTTGCGACAAATTTTTCCGTCCTAGCTTTTGGTGAATCTTGAGACGCCGCCCCAGGCGGCAGATGGCTTGGCCGCGTGTTCAGGGCCATCCCCACAGCAATCAAACATTTAGGGCATTAGGTTGATGAATCGAATTCGACGTCAAGCATTCACACTGATCGAGATGGTGATCGTCATTTTGATCTTGGGAATCATTGCTGCGGTTGCCGCTCCTCGAATGTTTACGACTGCTGAGCAAGCAGAGATCAACACCACCCGGCAGCAACTCGCGGTGTTGCGCAATGCGATCGAAATGTATCGCGCCCAGGCCGGACAGTATCCAGTCAACGGCGAACTGCAAACGGTTTTGTCCGACATGTTGAACGGCCCGTTCCCGTCGCCTTCGATTGGCCCGGTCAGTGGGTTAAGCGGCGTTTACTACGACACGACGACGACATCGGCACCCGTGATTCCCGCGCCTGATGCGACGAACGGTTGGGCGTACAAGCCACACAACGGCAGCTTGAAACTGAACCTCGATCCGACCGGCTCAGACGTTGGCAAGGACTGGTAAGTCGAATTCCTTTGTCGCATCGCCAACGTCATCGCCACCGTAGTTGAGCATCATGAAATCGCTGCCTACCACACCAACCGTCCTGATCATCGAAGACGACCCCGTTTTCCGGCGGGTGCTCAGCTTTACGGTTTCTAAAGCAGGCCTCCGTGTCGAAACGGTTGCCGATGGCGAATCCGGCTTGGCACGTTTGCTTGAGGGGAACATTGATTTTCTCGTTACCGATTACCAAGTCCCTCGCTTGGAAGGCATCGAATTGCTGCGCGCGATCCGATCACTCGCTCCGCCCAATGACGTCCCGGCAGTCTTGTGTACGGCCAAAGGGTTCGAGATTGACAGCGAGCAACTGCGGAAGGAGTTCGATTTGGTCGACGTCCTGCACAAGCCATTTAGTCCGCGTCAATTGCGTGACTTGATCGTTCGAAATCTGCAATCTCGCGGCAAGTCGATCCCCGCCTTTCCTCACCAAGTCTACTCGCCGCCCAGTTTTGCCGCGTCAACGCTAGGCAGCTTCTATGGCTGATGTGATCCACGAAACGGTCGCTCGGGTTAGTCCGGAAAGCGACGCGGCGACCGGAACGTCCGTTGCCGGGATCGCGTCGCTTCGTACGCCACCGCTGATCACGACTCGAATCGGCATTTGGTTCTTCGTTGCCGCATGCTCGGCGCTTATCGGCGGCGTCGCATCGGGAGCGTTTCCAAACGAACGCGCTTTTGCGGCGGTGATGTGGATTGCCACCGTGGCGGTATGTGCGCTGTGCGGTTTGTTTTCGATTCGTTCGGTGCGGACCCTTCGTACGATCGAAACGGAACTTCGCCACTGTGTCGGAAAACCGGAACGCTGGAAAGCGGCTCGTCCGATTATCGGCAACGATCCGATCACCGAATCGTGGAACGAATTGCTGCACGAAGCTGAGTCGGCAAGCGTTCGCAACGAGACGCGCACACTTGCGACGCTCGACCAGGAAGCGATCACGCTGGCCCGCGCGATGCGAGGCTTGCCTTCGGCTTGGGTGATTACCGATTTGGACGGTCGGATGTTGTTCATCAGCCCGCCCGCGTGCGCACTGTTCGGACTGGCCGATCATGCCAACCATGGTGGTCGCGATCTGCTGGACCTGTTGAAACTAAGAACCGGCGACAGCGCGATCCTGACCAAACGCAATCGTCTGATCAGCAATATCCGGATGATCCATGAACGTCACCAAGTGATCCTTGGTGGCGAACGCGTGCATCTTCGGATCGCCCGTAGTCGTCTCGACGGGCGGGTTGGAGATGGCGAAGGGTTTGCTTGGATTTTGACAGACGTCACGCAGCAAGAGTTGGCGATTAAATCACGTGACCAGTTTCTGATGACGGCGACACATGAACTGCGTACCCCGCTGAATAACTTGCAAGCCTATGCGGAAGCACTCGCCGCCGAAGAACAACTCGAAATCGAGCGACAAAAAGAATTCTGCAACATCATTGTTTCGGAATCCCATCGACTAGGAAGACTCGTTGACCAGCTGCTGACCGTCGGGCAATTAGAAGCCGGATCGATGGTCGCAAACCGGCACGAACTGGAAGTCCTGCCGATGGTCGAATACGCAACCGAACAGCTGCGCGCACAAGCAGAACAAAAAGGCCAACGGCTGACGACCGAGTTGCCCCCTAAACTGCCAACCGTCTTTGGTGACCGCGACAAACTGCAAGCGGCTTTGGTGAACCTGATCGGCAATGCGGTCAAATACACTCCCGATGCCGGGGCGATCGTGATCCGCTGCGGTGTTCATGAAGGTAGCGTCCGGATCGTCGTACAAGACGACGGCCCCGGGATTGCCGCCGACGAACAGGAAAAAGTCTTCGAGAAGTTCTACCGCGGTACTAACGCGGCGAACAGCCAAATGCGTGGTAACGGATTAGGGCTCGCGTTCACCCGCGAAGTGGTCCGCATGCATGGCGGCGAGGTCGAATTGCAAAGTGCACTCGATGAGGGCGCGACCTTTACGATGCGGTTGCCGATCGGCGGCCAGTCACGAAGCGGTATTTGATCATGACAAACACGTCGCTTCCAAGAATTGAAAAGCACGGCGCCGTCCATGTGCTTCGCAGCAGCGGTCCTTTGAGATCAGAGACCGCCGTTCCGTTGGACGAGTTGACCTCGCGAACCATGACCGGAAACACACCCGCCGTGATCGTTGATTTGACGGACACTCCGCTGATCGATGGATCCGGATTGGAGTGGCTGAGTGAATTAAGCGAACGGTGTTGTCACCGCGGTGGATGCGTTCGACTGTGCAACGTGAACGAGCTTTGTGCGGACATCCTCCGCATCACAGGTGTTGGGGCACGCATCGAATCCTTTACTGATTTGACGCGAGCACTCGGCAGCTTTGCGTAGCCAACAAACATCACTCTAACTGCCATCGTCGGCCCGATCGAGTTGTCATGAATCCCGTCCAGCCAGCAACCTTTGATGCGTCTCGCCCGATAACGGTGAACGATCAACAATGCGGGATCGTTCATCCTCGCCAGGGTTGGACTTCCGTGCGGGACTTCATGCCGCTTGGGCAACGACTGATCGAAGCGGGGATTCTCCGCGAAGACCAGCTGGAGACGGCGCTTGCGCACCAAGCCAGCGAAGAAGAACGCTTGCAGGCACTTGCCGCACAGGAGGGGCCACATCCGATTGGGCGTCTAAAGCAGAAACGATTCAAACGTCTCGGCGAAGTCGTCGCCGAACTCGGGTTGGCCGACGAAGCCGACTTGTTGCCGATCATGGGCAAGCAATTGAACGTGGAAGGTGTCAAGCTTCGCGAAGGGTTGATCGATCCCGCCGCCGTCCGTCTTGTCCCGCGCGAAGACGCCGAGCGGTTCCGTGTGTTGCCATTGATGCGGGTCCACGACGAATTGACCGTCGCGATGGCCGACCCGCAAGACTTGGCAGCGATCGACGCATTGACCGATATCAGCGGGTGCCGAATTCGCCCCGTGTTGACTTTGGCGACCGGTATCGAGCGTCTGCTGCCAAGATGCTACGAAGATGACTTCGCGGTCGATTCGGTGACCGCGGATTTGGATGCCGAGCAATTGGAGCTTGAATCCGAAGCGATCGACCTGGATTTGCATGACACACGGCAATTGGCCGAAGGCAGTCCGGTCATCAACTTGGTCAACTACGCGATCATTCAGGCGGTTCGACAAGGCGCGAGCGACATTCACGTTGAGGCCGGACAAAAGTCGACGTCGATCCGCTTTCGAATTGACGGTGCACTCCGAGAGGTCATGAAGCCTCGAAAAGAAATGCACGCCGCGATCGTCTCACGGATCAAAGTCATGGCTCGGCTTGACATCGCCGAACACCGTCAGCCGCAAGACGGACGGTTGCATGTGCGAATCAACCGCCGTGACATTGATCTTCGCGTCAGTACACTGCCCACGGTGCTGGGTGAGAAAGTGGTCTTGCGTGTCCTTGATCGCGGTCGCGTAACGTTTGATTTGAACCAGCTAGGCATCCCGCAGAACTCGCTCGTTCGTCTGCGCCGAATGCTGGGCCGACCACACGGGTTGGTGCTGGTCACCGGGCCGACCGGCAGCGGAAAAACGACCACGCTCTATTCGGCGATGGAGCTGATCAAAGGCGTCGAGCGGAACGTCGTTACGGTAGAAGATCCTGTTGAGTACCAGCTAGAACTGATCAATCAAGTGCATGTCGCCAAGGATTCCGGCATGACGTTCGCAAATGCCCTGCGAAGCATCCTGCGACAAGACCCTGATGTGATCATGGTCGGCGAAATCCGTGACCGCGAGACTGCGGAAACCGCGATCCAGGCCGCCCTGACAGGGCACTTGGTCCTTAGCACGTTACACACCAACGATAGCGCCACCGCAATCACGCGGTTGGTCGATATGGGCGTCGAGGAATTCAAAATTGCCGCCAGCCTTGTAGGGGTCGTGGCTCAGCGACTGATGCGAAACCTTTGCACCAATTGTCGTGAAAGTTATTACCCGTCGGCGGCGCTGTTGCAGCAGCTTCACTATCAAGGCGATTCAAGACACGGTTTCGCACGTAGCCGCGGGTGTTCGGAATGTTTCGAATCGGGCTATCGTGGTCGGACCGGCGTGTATGAACTGTTCGAGATCACGCCTGCGATTCGCACGTTGATCAACAACGGAGCGGATGTCGAATCGCTGCGTGCGGTGCGTTCTGGGGCCACGTTGCTAAGCGAAGGCTTGCGTCTTGCCGAACAGCATCTGACAAGCTTGGAGGAAGTCGGCCGCGTCGCGCTGGTGGACTAACAGCATGAAAGTTTTTGCCCAACCTAATGTCGATCCGACAACGCCAAGCGGGCGAATGGTCACGCAGCGAAGCGAGCTCGCGACCGGTGCAAGGAACGTCCGGTCCAGGCAAGTAAATCTCCAACAAACGCGTGGGAACCAAGGGACGCTCTCTGCAAACACTTCGATTCACTTAACACGTGTCGCTCCCTCAGCCGTCTTGATGTCGCTGAACCAGCTGGCGGTAATGACGCAAAACGGGATCGAGATTGCCGAAGCTGTCGAACACGTCGCCGAGACCTGCAAGGATGATCGTTTGGCCGCGTCCTTGATCGCGATTCATGATTCGATTCACAGCGGCAGTACGTTCTCCGCCGCCGTTGCGACACATGGCGTGTACTATCCACGGTCTTTGCCCGCCATGATTGCCGCCGCGGAAACCACCGGCGACGTCCCACGGGCACTCGCTGGCATTTGCGATCGAATGCGAGGCGAACTGGAAATCCGTGCCAGCTTGCTGGGCGCGATTGTGTACCCCGTGATTTTGGTGTTCGCAGCCGTCGTGGTAATGGCGGCACTCGTATTGGGCGTGTTGCCGCAATTTGGCAAAGTGTTCGATTCACTGGGACGACCCGTTCCTCCGTCAACTCAGTTCTTGTTGGACTTGGGACGACTCGGCCGCCAGCACTGGGGGCTTGGCCTGCTCGTTGCCAGTCTCAATGTCGGGGGCCTGACGCTACTTCGAAAACATCTCTTCGTTCGCAGAGCCGTCGGGTACCTGATGCTCTACGCGCCGCTGCTAAGAGACGCCTATCGGCCCCTGATTGCCGGCCGGATTTTTCGCACGATTGCGGCGATGGTTGGTGGCGGTGTGCCTTTGTTGCAATCCGTGCGTTTGACTCGCAACACCGTCTCGGTCCCGGCATGGCGGAACCTCTTGTCGGAAATGGAAGCCAATTTGATCGATGGTTTGAACGCCAGCGACGCACTCGTTCACGCTGACTTTTTACCAGCCGAAGCGGCGCAGATGATGGCAACGGGAGAGCGCACCGGACGCGTCGCAGAGGTGCTCGAAGATATCGGCCAGTTCTATGAAACCGAAGGCGGTCGCAAAACCAAACGCCTTGTCATCGCACTCGAACCCACCATCATCCTTGCGATGGGGATTGTCGTTGCCGGTGTGGTGATGAGCGTGATGCTTCCGCTCTTGGAGATCTCAACGGTCCCAGGTCCCTGAGCGTTTCAAGCGATTTCAATCACCTTTTCAGCGAACTCGAGTACACGTGTTTCGTCGTCCGAATCGTTCCAATCAATCATGATGCTTCCAACCGCTTCTCCACAACTTGCTGACGGTCTGCCACATGCGGCCGTGCCGAGAAAAATAGGTGAAGGGTCGCTGCGTGAACGTCGCCATAAAATCAAGCGAGAGCGTCTTCGATTCGTGGGGATCGATCTCGGCGAGTCCGAAGTCCGTGTTGCCGGGTTGCGTTATCGACGAAGCGGCGAGATCGAATGGCTCCAGGCTGATCGATTCTCGTTGCCACAACCGATCGATGGGGAACCGACGTCCGAGTGGCTGCGCGAGGTGATGCAGCGACTGATCGACAGATTGCCGCGACCCGTTGATGGCGACAATTGTCGTGCGGCGATTGCACTGCCGATGTCTTGGACCCAGTACCAAACGGTTCCGGGACACGAATTGAGTCAGGTTCGAATACGAAGTGCACGACTATTTCAAAACTCGATCTTCCGAAGTGACACACACCTTTGTCATTGGCCGCTTGCCGGAATTCACTGTGGGCACCCCGGCTCGGATGACCAGTATGTCGTCGCCGCGACCGCCCGCCGGGCCGCCTGCCATGTTCTCGAAATCGCGTCATCGATCGGCTACCAAGTCTCCACGATGCTTCCGCATGCGGTTGCGATGGTGCATTCCGCCTACGCATTGACCCAAATCAATGCGCAATGCGTTCTATGGCTCGGCGAACAGGGTTCCTTGATCTCCGTGCGCCACGCGACTGGTGTGGGTCTTGCTCGATCGCTACCCGGATTGCCCGCACATCTAGTGGCCGGACAATCGCTCTGCTTCGGTTCAGCGGCAACGTCGCGGTCGCGTGTCACGCTTGATGCATTTGCACTACGGCCGTATTTGTCCGATATCGCGAGCGAGTTTCGAAATACAAGTCGTTATGCGGCTCGAAACGAAAACGTCCACGCTTCGGATCTACCGTTGTTGATTGCCGGTCCCGTCTCGGAGATACCTGGGGTCGACGAATCACTTGCCACACTCGCCAACACCCCCGTGGCACGTTGGCGTTTCGGCGGGAATCGCCGCCCGACTCCGACCAGTCAGAATTCGCCGGCGAGTGACGCGACATTCTCCGCAGCACTCTCGTTGGCATGCGCCGCCGAAAAGGCTTCGAATCGAGGGTACGGCAAATGAGATCACAGCTTGATACCGTGACACCTTTCTCTCTCGCCGAGCAGCGAGTCGATGTTAACTGCCTTGATTCGCTCGATGGTTGGCAGAACTTTGAAATGATTCCCGAAGACTATCGGCTGATGAGAGACGCGAAGCGTTTTTATGTCAAATGGCTGATCGGGTTGGTCCTGGCGACACTGTTGACGGTCGGATCGCTCTTGTCGATCTGGGTGGGGCGAAAGCGGTTGGAACTTCAGAACCGCCAGATTCTGGATGCCAGCCAGCCCGTCGAAGCCTTGCGCGGCCTGACCTCCAATCAGGTCGCACGACTTGCGGAAAAACAGCAATGGTTGCATCTGGTTCAGTCCGCGAAGCCAGATGACAGCTTGTCCCAAGTCATCGCGACATTGGCGATCGCGACTCATCAAAGCTTGGCAGAAAGCCCCTATGCAATCGAAACACGATCACTGTCCGTTCGGTTGCCGCTGGAGAACGATCCGGACGATCCGAAACGCACGGCAACGAGCAATGGGAAAGCGGAATTCTCCGTTGTCGCTACGGTCGACAATCGGGCCGTGATTTCAGCCTGGAAGGCAAACCTGAAACAAACGGATCGCTTACACGACATCCAGTTTTCGACACCCCAAATTGGATTGTCCGAAACGCTCGTCCAGATAAACGCCACACCGCTTTCGGCAAAGCTCATCCCATGAACTCTCCATTCGGATACAGCCAGTTCGACAGCGAGCCTTCGACGCGATTGCCTTGGCTGCGGACGCCGTTGCGTTGCCATCTCGTTGGCACGACCGTCTTGTGCACACTGCTCACGATCAGTTTGCTGTGTTGGTTCTCGCCCCAGTCAATCCTTGGGCCTCCGATGGACTCGACGTCCGATATCGTCGCCGCCGTTCGCCTGATCGGTAGCCGCGGGGAGGTGCAACGCGATTTCGAAGCTGCCAAAGCTGACGCGGCTGAATTGCAACGACAAATCGTTGAACTTCAATCATGGTTACCACGAAGAATCAATTGGCAAGAGCGTGAAGTCGCAATCGAAACACTGGCACAAGGCTGTGAGGTGCAAGTTTCCTCGATTCAACGCGGCGTCCTCGAACGTGGAAGTCGTGTCGGTGTTTGGAACGCCAAAGTCGAACTCGCTGGCACGTTTCCCGCTATCAGTCGTTTCATCCAGCGGTCCGCCGAATTGCCTCTGCCCTTTTGGACACACGACGTTAGCTTTCGGCGTGACACGAGTCGTTCTGATTCGACCTGTCTCGCAACCGTTTCCATTCGAATTCCGATCGCCGCGACCGGTACACTCGCAGACAAACTTTATCCCAAGGAAACTGTTGATGTCCACTAATGCGAATTCCGTGAGCGGGAAGCAAATCGCCTTGCTCGTGGTGCTCAGTGTCTTACTCGTTGGGGCGTTGGTGAATGCGCAGATGACAACATCGCAGCATTCACCGGAACCCCCATCATCGGGGACAACGTCGGTCGCACTGGTTTCACGCGTACAGCCCGAAGTAAAGCCGCGAACGAGCCAGCCAATGTCCGAGCTGTTACGCTCTGCCCCCAAAGAACTGACTCGGGTGAATCTGGACGAAGTCGCCGACATTGACTTGTTTCGGCAAGCCCCGCCGAAGGAAATACCGGTCGAGTCGAACGTGGTCGTTGCCACTGAAAATGCATCCGAATCACGCCCGCCAGTCAAGGTAAATGCGGTGTACGGTACTTTTGACAGTGCCTCTGAGGAAGCCTTTGACGGAAACAAACGCCGAGTGCTCGTGAATGGAACGATCTTGACCGGCGGCGATGAATTATCGCCCGGTCTACGCGTGGGGGCGATCACCGTAGATCACATCCAGCTGACGCCAGCTTCGTCGCCTTAGTCGGGGCGAAAACGGCACAAGCCGAAGACGCTTGTTTAGCGAACGGTCAATTCTTGAGCCGCATGCATCGGCAACGCTTCGTTCAGATCCAAGCATTCTCGCTGGCGTACTGGCCGAGGTCCGTCAAGAATATGAGTGACCAACGCGACAACCAATTCGTTGCGACGTGACTGTGCCGAATGGCGATTGAACAATCGGTTGACGACTGGGATGCGTCCGAGTCCCGGTACTTTCGCGTCGCTCTGTTCATTCACTTCACGGATCAATCCGCCGATTACCAGGCCGCTACCATCGGGCATCAACACGGTGGTCGAAACCTGGGTCGTGTCCTCTTCTGGAAAACCCGATTCGGTAATTCGGCCGCCGGAAATCTTGGGCAACACCGTCATTAGGATATAGCGATCATCGGTGATCACCGGCGTGACTTCCAGCACGATGCCGACATCCAAGAATTGGACGTTTTGAATGGTTGCCGTTTGGGTGGTCGTCGCGACGGCGTATGGCAAACGCTGGCCGATTTGAACCTTAGCCATCTGACGATTCACAACGCTGACCTTGGGCGATGCGAGAGTACGCGAGGACGTGTTGGCATGGATCGCTTCGATCAATCCGTCGACGTCATTGCCGTCGATTTGGAACGCCAGTGATGGTCCCTCTGGTTCGCGGTTTGCAAAACCGTCGCCCTGCAACGTCAATCGGGCACCTGCGATTCGCGCTAGCCCGGTGAGATCAACGCCCCGCCGTTGCTCGTCGTCCAAGTCAATTTGCAACACGTGAGCTTCGACCAATACCTGCGCCGGAGCGACATCGACTTGTGCTAGGTACTGCGAAATCCTCGAGTGTCCGGTCTCGTTGTCTTCGACGATCAACAGTTCTTGGGTTTGCAGTTTTTCGGTATCACTCGACTGGGTGACGAATGACTTTCCGATCGGGCTCAATAGTCCCGTGACCACCGCTTCGACATCGTCTGCGGCAACATAGTTCAATGGGTAAACCTGTAAGCGACGCCCTTGCACTTTGGGATCCAACGCTGCCGCATCGGAGCCGGTCACGTACAACAAATTGTCATGCTGATGCCAATGGAAACCAGCGACTCCTAAAATCGCGTCAAGCACTTCGTCCAGCCTCGCGCCTCGCAAGCTAACGGTAACCGGACCATCGACCGTCGGGCCGACCACCAAGTTCAGTTGGTGGTGTTCAGCGATCATTCGTAGCACCGAACGCAGGTCCGCATCGGTCGCAACCAAGGTGACCAAGTCATCGTGCTTTTGGAATGTGGTGCCTTCCGCTTGCGTTGGCTCTGACACCGGAATCATCAACGGACGCAAGTCGCCGCTTGAATCGGCGGGACCCAATATCAGATCTTCGCCGCCAGCGGTTGCTACGACGGGTAGCCGTTCTTTACCCCGCGTTGTCGCTTCCGCAGCAAACACCACAGTCGGCAGTTCATCGACTTTTAGGTCCGTCACCTGGGCGACGGTTTGTGCCACGGCGGATTCAGTCGCTGCGCCGTTCCGCTGGCGACGCGGTTCGTCGAAGCCGACTTGTTGGATCCCCATTCCGAACTCGCTGACAGACGCCACTTCAGTCATTTGAGCGGGGCGTTGTGCCGGATCGGCAAGAACCGGTTGAACCGGGACCTGATGTACCGGGCAACCAGGTTTTATGAGCTGGATCGCCGATGTCGCCGTTGAGAGCGTTGCAGTTTCCTGAAACGCGATTGATTGTTCCGCGTCCGGGACGGCAAGCCGGGTCGCTGGCATCATCGCCAGCAAGGAGCTTGCAGTTGTGATCAGCCAAAACGTTCGCATTCGCCCGAGTCAAGGTCCGCGGAAGGGACAACGTACCGATGGCATCGGCCGCGATGAACAGGAACAACCGTCACAATCGCTAAAGCTTGACGCCACAGCAGATATCGGCGGCGGTTTACCCTCATCGACGGCGAAAACGATGAACTTTGCGCACTTTTAGGTCGAAACGCGAACGTTTTAGCCCGCTGGCGGGAGGAATTGAAAGCGAATCAGCAAGGCGAGCAACGTTCTGAACGGTTGAAGAAGTTGGTTGAATGCCGGCTGTATTAGCCGGAACGCGCTAGCGTCGGTTCCCCATCGGTCACCTTGCTCGGAACGACGGCGACGATAGATAACGACGTTTGCACCCGGGAAAACACGCAACCGCTCGCTATCGCGGATACGGCTGATTTGACGCCTACTTAGTCCTCG
>NZ_NPDI01000030.1:0-65417 GCF_002251265.1 Rhodopirellula sp. MGV | reverse complement strand
GTTTGGGTTTCGAGCCAACCAACCACTCGGCAGTCACAGCCCCCATGATCGCCCTTAACCATCTTACTGGTGCCGAATAAGCTCGATCGATTCCCCCATTTTCGTGCAAGTTCGCTGCCAATTGAAAATAATGCGAAGCCCGATCGTATTGCTGATTACGAATGTAGACACGGGCATCGGTGGCCAAAATTCCCGCAAAACTTGCCGAAATGTGATCAGTCAGCTTTCCTGCTTGTGCCAACGACCCCCAAGCTTCAAGCAATATCTGCTCGTGCTGATCAATAACCCGCATTGAATTACTTGAAACACTTCCCCTACGCTGCCGAACAACATAAAGCACTTCAGGAACATGGAGAAATCGCGTCCCTGAACAGGCCAGCCTTAGATGCAAATCATACTCTTGGGCACAGCTCAGTCCTTCTCTAAATCCACCCAACGCTAACAGTTGCGACCGCCAGTGGAGCGGCGAAGGAGTTCCTAGGCGCTGATTCACCAAAACAAACTCCACGGGATCAAGTCCCCGGGACTCTACGGAATGAATCCGACACTGCTTGCCGGATTCAAAATCACGAGCCTCGTAGTCGCAATAGGTAACGTCATCCGGAGATTGCAACGCAAGGGGAACCTGAGCTTTGAGCTTATCAGGGCCGAGCAGATCGTCCGAGTCAAGAAACTGAACCAACTCTCCCTGAGCCATCTGCACGCCCCGATTCCGAGCGGCACAGCCGCCAAGATTCGGACCAGAGTACCACCGCACACGATCTCCAAACGACTTAATTACCTCTAAGCTGGAATCGGTAGAACCATCATCCACGACCACCACTTCGACATGGGGATAACTCTGCGCCAACACACTCTCAATTGCCTCGGCAATATAGGATTCGGCATTGAAGCAGGGGATTACGATGGAAACTAATGGACTAATCCCCATTAGCAGCAATCCTCCGCATATCAATCGCCTGCCTGTAAATCTCAAGATCAGGTTCGCAAAGCCTCACAATTTTCTCCCTTAATTCAGGCGTTAACATCTGCCGTTGCTGGGATTTCTCTACCGGACTGCGATTCTCAATTCCTAACTTAATTTTTGCCCCAAACACACTAAGTACCTCACGCTGAAACCTGGGCAAGTCCTCAGTGATTCCCACCACAGTAAACCTAGCGAGATTATCAATTGCCTCCTGAACCTGGGTTGTCAATGAAGCTCCAACCACACCATCAGAGAGCAGTCGAGCATACATACACCCCTCAGCTCGCCCCTCAACTGATTCAACAAACTCCTCTAGACCAACGTCAACCGAACAATGAGAACTGACCTTATATCGATTATAAAAGTAGCTAGAAACCCACCGCTCGACAGGATCCCTCAGAACCGTAACAAAATGCCAACGCGATTTAAATGCCTCATGCACGCAAGATGAAAACCCAAAGTGACCACCTACGTAGCCGCGTTGCTGACTTTCCAAAACGTAATAAAGCAGCAATAAACGAAACTCCCGAACCGATCTATTTGAAAGCGTTGCTTGCCGGTATGGAAGGTGCACTGCCCGCCGCGGTTGGTGGTCACTTGGCTGTCCCCGTGTTCGCGGTTCCGACCAGCGTCGGCTATGGCGCGACGCTTGGTGGCCTGACACCGCTGATGGGAATGCTCAGTTCCTGTGCTTCGAACGTCGCCGTTGTGAATATCGATGCAGGATTCAAGGCGGCGTACTTGGCCGGTTTAGTGATCAAGGGGCATGAGTCCACAGGCGATCTCGACGACGACGAGGAATAAATTTTTCATGCAAGTCCCCTGTCCTCCTCCGCTAACCAGCGTCCCCAATTGGCCGAACCGCGAAACCGACGCGCACAAAGGAAACTTTGGCAAGGTGCTGTTGGTGGGAGCATCTCGCGGCATGGCTGGCTCGATCGCGCTTTCGTCGATCGCCGCGCTAACCACTGGATCGGGGTTGGTATCCACCGCGATTCCCGATCGCTGTTTAGAAACGGTGGCCGGATTCCATCCAGGCATCATGACGATCCCTGTCCAAGAAACGCCCGACGGTTGCTTTGGCGAAGAAGCGAGCTTGGATTGGGAGTCGTACGATTGCGTTGGCTGCGGCCCAGGGATGCGGACCGGGAAAGGCGCCGCTGGATTAGTCGAACGTTTACTTCGCTGCACCGACAAGCCACGCGTCTTCGACGCAGACGCAATCAATCTTTTGGCCAAGCACCGTTGGTTGGACGACCCTGCCCTGCCTCGCGATCAAGAAAGTCTTGTGTTGACGCCGCACCCCGGCGAGTTATCGCGATTGACTGGCGTATCACCCAAAGACCGCGACGGCCAAATCGAAGCCGCGAAGCGATTGTCAGAACGTCACGGATTGACCATGATCGTTAAAGGCGGCCCAACTTGTGTGGTTTCCGCTGAAACTTATGTCAACACAACTGGCAATCCTGGTATGGCAACCGCGGGCAGCGGTGACGTTCTGACAGGAATCGTCACGTCGCTTTTGGGACAGGGTTTAACCCCGTTTGATGCAGCAACCCTAGGAGTGTTTTTGCATGGCTTGGCGGGCGACTTCGCCGCCGAACAGCGAAGCCAACCGGCGGTCACCTGCTTGGAAATAATTGCTTATCTACCAAACGCGATCAAAGCCATCGCACAATCGCATCGGTTATCATAAGGGGGAGCGAAGTACCGCCCTGCCCTTCCCCACCGAATCGATCAGTGATGAAACGAATGTCTCTTTCGGCGTTTTGTCGTCTTACACTTGGATTGTTGCCCCTGTTAGCTTTTTCCGCCGGATGCACCTCGGAAAAAAGAACTAGCGGCAACACGAGCGTTCGTAAAATCGCGGTGATCCCCAAGGGCACCAGCCATGAGTTTTGGAAGTCGGTGAACTTCGGAGCGCAGAAAGCCGCACAGGAGATCGGTGACGTCGAGATCATTTGGAAAGGTCCCGTGGTCGAGAGTGACACCGGCAGTCAAATCGAAGTGGTCAAAGACATGATCACACGCGGCGTCGATGGAATCGTTTTGGCGCCAAATCAAAAAGGCGGTTTGGTCGATGCTGTTGAAGAGTCCGTCGGCGAAGGCATCCCGGTCGTGATTTTTGACAGTGGCTTGGATGAAGGACCAAAAATTTCCGGCTATGTCGCGACCGACAATTTTAAAGGTGGGCAAATGGCTGCCGACGCACTGGCAAAAGCGATCGGCGAATCAGGAAATGTTGTCTTGCTGCGTTACCTTGCTGGCAGCGAAAGTACGGAACAGCGTGAGAACGGGTTTTTGGAAGCGATCGCGATGTATCCAGAAATCAACGTGATCTCCAGTGACCAATATGGCGGCGAAAACTCGACTCAAGCGAAAGAAAAGGTCGACCAATTGCTGCAACTTCATGGCGATGCATTAGAAGGGATCTTCGCGGTCTGTGAACCGAATGCCAACGGAACATTAGAAGCGATCAAGAACGCCGGTTTGGCTGGCAAGGTCAAGTTCATTGCGTTTGACCCAAGCGACGCACTGATTGAAGGCATGCGCAACGGTTCGGTCCACGGGATCGTGCTGCAAGATCCCGTGGAAATGGGTTATCAAGGTGTCAAAACGATGATTGCCGCCCTCAACGGAAATGCGACCGAAGAATTTCAAAGCACGGGCGAGTACTTAGCGACGCCCGAAAATATGGATGAAGAAACCTATCAGCGTTTGCTCAAACCACAGATTGTCGATTGAGTTCGCTTCTAGAAGTCACCGACGTTAGCAAACGTTTTGGACCCACGCGTGCGCTCGATCAGGTCTGTTTGAAAGCCGAGAGCGGACGAGTGCTTGCGTTGATCGGGGAAAACGGCGCGGGCAAAAGCACGCTGTTGAAAGTGCTCAGCGGCGCGCACCGCTGTGACTCCGGTTGGATGATGCTTGACGGCAAGCCGTATTCGCCGAGCGGACCGATTGACGCAAAGAATCGTGGTGTCGCGATCGTGTACCAGGAACTGACGCTGGCGCCCGATCTAAGTATCGAAGACAACCTGATGCTTGGGCGGTCAGGTACCGGGCTAGGGACGTTGGTTCGCGGCGTTCAACGGAGGCGAGTCCGCGAAGCCATGCGGCGAGTGGGATTGGGGCACTTGTCGCCAGCAGCAAGGACTGGTGATCAATCGATCGCGACATGCCAGTTGATCGAAGTGGCGAGAGCGCTAATCAGTGATGCCAAGATTATCTTGCTTGATGAACCGACCAGCTCGCTACCGGCGGCAGACGTCGACCGACTGTTCGAGATCATCGGACAATTGCGAGAACGCGGTTTGGCGATCATTTATATCAGCCACTTCTTGGAAGAAGTTCGTCGGGTTGCCGATGACTACGCTGTCTTGCGCGACGGCCAGAGTGTTGGCGAAGGCAGTTTGAGTGACATCAGCGATGACCAAATCATTTCGTTGATGGTTGGGCGGGACGTCAATGACTTGTTTCCGCACGTCCCTCACGAAGTCGGCATGCCACGTCTGACGCTCAAGAACGTTTCGTCCTCCCCTGCCCCAGTCGATGTCAGCTTGCGAATTCATGAGGGCGAGATCTTCGGTGTCGCCGGTTTGGTTGGCGCAGGACGGACGGAGTTGTTGCGGTGCTTGTACGCTTTGGAACCGTCCTACCAAGGCCATGTGCAACTTGAAGGACGGAGCTTGCCGCATCGTGTTGGCGCCCGACGCCGGGAAGGATTCGGGTTGCTAAGCGAAGATCGCAAGTCGGAAGGGCTCGCGCAGACGCTATCGGTGACAGAAAACATCTGCATGGGAAACCATCGGCGATTCAGTACGCTTGGTATCGTTAAGTTGGGTGCTCGAAAGGCCGAAACCGAACGACTGATTCGGCAGGTGGAGGTCAAGGCATCGAGCGGCGACCAAATCGTATCGGAGCTGTCCGGTGGCAATCAGCAGAAAGTCGCCTTCGCACGATTGTTAGCGCAGAATGCGGACATCTATTTATTGGATGAGCCCACCAAAGGGATTGATGTCGGAACCAAGGCCGAGATCTACCGTATGATCGGTGAACTGGCAGCCAGCGGACGGACCGTGGTTTTTGTCAGTTCATACTTGCCCGAACTGCTCTCGGTTTGTGACCGCATCGGCGTGATGTCACGTGGTCGGATGACCGAAATTCGCAAGGCGAAAGATTGGACCGAAGAAGACTTGATGGCTGCCGCCGTCGGGTAACACCATTGAAAGAATCAACCTGGATCGTTTGGTACGATTTCGAGAGATGACAGAGAATCAACCGTCGGCGGATCAACGGAAGGCAAATCCCCTACTCAAGTTTCTGGGACGACTCGGACCCGCGTATGCGTTATTGGTGGTCGTGGGACTGTTTTCGGTCTTGGATCATCAATTCGGGAGTCAGAGTTTTTTCTCGGCTCGGAATGCCCGAGTGATTGCCAATTCCGCTGCGCTCGTCGCGGTGCCCGCGATGGGCATGACGATGATCATCATCGCCGGCGGGATCGATCTCTCGGCGGGAACCGCACTAACGCTTTGCGGAACAGCGTTGGCGCTCGCGTTTCGTGATTACACGGTACCGGTCGGCGCCGAAGATGCGACGTATTGGGTGGTGTGTGCACTTGCGGTTGGGCTGGGCGTTGGCATTGCGTGCGGTCTAATCAATGGCTTGATCATCGCCTTGGCCGAGATCGTTCCGTTCATCGTCACGTTGGGGACGATGACGATTTTTTGGGGATCGGTCAAGTCATCGCGAGTGAGTCGACGGTGTATCCCGAGACGGAGCACCTGCCGGATTGGATGCGGTACCTTTGTTACACCGGAAGCAATTCGGATCGCTATTGGTTCGACTGGCTGCATGTTCCGTCTAGTGCATTGATCGCGATCGTTCTGGGGATCGGCGTCGCGATGTTGATGCACTTCACCGTGTTTGGACGCAATATGGTGGCGATCGGATCGAACCCGGCAACGGCACGCCTATGCGGGATCCGGGTGGGGATGACGACGGTCGCTGTGTATGCGTTTGCGGGAATCTTTGTGGCGGCCGGGGCGCTTCTGTATTTTGCCAACGTCAAAAATGGAAATCCGTCGGACGGTACCGGCAAAGAATTGGAGATCATTGCGGCGGTGGTCCTTGGCGGCGGCAGTCTGAGCGGGGGGCGTGGTTCCGTCTTCGGAACGGTCGTGGGCGCCCTGATCATTAAAACGATCGGCAGCGGCTGCACGATGTTGTCGATTCCGAACACCTACACGCACATCATCATCGGCGTCATTATCATCATCGCCGTATTGATCGATGGCCTGCGAAGCGGTAAGCCGAAATGGCTGTTCGACCGGTTGCGATAAGCGGCCTCCGTTCTGTGCCCCGGTCGCCGAAATCACGTCCGCGTTGACTCGCCGCCGGGGCGGTTGGGCGTCCCCACTCGCCATCTCGGTGGCTTTCGACCAAACTACGTGGCGACAATGCTGTGGCAAAGCCGAACGGTGCCCCGCCACGTGCGGATTGGCCCCTTTGCCTCAATTTTTAGCGCCCCACACCTGCGTAAGGCCCCGTGACTGAGATCGTTTCGCTAGCCGACATCACTGCGACGACGATCCCTGCTGCGCTTCACGGTTGTGTCGCTTCGATCGGCAATTTTGACGGCGTTCACCGCGGCCATGCGCAACTACTCGGTCAGGCAAAATCGCTAGCCGGTGAGCTCAACGCTGCCACGGCGGCTTGTGTCTTCGACCCGCATCCGATCGCAATCTTACGCCCCGACGCGGCGCCCAAGCGGCTTTCAACGATTGACGAACGGGCCCGGCGAATGAATCGCTTGGGAATTGATTTTCTGGTGGTGATTCAAACCACGCCCGAATTGCTTTCGCTGTCGGCTGAGGCATTCTTTGAGTCCCTGTTGGTCAATAACCTGCATGCTCGTGGGATGATTGAGGGGGCCAATTTCTGTTTCGGTAAAGGGCGTCGCGGCAACGTCGATCTACTGACCGAATTGTGCGCCGAACGAGGGATTCAGTTTCGGGTTGCCGAAATGCACTGCCAAGACGAGGACGTCATCAGCAGCACACGGATCCGCGAAACACTTGCCATCGGCGATGTCGCTGCGGCCGCATCAATGTTGGGGGTGTACCACCGAGTTTCCGGTGACGTCCGACACGGTGACGCGCGTGGACGAACGATTGGGTTTCCGACCGCGAATCTGTTGGTGCAAGACGTGGTGACGCCCGCACCAGGCGTCTATGCCGGGTGGGGAATTCTCGGCGATTCCGAAGCAAGCAAACTGCCCGCGGCGATCCATATCGGGGAGAGCCCAACCTTCGGCTCGGGAGCTCCCGAGCAAATCGAAGTTCACCTGTTGAACTACAACGATGATTTGTACGGAAGAACGCTTACAGTGGACTTCGTCGAACGTGTCCGTGGTGTCGAGCGTTTTGGGTCCGTCGAACAGCTGTCACACCAACTTCGTCAAGACATTCAAACCTGTGAGCGATTGCTCCAATAATTCAACTTCTCACGACGATTCAATATGAGCATTCTTTGGAAACGCTTTTCCGATCAGATCAGCCACTACCAATCTTTCGTTTTGGTCAGTCATGTTCGCCCCGATTGCGATGCGATCGGAAGTGAACTGGGTATGGCGGCGATCTTGCGAAAACTTGGCAAAGACGTTCGGATCATCAATGCTCACCGCGTGCCGCCGTCCCTAGAGTTTCTTGATCCTGCCGGAACGATCGAAGTCCTTGGTGATCATGTCCAGGCTGATGAGATCAGCTGTGATTGCTTCATGATCTTGGACACGAGTGCTTGGGTACAACTCGGCGACATGGCCGATGTGATTCGCAGTGCCAAGTGTGACAAGATGGTTCTGGACCATCACGTCGGCGAAGAAGAACTGGGCGCGACGATGTACAAGGATTACCAAGCCGAAGCGACAGGAACGTTGGTTGTCGCGGCCGCGGATGCCCTGGGCGTTGACATCGATCGAAAGATGGCGACCGCTTTGTTCGCCGCAATCGCGACTGATACCGGTTGGTTCCGTTTCAGCAGTGTCTCGTCAGATACCTATCGCGTGATCGCGCGCTTGATCGATTGCGGAGTGGTCCCGGCCGAAATGTACGGCGACCTTTACGAGCGAGATACGTTGGCGCGACTGAAACTGCGCGGTTTGATTTTGTCTCGGACGGCCAGTGAACTGGACGGGGCCTTGGTTCACACCTACGTCGAAAACCGTGACTTCGAATCGGTGGGTGCGTTACACAGTGACACCGAAGATTCGATCAACCTGACGCTTGCCGTTCGCAACACAAAAGCCGCAGTCATCTTTATCGAACAGCGTCGTGGCGGATTCAAGATTTCGTTCCGCAGCCGCTGTGAATTGGATTGCAACGAGGTCGCATCACGATTCGGTGGTGGCGGCCACAAAGCGGCCGCCGGTGCGTTCCAGGAAGGCTGCCTGGATGACGTTCGAACGAAGGTCTTGGCCGCGATGACCGAAGAGCTACAGCGAGTTCTGTAGCTTAAGAGGCGACTTTCTGGTCCGACTGGGGCTGATCCGATTGGGCTGCATCGAAAATGATGCGGCCCATCGAAGGTAAGCCCTCTCGGCAAACCCTACAAGCTGCGTCGTCGCGTTACTCTTTGAGCAAGAAGCCGGTCATATCCCAGCCGTCTTCGGACTTGGACCAGAACACGCCGCCGCCCTTTAGGTACGATTCGATCTTGGCAAATGGCGGCAGCAGCGAAGCCTTGAGCGGATCTGTTTGACCGTTCTCTTGTTCCTTTTCGACGAAGCGACGGATCAGGTTGGCAAGCAGCGAATCGCTGTCTTTTAGTTGCCCTTTTCGCAGCAGTTCCCAGCGAGCACGCAGCGACACGTGCGGCTGGTAAACGCCGTCAATGAAGACTTCTTCGGCACCAAGGTCTTTGATCGCTTGGGTGACTGATTTGCAAGTTTCGGTATCAATGAGTCCGTCGTTGTTGTTGACGCCCGCAGTCACGCGTTGCCCCATTTTGACCAGCAATTCCGAATGGCTGGAGAACATCAGGTACGCGTCTTCTTTCGTTTTGCCGCGAACGACAGCGATGGACCAGTGGTTCAGAAGTGGCTCGACGTCCTCTTCGACGACATCACCAAAGCCGAGTTCGGCAAGGTCTGCGTCCAAGTCATCGTCGCTGGTGCCGCTGCCGGGTTCGACTTGCCAAACGTCAAATTCCTCGACGTCCAGTTTTTGAGCATCGGGTTCGACTTCCATCCATTTACGGATGACTTCGGCGACCACATCGGGATTGATGATGCGAACGGCGATCAGCATGCGATCGGATTCGGGACCGACCGGAGTGGTGTTGTCGGTGATCAACAACACTTGGTCGTCGAGATTCGGAATAAAGTCTTTGGCGAAGTCAATCTGTGGGCCTTCGACGTCGTCGCGGATGCCGTTCAGCATCGGGCGGAACAGGTCGTCACCCAAAGCGGCGTTGACGAGCGATTCGGCGGACCAGAACGCGGTTTCCAAGTCCCAGTTCAAGCGATAGAACGCACCACAATCCGGTGTCGGCCAGGTGGGGACGGGCTGCAGCGGTTTGTTAGTCGGTTGCAGCATACGCGAGCCCTTGGTCAGCTTTCCTGACGTCAGCAACACGCCGCGGTGCAAAACGTCAAAGCGGTCTCCGTTGACTGCGCCGACACCACCAAGTGCTTCAATGACGCCAAAGCCCTGCCCTTCGAGCAGTTCGATGATGTCCAAGTCATCGTGGCGATCATATTCGAAGACTTCACGCAGGATGCGGCCCATCGAGAAAGGCTCGGCGTACCATTCCCAGCAAACCTTGGCGGTCGCCTCGTTGGCGTCTTCGATCGAAGTGCGTGACTTATTCATCGCGTTGATGAAGCTCTCGCGTTTCGAAAACGCTTTGCGAGCCGATTCGTCCGAGACCGCGGTAAGCAGTTCTTTGACGATGACTTCGCGATCAGCAGCGATGAATCGATCCGCGTTCCAGGAGATTGCGATCTCTTCGACCTTCAGTTGACCCGGTTTCGGTTTGGTGCGGTAAACGCGGATCGTTTCCCCACCAAATTCGATGTCTTCGCGAGTCGCACCACCAGCTTTCAGTTCTTCGTCGATCTGTTTACCGGCCACGTCAGCGTCTTCCTGGCGGCCGCGTGTATCGGCGATGACACAGAACGAGAACGGGCGTTTGTTATCGTTGGGAAACGCCATCCAAGCGAACACAACTTCCCCAGACGCGATGTCGTAGAGGTCTTTTGCCTTCAAGCCGATTTTGCGATCCAGGGTGTCAAAATAGTTCATCGCACGCTCGCGCTGAGCGTCGATGAATGGTTGCATCTCTTTCGATGCAAGCATTTGCCCTAGGTTGGTTTGTTGCCAAGCGTTACAAAAATCGGGCAGCCGAGGAATCCGAACGACTCCAGCGGTGGACTCGGGGAGCAAGTCGATCCCGCTGACATAGGTATCGGTGTTATCCTGTGCTACCGCTCGTTCGGTCAGTGTGCCTAGCACCAATGTGAACAGCACGGCAGCCGACAAAATTTTTTGGCTGTATCGAAGAAAAGATTTCATATCGTTGTCTTTCGGCAGTTTCCGCCTCGCGTGGTGGAACGAACCTCAGGAAAAAAAGTGATTCTGCGGGAATTCCTCGCAATCGCATCCACGCTATCGTCATTCCCAGACGCTCAGGCCAGTCCGTCCTATCCGGTCCGCAGCGAATGGACTGATTGACGAATTGCCAGGCATGGGAACAACAGTATGTTATCGAACTCAAATTAACCGCGAAACGCCGTAAATTCCGACACTCCGCAATTCTCCAAAATGACCCAAACTGCCTCGCCATCCGCCGATACCCCGTACCAAAATCCTCTGATCGAGCGCTACGCTTCTCGCGAAATGGCAACCCTTTGGGGGCCGCAGCGTCGGTTTCGAACTTGGCGAGACATGTGGATCGCCCTCGCTGAAAGCGAACAAGAACTGGGAATCGACATCAGCGACGCTCAACTGGACGAGCTCCGCAAATTTCGCACCGAATTAAATCTCGACGTGGCGAAGGAGTACGAGCGAATCCGCCGCCATGACGTCATGGCTCACGTCGAAGCCTACGGTGATCAGTGCCCCAATGCCAAAGGGATTATTCACTTGGGGGCAACCAGTTGCTTCATCACCGATAACGCCGACGTGATTTTGATCCGTGACGCGATGCAGTTGGTCGCCCGTCGACTCGCCGCCACCATCGACGCGATGGCCACCTTTGCGGCCCAGCAGCGTGCCCTACCCTGCCTGGGTTTCACTCACCTTCAACCTGCACAGCCGACCACTATCGGGAAACGCTGCACGCTTTGGACGTACGATTTGGTGCTAGACCTTCAGGAAGTCGAGCATCGCTTGAAGACACTTTGTGCTCGCAGTGCGAAAGGCACCACCGGGACGCAGGCGAGCTTCTTGCAGCTGTTCGGCGGCGACCACGACAAGGTTCGCAAGCTGGAACGTCGTGTCGCAGAAAAAATGGGCTTCGAGCAGGTCTACTCCGTGACCGGTCAGACCTATCCACGAAAAGTCGACGCGCAACTTTTGGATGCACTCAGCGGCATCGCACAAAGCTTGCACAAGATTGCCACCGACGTGCGTTTGCTGGCCAGCCGCAAGGAGGTCGAAGAGCCGATCGAAAAGCATCAAATCGGTTCGTCGGCGATGCCGTACAAACGCAACCCAATGCGTAGCGAACGAATTTGTGCGTTGACTCGCTACGTGATCAGCTTGCAAAGCAGCCCTGCGATGACGGCCGCAACGCAGTGGATGGAACGCACGTTGGACGACAGCGCGAACCGCCGTCTGGTCATCCCACAAGCGTTTTTGGCGATCGATGCTTCACTGGTGTTGATGCAAAATATCGCCAGCGGTTTCGTGGTCTATCCGAAGACCGTGACGCATAACTTGGCCAAAGAGCTGCCGTACATGGAAACCGAAAACATCATGATGCGTGCGGTCGAAGCTGGCGGAGATCGCCAGGACTTGCATGAGCGGATTCGTGTTCACAGCCGCGAGGTTGCCGAACGCGTCAACGCCGAAGGCTTGCCCAATGATATGATCGAGCGATTGAAGAACGACCCCGCGTTCTCGGCGGTCGAATTCAGCAATGAAATCAACCCGCTTGATTTCGTCGGGCGGGCGCCTGAGCAAGTTGACGAGTTCATCGCCGAACAGATCGAGCCGATCCGCAAACGTTACAGCGATGGCGATTCGTTAAGCGTCGAAGTCACCGTCTAGCTTGCTTGGTTACGAATAAACCGTGGGGACGCACCCCCACGGTGGAGCTTATGGCTGGACTTATTCGCCCGCTCGAATCGGTCGAAACGTTGTTCGCCGGTGGGCATCAGCTTTTTGCCACTGTTCAACAACTTCTTCGTAAAGTACTCGCTGCGAACGCAGTTCAGGGTGCTTGCCGGCTTTAGCGAGTTTGTACTCGCCGCTGGAGTTCATCAGCCATGCGTTGGTGTTGTCTTGGAAATACGTCGCCAAGACTTCTTTCAGTCGTTGGCTGCATGCAGCGTCACTGACAGGGACTAACAGTTCTACGCGTCGATCAAGGTTACGCGGCATCCAGTCTGCGCTGCTAATAAAGAGCTTCTCGTCGCCGCCTTGATGGAACTTTAGAATCCGAGCGTGTTCAAGGAATCGATCGACGATCGAGACAACTTTGATCGTTTCACTCAGCCCTTTGACGCCTGGGCGAAGGCAGCATTGTCCGCGCACGTTCAGGCGGATTTCGACGCCCGCCCGACTGGCTCTGTAAAGCGCGTCGATGACTTGGGTATCGACCAACGCATTCAGCTTCGCGGTGATCTTGCCGCGTCCGCCTTGCAGGCACCGACTGGTTTCGCCTTCGATCAGATCGAGGATCCGTTTTCGTATTCCGGTCGGTGCGGCGGCGAGTTCTTCCATTGCACGCGGCTGGCTGGCGCCTGTGATGGCATTGAAGAACGTCGTCGCGTCATGGCCCAATACCTCGTCGCTGGTCAGCAGCGAGATGTCACCATAAAGCTTCGATGTGACCTCGTTATAGTTCCCTGTGCCGAAATGCATGTAGCGGACGACGCCGGTTTGTTCGCGGCGGACGATGATGCAGATCTTGGCGTGGGTTTTCAGCCCGTGAATGCCATAGATGACCTGCACGCCGGCCCGTTCCATCTCGCGTGCCCATTCGATGTTTCGGGCTTCGTCAAAGCGGGCTTTGAGTTCGACAATCGCGGTGACGTACTTGCCGCGTTCTGCTGCGCGTTCCAAAGCCGCAACGACGGGGCTGTTTTTGCTGGTACGGTACAAGACCTGTTTGATCGCCAGTACGTCGGGATCGACAGCAGCTTCCTCGATCAGTCGCACGACCGAATCGAATCGCTCGTAAGGGTGCACTAACAACAGGTCGCCCTCGGCGATCGTCGAAAACATTTTTTCTTCGGGATCGATCCGTGGGTGCGGCTTGGCGGGCCAAGGTTCGTCACGCAGGTGGTCAAAGCCTTCGATGCCATGCAGTGCAAACAGAAAACTCAGGTCGATCGGTCCGTCGATGGGGTAGAGGTCTTCTTCATGAAGCTGATGTGCGGTGCGCAAGAACTCGACGGCTTCTTCGCTTGCCGAGGACCAGTACTCCAGTCGCACCGGTCGCGAGTAACGGCGGTTTTCCAAGACTTCTTCCATGCCGCCCAGCAAATCGCTCGCTTCGTCTTCACGAAGTTCGATGTCGGCGTTGCGGGTCAGCCGAAACGCGAAGCACTCTTCAACATGACGGCCGGGGAAAAAATCCGCGACGAAGTGAGTGACAAGGTTTTCCAGCAGGATGTATCCGTGACGACTGTCCCCGGTAATCGACATCACGCGCGGGATTGCTTTGCCGATCGGGATCAACGCGTATTCGGAAGTCAGCTGGTCATCATCGCCCGCTTCGGAAACGGTGTCCGGACGAACGTTCGCCGCACCCAATCGAGACTTAGGATCCTTGGTCAATCGGACCAGGACGTTCAGTCCCAGTCCCGGCAAAAGCGGAAAACGTTCCAGTGTGACTGCTTGCGGCGAGAGCACCGGAAAGACATCGTCTTGGAACCGATTCAGTGCGGTATGAAACGCGGTTTCGCCTTCACGATCCAAGTCGACTTGGTGAATCCCGGCGGCTTCCATTTTGGGAAGCACCGAATCGCGGAAGACTTCGTACTGCCGCGAGACAATTTCATGACCTTTCTTGGCGACGGCTTGCAATTGCTCCACAGCGACCATCCCGGCCGGGTCGCGGTTGCCGGGATTGCGTTGATGAAGGATTTTTAGACCGCCGACCCGCACCATCATGAACTCGTCCAAGTTCGAGCTGGTGATCGCCAGGAATTTACCGCGTTCCAAAATAGGCAACGCGTCATTGGCGGCTTGGGCGAGAACGCGTTCGTTGAAGGCCAGCCAAGTCAATTCGCGATTGAGGAACCGATCGTCCGGCAGCGGCTCGTTCACCGCAGCTTGCGGCGATTTTTGACGGGCTGATTGGCTTGCCGCCGGCTTCTCTTTGGCCGCTTTGTCTTTTTCACCCTTTGGCACTCGATTCCCCTGCGCAGTCAGACGACGTGTGGGCGGCGAAGCCGCAAAGGCGTACCGCCGATCGCATCCGTCGCTTGAATTGAAATAGGATCAGGATTCGCTGCTGTCAGGATCGGTTGGCGTTTCGAATGCGGCTTCGTCTTCGCTGACGATGTCCTCAGGGGTATCCGCGGCACCGAAAAGGATCCGGAACGCCTTGGGGTAGAAATCTTTGCCGTAGCTGAGCTCACCACCTTGGTGTCCGACCAATCCGACCAGAACGGCGATCAGCAGCAGACCTGATTTCCAAATTTTGGCTTTCGACGGGTCTTGGCGACGCAGTCCGGACAGCGCGATCAACGCAAACACGACCGACAGTACCGTCACGATAACGCCACTCCATCGATGCCAGAAGACCTCGCTGTCAAAATCGACTTTGGTCCATGACCCGTAGCCTTCTTCGACGGCAAATGACCAGCCCATCGCGGTTGACGCGATTGCCGTCAATGAACCGATCAGCAAACATGCCAATGGGACTTGAGTACCAATCGCGGGCCATTTCCAACCGAGCACAACGAACGCACCGCCGAGCAGAAACAACGCGATTGGGAAGTGGACGGTAGCTGGGTGAAAGAACCCTTGGAACGACCAGACTCGCTCGACCAAAGACTTTTCCGAGTCATCGCCTTGGGGGGCTTCGAGGTCGGTTTCCAACATCTCCTCCAGCGGCGTCGCCGAGACCGTCACGCCCTCAGGCCAGTTGGCGCCTTCATTGATCCAGACACGGATCATGGCCAATTCGGCTGGCAACAACGGACCGCCCTTCGCTGGCGGCGGCATCATCATGTCTGGATCATCGGACAACATGTAATCAGCAAACATCGTGCTTAATTCGGCGTCACCCGGTTCTAGATAACTGAGTACCGTTTCGGCATCATCGATGCGGAAGTCAGCCTTGGCTTCCTTCGCATTGTGGCATTCAAAGCACCGTGCAATAAAGATTGGCCGAATGTCTCGCTCGAAGTCCATGACATGGCCGTCTTCGTTAAGAGGCACACGGTCTTGTGCGGTTGCCAGATTGCAAACGATCCCAAGGCATGCGATTGCTACGATCGGTCGAAACCAATGCAAAACAACTGAAGGTGTGTGGGCGACACGAGCTTGAAATGCACGGGCTCGAAATACACGGGTGTTGAATTCTGATGGCATCGTATGACTCCGATTCTGGAAACCGCGTCGCGATCGACGGGACGCACCGCACCCGTGGATTCCTCGGACATTGAAGTGTGAGGTGGGATAGACGGCCGTTTGCGGCTTGAAAGGTGGGACGGATCGCTCTAGTTCCCTAGATCAATCGTGGTCACATTATGCCATAGATGGTCAAACAAAAAATGCGACCACCACCGATTCACCGGCAAAAATCCGTACTCATCACAAACCTGTCCCGGCACGGCTGTGACATTGGGCGTTTGGCTGAAACTGATGGCCAGCTGATTGAGAAGAGTTGCCAGCCAAAACCGGTCGGACGGCAGGACTAGCTGGGCTCTTTGGCTTCGACGTTCAAGCCATGAAACGCGCTTCCGATACCGAGACGATTGATCTCGTTCTTCACCGAGACCTTGTCTGCGGTATGCAGTGTTTCGACAACTTCATCGGCAAGCAATTGTGCGAAGGCCGCTTTGGCTTCGAGTTTCAACTGTTGTAGCTGCGACTGATCTGGACGCGTTCCCGTTTTGCCTTCGACTAGCTGGGCGAGTTCATCCGGAGTCACTTTCGAATTGATCGTGCTCGTCCACAAGATCGTGTAAAGCGGACGGCTTCGGTCCTGGTGTTCTTGACGTTCCAGTGCCCGCCAAGCTCGTTCGAGCAGCCCGTCGCGCCACAGCAGCAGCCACTTTTTAGAATCCGGTGTAAGCGCGGCGCACTGTTGGTTGATCGCGTCTTCGTCCAGATCACCCCGTTCGGTCAGCCGTGCTTTCGCGCAAGACCGGACAGCCTTGGCCAAATAATCCCGGAGGTGACCTTTGCGGTGTTCACCAAATCCCGCAGACACCAAATGGGTCAGCAGAATTCTCAACGCCTGATCGGCCTCTTGCTCTGAACCAAGTGTCTTGATCAGCAGTCGTCGCATCGGCGTGAGATAGCGAAGCACAAAACCGGCGGCGCTTTCGGCTTCCGTCCAGGTGTGGCTCGATCGAATCAGGTTGACGCTGCTGCGCGCCGCTGCGGTAGAAGAGGTCTGCATCGACATACCCCACAGTATAGCTATTGTGAAAAGGAAACGAAGCCCTTGTGTCCTTTTGCGGGGGTGGGGCGAGATTTGTCGATTCGGTTCGAGCGGTTTGTCCTCGGAGGGTTCCCCGCCTTCGGATTTGCCGAATTCCCCTCATGGTGTAAGGGACAATTGACCTGAGCAGGTTTTAGCGAGATGCTGTGCATGACCGAATAAGTCACCGGGCGTGCCCAGGCGGAGCGTCCATCTGATTTCGAATTCTTGTCGCAAAAGAAGAATGCTCCGTGACGCGTACGCCCATCAACGAATTGACCGACGGCTTTGCGATTGATCAGCCGTTCCGATTGGCCGACAAACAACTTCGCGTCAATCGGCAAGGCGGCAAATACCTGCTGCTAAAACTGGCCGACCGTACAGGCAGCATCATTGCGATGATGTGGAATGTCGAGGACTCGGACTACGAGGACCTGGAACGCGGCGGATACATCCACGGTCGTGGTCGCACCCAAGTTCACCAAGGTGCCTTGCAGGTGATTTTGACCGACATCGAATCTCTCGACGAACAAGAGGTCGACCTGCAAGACTTCGAACAGTTCGACGCGGCGGCGTCGGACACCGCGATCGATGAGCTGCGTCAACTGATCGATGGGATGAGCAACGTTTACTTGCGGGGATTGGGACAGTCCTGGCTTGCTGATGATGCCTTCGTCGCCCGATTAAAAGTCGCGACTGCCGCAGTTTCCAATCACCACGCCTACCCGGGCGGACTGCTTCGTCACACCGTGGACTTGATGCAACTTTGCCAGTTCGTGGGACCACGGTATCCGCGATTGGATGTCGAGCTATTGATGTTTGGGGCGTTCTTGCACGACCTTGGCAAGATCGAAGAGATCTCGGCCAGCGGCGAACTGACCTACACCGATCGTGGCCAACTGGTCGGCCACATCGTGATCGGAATCCAAATGCTGGACGCCGCCGTCAAACAGTACGAAAGCGACTCGGGGAACGAGTTCCCCGTTGATTTGAAAATCCAACTCGAGCACCTGATCGTTTCACACCACGGGCAACTCGAATACGGCAGCCCGCGTCTGCCCTCTACCCTCGAAGCGATCACGCTGCATCACTTGGACAATATGGATGCCAAGATCACTTCGTTTACTAGCTTGATCGAGTCGGATCTGACCAACAGCGAAAACTGGACGAGCTATCATCCTTCGATTGGCCGAAAACTTTGGAAGAAGCAGTGAGCGAACAACGACCTGCCGTTGTCTTGTTGTCTGGCGGTTTGGACAGTGCGACTTGTTTGGCAATCGCCAAGCAAGACGGGTTTGACGTCCACGCCATCAGCTTTCGCTATGGACAACGCCACGAATATGAACTGCAGCGTGCCCAGAAGCTCGCCGAACAGTTCTCTATCGCGTCACATCACATCGTCGACATCAATCTGTCACAGTTCGGCGGTTCGGCCCTGACCGACGCTTCGATCGTTGTCCCCAAGTCGGACTCGGTCGACCAGATCGGCAGCGAAATCCCTGTGACCTACGTCCCGGCACGCAACACCGTTTTTCTGTCGCTTGCCTTGGCGATGGCCGAAACGATTCACGCATTGGACATCTTCATCGGTGTCAACGCACTTGATTACAGCGGCTATCCCGATTGCCGGCCCGAATACATCGACGCCTTTTCAAAGATGGCAAACCTGGCGACAAAGGCCGGTGTCGAAGGCCAAGCGTTGACCATTCACACGCCGCTGATCGATTTGACCAAAGCCCAGATCATCGCCAAAGGTCTGGCCCTCGGTGTCGATTACTCGATGACGCTTTCGTGCTACGACCCAGGCGAAGGCGGCAAGCCATGCGGAAACTGCGACGCGTGTCTGCTGCGTTTAAAAGGCTTTAGCGAGAACGGCCTGACCGACCCGTCACTGATCGGCTGAAGCCTTCGAATCATCAACGGGTGATTCTTCAGCGGATGATTCGTTAGCCAGCGGATCCTCATACGAACGCGGATCTTTCGTTGGCCGCAATTGCCACGTTTCGTTTGGCTGGTCAGGGCGATCGCCCAGCCAAGCCATGCGGATCGCAGACATCGGAATTTGGCAGTGTCCGAATTGGGGATGGTCGCCTTCGAATTGATTTTGATCGTAGCGAACGTTGGCGAGCGACAGACGTTCGTTCGCTTGCGTGATGATCACCGCTTCGACGTTGATCGATTGACCTTGAAACGTCGGTCCGCTCAGCGATTTTAAACGCACGATCGATCCGATCGAGGTCCTGGGGATGCGCCGTTCGACTTGGCGGATCTCCATCGTCGCCGCATCTTGATCGAGTCGCAGCAGTCGCCCACGCAGCAAGTCACCTTGTGGCGAGATCAGCAAATGGCTTGGTGGATTCCCTTTTTGAATCCTGGGAACGCTCAGTGCATAACGCAACGCTTGAGCGCCTGGGGGCGCCATCGGTTGCAACAGAAACTGCCCCATCGCGTCGTCAGGGATCTGGCAAGGCATCGAGAACTGACCCGCGAAGGACAAGCTTTGATCATTGAACGATTCGAAGGAGCCGCGCATTCGGTCGCCACTTTGCAGTACCAACGTCGGCTGGAATGATGCGTTGGAATCGCTGCCCTGGGGATCCATTGCGAATTCGATTCGCGACTCAGGATTCGCCAGCACGCCGACGACGTCGTCCAACATCGGGCAGCGTAGATCGATCAGTCCCGGCGTCGTCTTGGGGGCAACCAGCTGCCCAACCAATCGTTGTTCTCCGTTTCGCAGTTGAACACCAGGACTCGGTTTCAGGTGCTTGGCGACGCCAATGATTCGTCGAATTTGCGAAGGATCAATTTGGAACGACTGACCAAATCGATTGACGATCACTACTTTGCCGTCTTCCGATTTTTGCAGTTGGCCACGCAAGCGGGTTTGGTCCAGAAGCGTGATTTCGCAGGCGTTGGCGGGATCGACGGCACGGCCAAAACCGATCGAACGGATGTCTGCCAAATCAACTTCGCCGGATGCGATGGCATGATCGATCGTCGTGTCATCGCGAAGTTTCGTTTGTGCGTTTGGCAGTTCGGCTGGCTCGTCCGATTGGCCATCCCAACGCATCACTTCCATCCGCTTTACACGAATCGCATCGCCGCGGTTGGTCAGCGTGAGTGACTGGCGAATCGCCGGAACGGCTTCGTGGAGTTCTGCACGCCCGACTTCGATACCGCCAGACAGGGCAACGAATCGTCCCTCGCGTTGGTCGACGCGAAATTCCAGCCACAGACGATTGGGGTTGGTTAGCGGAAACACCGCCACGTCGGCAATACTCGCATTTCCACGAACGAGCGAAACGCTGCTGCCGAACCATTCGGCGTGTGTGACCAGTTGTTCTTCAGGCGATCGTGATACCGATCCGCCCAATCGAAAACGACTCCCCTGCCCTGCCCCGCTGTCAGCACGATCACCGAGGGCAAGTTGCAAGTTCGCCTCGCCAAGGCACTCGATATCAACCAGCAATCTGAATCGCTCGGGCAACTGCAAACGGCTGACCATCGATCCGGGCTGATCGCCGATCAAATGACCCGAATCAAATCGCCATCCGGGTTGAAGCTCGAAACGGTATGGCAGCGACGAAAGTGAAGCGACACGTTGTGGCACGTCGACCAAGCGACGCAAGCTGACCAGTTGTTCTCGCCCAATGGTGATCGCCCCGAGAGCTGGCGAATCGATTTGAATCGCGTCGGCGTTCCACTGGTTGATTCGACCGACGAGTTGACTGTCATCGACCAGTCGTGCCGCAAAGCTGTCTTGATCGAATTCGTTGCTCGCGGTTGACGGCGTCACCAAGCCTGCTTCCAGCAAGTTTTCGATCGACGATTGGGCCGGGCCGGACAGCAGGTCGCTTTGAAACCCGATCGCATCATCACGGTTTGCTTCGCCAAGCGTCCCGTTGATCACGCTGGTATCCTGGAAATGGAATGTCATCTCCGCTGGACCTTGTGCGTGCAACGTCGCTGCGAAAAGCGATGCCACGAACTGTGTTGCGATCAACGCGATGCAAATTGAAAGGCCGGTCGATGTCGTTTCTTGCCGCATCATTCGTTATCGCTCGTAGATGGGCAAGAAACGGAAATTGACGCCGAGAGCGAGAAGCGACATCGACGTGCTGTTGGTCACGCCCAGTTCGCCTTCAAAACTGCCGTCGTCCTTTTGTTGGCTTTTCAGGCTGCGGATCAGGTCTTCGTTCCAACGGTTCCAGACATCCAGGTCCCACTGAAACAACGCTTGGGCTTGGTAGTACCGTGCGTACTCGGGCCAGCCCGGATCGTCGCCTTTGTGCTGAATCAAATACTGGCCGGTTTGTTGATACTCGGGCAGGTCTTTGCGGCGGGCGATTGCCATGACCAAGTTCGCGATACCGCTGCGAGCGAGCGATTCCAAGCCGCCTTGGCTTGCCGTGGTGTATCCGACCGTTCCGTCGGTCGCGGTCATCGCGGCGAAGTATTCGATCGCCGAATTGATCGCCTCGTCAGGGACTTCGATACCGGCGTTGCGGGCGGCCAGCAATCCCATCAGCACCGCGCCAGAAACGGAAGTGTCGGCATCACTCGCGCCAGGCGAATAACGCCATGCCTTCGCCCGATTGCGTTGTTGTGACGTGAGCGCGGAGCGAACGGCCAGCTCGACAGCTTGCCCCAGCGGACGCGCACCGACAGGACTGTCCGCAAACAGGTCGCGGTCATCCACCATGCCATACGCTTCGCTGAGCGCAAGCAACGCGAACCCGTGGTGATACATGCTTGGCCCCATGTAGCCCGTTTTTTCGTTCTGGCTGGCGATGATGTGTCGCAAGGCTTTGCGAATCGTTTCACGGTAGGGACCGAGGTTGGGATCTTCGCCAGAGGCTAGGAACGCGAGCAGCGCGAGCGACGTCGTCCCCGGACCGGCTGACTCGCCAGCGGGCCAGGTGCCGCGATCGTCTTGGGTTCGTTTCAGAAAATTCAGGCCGTTGTGATAGATCTCACGCACCTCGCGCGGGACCTCTTGCCCGATCGCGACTTGTTGGCGACGGGGGTCTTGGCCGGTGCAGACGCGATTGGACGAGCACACGAGCAGGCTCGATAAGGTGACGGCGACGAGAATCATTCTCATTGCGAGGTTCCTCCGAGGCGTTGTTCGAGTCGCATGAAGTATCGGTCGAGGTCAGCACGCATCCGCTCGGGTACTTCAAAGGACGACGCTCCCGTAGACGTGCTGACTTCGCCGGAGCGTTGTTCGGCCAATTCGTTCAACGCGTCGCCGACCAGTTTGATCGCCTCTTGGTCAGTGTTACCGCCGCTCGACGATGCCGAGTTTGATCCGCCACCGGAGCTGGGATCGACCTTTCGGCTTCGCAGCAACAACTCGATCGCTTCGGTCTGCGCGGCGATCACATCGGGGCCGGTGTCGGGCCGGACCATTGATTCTGATGCATCCACCATCGCGGCGCGGGCGGAACTGAGTACCTCTGCTTCGGCGGCAAATTGGATCGCTGATTCACGATCGGTCTGCAGCGAATCGATGACTTGATCGAGTCGATCGCGAATCAAATCTTGCGATTCGCTTAGACGGATCGCTTCGGAGGCATAGTCGTTGGGCTTCATTGCTTCGCGTCCACGTTCGGCTTGGCGAGTCTCTTCACGCAAGTCGACTTCGGACTTCAGTACACGCAGGACTTCGAGCACAATTTCGGGGTCGAGTGATTTCTTTTGTTTGCCGCCTTCGTTTTCCTGGTCATCGTTTGGCGGTGGCGGTTCGATCAAGTCGTCCGCCAAACGGTCCAAGTTGTCAGCCCAGAATTCTGCGGCCGCGATCGACGTTCCGGGATGAACCGGGATTTGTCGTTTCAGCAATCGAAGTTGATCCAGAACGCTGTCGTTTTTCATCTCCTCGTAAACGACGCGGAACGAGCGAATGTCGCGACGTTTCAAGAACGCTTGCAAGTCATCCATCACGCTTTGCAAACGCGTGACCGTTTCGTCGGTATCCGCCAAGCTGGCTTCGACTTCGGTTTCGCCTTCGACGGTCGGACGTCCGAAGCCGCGACTGATGAATTTCGAAAGTCGTCCGGCAACGCGATCTTGCAGACGGCTGATCGCTTTCATCCGTTTGACCAACGTGCTGCCATCCATCTGTCCCAGCAGTTCGCGCAGTTGGTCGGCCACGGCATCGAACTTGGCAACGAGTTCGGCTTGGTCTTCGACCGCTTCGGCCAATTTTTGTTTGGCGGAGGCTTTCTTCTCTTTGGGTTTCTTTCCGGCGGCGGAGGTGTCGATGATGGTGGTGTCGGACAAGCCCAATCGCTCGGGGTTTGACACGTCACCGGCAGCTTCGTTGCCTGGGGCTGTCGACGAATCATCAGAATCTGGGAGTTCGCCTTGGCTGGATTCCATATCCGCGTTGGCTGCGAACTTCGATTCTTCGACCGCTTCGCTCGCCTCGTTCAGCATTTCGGCAACGCGTGGCATACGTCCGTTGGCCAAGTCATCGAGGGCGTTGATCGACTGGGCGAGTCCTTCCAAATTGTTCGCCGGAATTTGGTCGTTGGAAGCGGCTTGCGAAAGGATCGCCTTGCCTTCCTGGACAATCATTTTCAATCGCCGCGCGTTGTCAGCTTCGGCGGCGGCTTGCTCGGCCAGTTGCCGGCGCCACTTCACGTCACGTTCGGATTCGGGGACAGCCATCAGGTCACGGTTCGCCGACAGCAAACGCAACTCACGATCGCGGACTTCGATCGCACCCTGCCGCCAGCGTGTCAGTTGGTCACCGATCCAGACGGCGTGATCTTCCGTCGATAGCACCGTGAGAGAGGTCGCCGGGCTGTAAACACGAGCTCGGCCGGGTAAGTCATCTTCGGCCCAAAATCGGATCGCCGTTTCGCCTTCTTGAACACCGAACGCGATCGGACTGAACAACGCAGTCAACGTCTCGCTTTGATCATCGGGGCCGATGATGCGTTCACCCGAGCCATTTTCATTGGACCATTCCAGCCCTACTTTGCGGACGGCAAAGTCGTCTTCGGTAGTCAGCAAGAAACGGAGTTGTTGTTGGTGCAATACCCGTGACGGAACGTTTGCTTCGTCAATCAAAATCGTCGGTGCTCGGTCGACCGTTCGTTCAAAACGAATCACTGATTCCGATGCGGCGGTGATGCCTTGGTTGTCGGTGAATGACAAGGCTACTTCGTTTTGTTCGGCCGCAATCTCGACGTCGAAAGTCTTGCCATTCACTGTGACCGCTTCACCATCGACGGTTGCCGATTGCAGCGCCGCGGTAGTTTGTAGGTGCAAGGTGAGGCGTGAGCCTTCCAAAACCGAAAACACGTTTCCGGTTGGTTCGACTTGGCGGGCTTGCTGCTGGACCTGCAAGTAGTCGGGCAAGAACACCGTCGCGCTGACGCTGGCGAGCTGTGGGCGTTCGACCGGTTGAAGCTGAACCACGCGATCCGCGTCACCGATTTGCAGCACCGCATCGGATGCTTGCGTCAACGGCGGAATCTGAAACGTATACAGCCCATCGACAAGGTTACCGCTCAGCGTGCCTAAACCGTTGATCTCCAAGTCAGCTTGTTGAGGTTGCCAGCGACTGTTCGGATCAGACTCGACCGCCCACGTTGTCGCTTCGCCGCGCGGCACCACGTGTGTCTCCGCGATGTGGTCGAGCTGGACGAGTGTCAGCCGTTCGATCGCTGCAAACGGATTGACGATCCGTCGGATCGAGTTCCAAGTGACTTGCGGCAGAAATGCTGCCAAGGCGATCATCAAAATCGCTGAAAGGCTGGTGATCCGACGACTGGTCGTCATCGGTTGTGGCGGCAGCAAGTTCAGCAGGTTGCGTTTGGCGGTTTCGTCAGCCACTTGTTGCAGCGCGGCTTGGCACAACCGCATCGATCGCTTTTGCTCCATGGCGCTATCCGCCAATTCGATTGCACCAAGCAGGTGGTCGCCAAACAACGCATCGTACTGTGTGATCTCTTTGGCGATCGCCGCAGCAGATCGGTGCGATGCGATCGAACGCAAGACAAACACGATTCCGCCGACCAGCACCGTGCCGCAGGCAAGCCAGAACAGCGACCGGATTGCTGACGGAACGTCGGTCGTACGATCGAGGGTCACCAAGATCAACAACGTCAACACGACGGTCGCGGCGGCCAGGCTGATGACTTTGGCAATCGCACGGCGGATGACCGCTTGGCGATATTGCTGCAGTTTTTCAGTCAGAACGTTTGGCAATTCCAGGTGCATTACAACGCCCCCGCCCATTTGCGTAAGGTCCAAAACAGACTCAGGCCTGCGATCATTCCCAGCAACACGATCGGGTGTTGCCACAAGCGAGTCGTTTGAGTTTTCTGGTTTTGTTGGATCTGTTCGTTCAACGTGTTAACCAACGAGCCGAGGTTCGTTGCCGCAAAGACTTGCCCTCGTCCGAGTCGCGCCAGATCTGCCATGACATCCAATCGAGCTGGCCGGCCGATCGCCTCCACTGCCCTGCCCTGCACTTGGATTTCCGTTTCCAGCGTCTCGTCTTCGCTCGGGTGACGCAGCGTGACTTTGTGGCTGCCTATCTCGTCGAAGATCGTTTCTCCCACGAACACACCCCAGTCACCTTCGCTGCGTGACAAGCGGATCGATTTGGATTCGCCGCTCGTCGTTTCGATCATCAGGTCGACATTGGCTTCGCTGGACGGTTCGCCTGCGGACGTCATCACGCTGGCGCGAAGTGAAACACTTGACGAAACGGTCGGCTGTTCGGGTTGGTAAATCAGCCGCATCGATTGACCGACCGCCATGTTTCGCCCGTATGCCATCCAGCGGATCACTTGACCCCAGAAGCGATAGTGATATTTGTCTTCGACTCCCATCCGCCAACGCCAAGCCGCGTCGGTTCCCATCCACAAGATTTTACCGGCACCGAATCGTCGGGTCACCAAAAGCGGCAGACGCCCGTAGTCGTTGGCCGATTCGGCATGGACGGCCAGAACTTCGCTGCCGCTCTTGGCTCGCGAGGTCGCCGCAAACCAAAAGAATCCTGGAAGCGATTGCCAGAGTTTCCAATTGTCGGATGGGATGTCGGCGAGTTGCGTTAGCAAGCTCGAACGTCCGGGTTCGGTCAATGCGAAATGCCCAATCGCGTCGGCACCCGATTCGTGCGTGCCCGCATCGTCATAGATCACCGGAATCAGGGATTGCAGTTCGGTGGATTCGAGCGTCGCCTGCCGCATCTCGGGGCCGGGCATCAACACCAAACCGGTCGCCTGTTCGGCAACCACACCGGCGAGCAACTTGCACTGTTGATCGGTCAGCTGTTTGGCATCCAAACCGACGTCGCCCAAAAAGATCACGTCGTACTTTGCCAGTTCGGCCTGCGTGCTTGGGAATTCATCCAAGTAATCGGTGCCGCCACCGCCAACGGTTTCCAGCGACGGATGAAAGAGCAAGCTGCTGATTTCGATTCCGGGATCACGAATCAGTGCATTGCGGAGGTAACGGAATTCCCAACGCGGTTTCGATTCGATGATCAAAACCCGCAAGCTTTCCGGACGGACATCGACTTGGTGAATCGATTCGTTATTGGTGGCGTCGCTTTCGCCTGCGATCGAGCTGATGGAGACACTGACGTCGTGATTGCCTTCGCCAGTGGCGAGCCACTGCACGGTTCCGTCAAAACGCGCCCCCGCCGCGATAGTCACGTCGCTTTGCTGGACGGTTTCGCCATCGACGCGAAAGGTTACTGTGACCGCTTGGCTGTCTGGAAACCAGTTGGCGACCGCGAAGGGCAGACGCAGCGGTTTGCCTTCGATCGCAATTGTCGGACAAGAGACGCCAAACAATTCGAGATCAGAAAGCCGTGAATCCTGGCCGATCGGAATCGTATGCAGCGTGAACTGTGGCCCGGCTTGCAAGGTTTTTTCTTGCACAACACTAAGCGGTGATCGCCCCGTGTTCCAGTCACCATCGGATACCAAAACACAGGCGGCTGCCGATTCATCAAAGCCCCACTGTGTGATCGCAGCACCCAAGTCACTTTGCGCGGGATCATCGGCGAAGATCTCTTGTGTGACGACTTGCCATCGCGGATCGAGGGACTTCCACGCTTCGTCGTCGGGAACCGTTTCGGCCACTGACAAACGTGTTTGACGGATGGGGGCGGAATCGACGTCTTCGGTCGCCATGCTCTTCGATCGGTCCAGCAACACAACCAATTGCTGTGGTTCGGTCTGTTCGACTTGCGTCGTTCGCTCGGGACGCCAAAACAGAATTACGGCGGCCACGATTAATAAGCACCGGACCGCTTCACAAACCAACGTTCTGAAGCGACGCATGCTCCGTCGGACATTCACAATCGCAATGTGGACTCCGGCGGCGATCGCCAGAATCGAGGTCAACCACATCATGATTGGCCTCGCATGCTTGAATTGGGCGTCGAATTGGTTGAGCTCGTCGCGGGGCGAGATGCCAGCGAGAGCCAGCCTTCGATCAACAGGCCAGCGATCATCGCCAGCCACAGGCCGCCCCATAACTCGCGAGTGGCACCCTGCGGTTCGGTCAAGTTGGCCCCGTCAAGTGCCAGCACGTTGACACTGCGGACCGGCAGCAGCGCGGCAAGTTGTTCGTCGTCCAGTTGTCGATCGTCCAGTTGTCGATCGTCGTCCGCGCCGCGGTTGATCGCGACGTTTCGGTTTTGCGTTTCGCCCATGGAGACGCTGTAGACGCCGCGGTGGTACCCCATTTCGCCATCGGACGTTTGCCGTGGCACGAGCACGGGTTTGATTTGCGTCGCGGTGGCGATCATCCGTTTCGCCGCATCATCACCGGCTAGGACTTCGTGATTACGGACCGCTTGGCGATCGACGTCCTGAATCGTTTCCGCCAACACCGAGAACAAACCCAGACCTTGCCGGACAAACAGGTTTTGGTGGTCGGTCACGTTAGCACCGCAAAACCAAACACTACCTCGGTCTGATTTGCGCTGTGACAGCCAAACGGTCCCATCGGTCAAGGTTGACGCGGCAACTGCAGAACCGTCAAAGGTGCAGACTTGATCCAGCATGAACTTCACACCGGCAAAGCTTGTCTCATCAGGTTCGCCGGTTTCCCAAGGATTCCAATGAACGCCTTGGAATTGAATCGCCGTGTCGGGCAAGGCAGGCGGAAAGAACGCGACACTGCCGCCATTTGCACAAAAGCTTTCGATCGTTTTTGCCGTTTCGCCGCTCGGCAATTGACCTTGCCACCACAGGCTATCGATGCCGTCGAGTTGCAAACCGCCCTGCCCTGCCCCATTTGCTCCGTCACCTGTTGATGCAGTGCTGTTTTGAAGTTTGCCGCCGGCGATATCGAACGCGACTTCGCCGATGACTTCGCCCATCGCGATTAAAGCATCGCAGGGCTGTTCGCTGACGATCGCGACGACGGGTTTGATCGGTGGCGACAGCGTGAAGTACCAATCGTCGTCGGCCGGGTTGCAATCGGTTGGCAGTGAAACCGAACCGTACAAGTTTGCTTGACCGGACCCTGTGACCATGCCCGGGACAGTGAGCGGGTAATTTTCGAGGCTTGCTTTCCCGCCGGTCAGTGTGACGTCAACTTCGTGAGTCGTCGTTCCGATCTTGATGTTCAGTGGCACGGTGCCTTGAGATTGTTCGGATTCGACGACCACCGATAACAGCAGTTCGACGCCCTGCTCTGCGTTCTCTTGTTGTGACGGTTCGCTTGTCGGTTGGTTCTTGCTCCAACGCAAGTCTGTTAATCGCACCGAGCTGTTCTGCTGGCGGGCGTTGGCTTCAAAGTCAAAGCGATGAATCCGCAAGCCTTCGCCATAGGTGTCTTGGAAACGTCGCATCGCTTCCCAAGTCGACGCGTCCGGATTCCAGCTGGACGCGTTTCGATCGCTGATGATCCAAACGTCGACCAGCGTCGCGTCTTGATTGGCCAGATACTCGAACGCGGTCATCATCATCGTGTCGATCGATGCACGTGCGTCAGCAGCTTTGGCGATGCTGGTTTGCGTCAGTGAGTCCAAGTCCGCAGCGACGATCGGCTTCATCGTGACATTGTCGATCACGATCGGTTGGTCGATGCCCAGCGTTTGCAGTGTCTCCATCACCGATGCCAAGCCACGTTCTTGTCGCGAGCGTCCCAGTGTGTCACGACGCTGCATGCTGGTCGATCGGTCGATCAAGATCACCGTTTTTCCCGTGTCAGCGATTCGTCCGGCCGCGATTCCGAACAGACCACTGGAAAGCGGTCGCGCGAGCGCAAAGATGATCAGTGCCAAGACAGCGACACGCGTTGCCAGAACCAAGAATCGACGCAATTTGGCTGGGCCGCGACGCATCTTGGTCGCCTGATACAGAAACATCATTGCCGGCCACTGCATCGTCGGGTGTCGACGGCGATGGAGCAAATGGATGATCAGCGGGGCCAAGACCAACGGCAGTGCCCACAACGCTTCCACACGCAGGAAACTCATCGGGCGGCGTCCCCGAGTCGTGCCGAGAGGAATCGTGACAACACGTCTTCGACCGCGTCGTCCGTCATCATGCGGTGGTAGTCGACCGCTGAGCGATGCATCAGTTTTTCGATGTTGGTCAAGTATTCTCGCACTGCGGTTTCGTAACCGCTGCGGATCTCCTCAGGGTCGACCAGCATCGATTCGTCGCCTTCCATGTCTTGCAGCCGCACGGGGCGATCCCAGCTGGGACGGATCTCTTCGGCCGTCATCACGTGGAACGCGACGACGTCATGTTTGCGAAACGTCAGGTGTTCGACCGACGTTTTCAGCCGATCCAGATCAAACAGGAAATCGGAAATCAGCACGACCATCGCGCGTTGCCGCGTGGATTCGGCAAACTCGCTGATCGCTTCGCAAACGGCGTTGTCACCGACCGGTTGCAGGCGTTCCATTCGGGCAAACAGCTGCTCGACTTGGCCGGCGATCCGGCGGGCCGGCATGTGTTCGTATTGGCCATCCCAAGCAGACACCAGGCCGGACGCATCGCCCTGGCCGATTGCCAAGTATGCCAGTGTCGCAGCAAGCTGCCGCGCGACATCGAACTTGTTGGCATACGCCATCGATCCGCTGGCATCGAGAACTAAGATCAACCGCAGGTTCGTGTCGGCCTCGAACTCTTTGACGTAGTACCGATCGCTTCGCCCGTACGCTCGCCAATCGAGTCGCCGCAAGTCGTCGCCGGGTTGGTAACGGCGGTACTCGGCGAACTCGACACTGCTGCCGCGGTGCGGGCTTTGGTGGCGTCCCGAAACGCTGCCCAGCATGGCCGAACGCGCTACCAGCGGCAGTGCGGCAAGGCGTTCGGCGATTCGGGCATCAAAGAACGAAGGCAAGGTGAAAGGCGGGCATGGTTGCGGGGGGAGAAACGAACCGACGGTTCAGAATGCGATCAGTTCGACTGAACCAATCGAGTGACGATCTCGCGGGCGGAGATCTTTTCAGCTTGAGCAGCAAAGGTCAGAACCAAGCGGTGCGCGAGTACTGAAGGCGCGACCGCAACGATGTCTTCGCGACGAACCATGTAACTGCCGTACAAGGCCGCGCGACTTTTCGCACCCAAGATCAAGCTTTGTACCGCGCGCGGCCCTGCTCCCCACGCGACCAAGGGCAGCATCCAGTCCGGCGCCGTGTCACCAGTCGGACGGGTTTGCCGGACCAGTTTCGCCGCGAACTCATACAAGTGATCGGGAACGGGAACGCGTCGTACCAAATCCTGGTGGTCCAAGATTTGAGCGACGTTCAGCAACGATTCCAGCATTGGCTGCGCCGCACCGGTCGTCAGCTTGGCGATTTGGATCTCCTCTGCCTCGCTCGGATAACCAAGTTCGATCAGCGACATGAACCGATCCAACTGAGCCTCGGGCAGCGGATAAGTGCCTTCTTGTTCGACCGGGTTTTGCGTCGCGAGCACCATGAAGGGCGACGGCAAAGCAAACTCTTTGCCAAGCACCGTCACGTTGCTTTCTTGCATTGCTTCCAACAGGGCCGCTTGTGTCTTTGGTGGGGCGCGGTTGATTTCGTCCGCTAAGACGACGTTGGCGAACACGGGGCCACGGACGAATTGAAATTCGCGGCGCCTTCGGCGTTGTCCTGCAAAATGTCCGTGCCGGTGATGTCCATCGGCATCAAGTCCGGTGTGAACTGGATCCGGCTGAACGAAAGCGACAGGGTCTCCGCAAACTTGCTGACCAAAAGCGTCTTGGCCAATCCCGGTACGCCGACCAACAACGCGTGACGTCTGGCAAAGAAACAGATCGCGAGCTGTTCGATCGCATCGAGCTGTCCGACGATGACTTTGCCGATTTCAGACTTCAGTGCACCGTATGCGTCACGCAGCGCGTCGATGGCTGCGACATCATCATCACTTAAGGTTTCGGACGGGGCGTCGAGTTGGCGGGACATAAAGGCGGTGGGTGGGTGAACTGCTCGCGGCTGGGAATCCGCGGCCGGATGCCTGCGGTGGCAGTCGAATTCGAGGGCCATTGGAAGGTCACACAGTTTAACTAAAAAAAGTGACCTGGCGAGCATAGAGAGAGGCTCCCCAAGCTAGGGGAAGCCTGCCGTTCGATATCGAATCCGGTTGTCGCGGTTTGCGCCGCTAGGGGCCTAGCGTTCGAAGCGAAATTCTTCGCCTGCGGACAGCAATCGACGCGTGACAGATTGACCGTTTTCCGTCCGCGACGTGATCGTGATCAACGCCTCCGTCGGTGTTTCGGTTCGGTTCTGGTCGGCGCGATAGTAGTCCGCACGCACGACATAGTTGCCTTGGGGGGCCGTACGCGAGGTGTAGATCTCCGGACCGAAACCTTCGGTGGTGTCAAAGTACAAGTGCCCACCGGTTCGAGTCTGCTTGTGTTGGAAGTAACACTTTTCCCCATTCGGTTCGGTCACGTGCAAGTCGACATCCGAGCGGTCCGTGTTCCAGTCCATCGTCACGGTCAGGTTCAGCTTGCCTTCGTTGTCCAGCCCCAGCTGCCGTGCACGGGCTCGGGCGTACCCGCCAAGTTTCGACGTCTCGTCGATTTGGTCCAGCACTGCCGTTAGTTCGAACTTCGCGACCTCTTTCGCGCCATTCCAGCGATTGTTCCAGTTGCCGGACAAGACCAGTTCGTAGCACACGATCGCTTCGTCAAAACGACCTTGGTCGGCAAACGCTTTCGCGAGCAACGTCAAGCATTGCGGTTGGTAGGGTCTGGCTTTTGCTAGGCGAAACAAAAGCGGCGCGGCTTGGTCAGGGCGTTTCCAGGCGATCGCACGGAACGCGACACTGCGCAACGCTTCGCTGTCAGACGGTTTGATCTCGATCAGCGTGCTGGCCGACTTGATCGCGTCATCAGCCCCCAGCGAAACCAGAACGTCATCGGCGAAACGCAACAACTGTGGAAAGCTCGGTGATTCCAGTCCGAGTTCATCGAGATGATTGACTTCGTATTGGCTTTTGCGAAGTCCGCGACACTCGAGCGGTTGGGCCGCCATGTTGAAGGCGTCGTCAGGCAAGGTTCGGATCGCCAGTCGAAGCGCAGCCGGTGTATCGACCAGTGACGCGGATTGAAGCGTCTCGATCCAGTCGCTGAAGTGGTCGCGTGGAGAATCGAGCTCTGGTTGTCCTTGAAAGGTGTGCTTGAGATCGGCGATGGAGCTGCTGGCGATCAGTAGCACGTCTTGTTCGGGCGAGAGTTGGACGCCGAAACGTTCATAGTCCTGTTCGCTTTCCAGCATCACCATCGAGCAGGTTTGCCCGGGGACGCGGAAGTATCGGGCGAATGCGGTGGTGACTTCATGGACGTCGCCGCCAAGCGTTTCCAGCTGATCGACGGAGACACCGCCATACATGCGTGCCGCGGCTGGCGAATCGACCGTGATTGACGATTCCACGTTTTGACGGTGTGTTTCGCTGCCACGGGTGAACGATAGTTCGATCGTTTGTTGTGGGATACCGCGACCGACGATCGTCAGTCGTTGACCTGGACAGATCGCTTCGGATCCGCCAAGCACCATCACTTCGTCAGTGCCAATACTTGTCGCACTTTCGATTCGCCAAGGGCTATGGCGGTGGGCGGTGGCGACCTGGTCGACGTCGTCTTGACCGTTGACTTCGAACACTGCACCGCCGCTGGCGTTGCGATCGCACGCAACATTGCGCGGTCATGTGCCGCACCTTGGACGACATAGCAGTAAACGGGTGAAGCAGCCGATTTCAGCGGTTGAGTGATCGTGCTTGCGTCGGTGGCTGACCAGGTAGCCGCCCCGTCGCTAAGCAGGAACATTGACGGCGAAATTTTCTCGTCAGACTTTTGTTTGATCCACGCGGCCGTCGTTGCCTGGCGAAACGCACCAGCCAAGTCGGTTGCGCCTTCCAAGATCAATTCGTCGGTAAAGGCATGCAGCTGTTGGCGAGAGTCTTCGTTGTTGGCTGAGTACTCGGGCTTCCACCATTGTTGTCCAACGTTAAACGTCAGCACCGCGAACTCTTGAATCGAGTCCTCGTTTTGACGCAAGATTGTTTGTAGCACGTGGACCCGCTTGGCGAACGAATCGGGACGATCGCTAAACGAAGTGTCGAGCAAAAACACCGCATGGTTGGACGATTGGGTGACCAGATCGCTCGGCAAGTCTGCTGTCGCTTGCATCGCAAAATACGAGGTGCCGGCGGCTTCGTCACGGTGTTGCAATAGTGCCGCGTTGACACCTGACAAACGCACGACGTAATCACGCGACTCGGCGCTTTCGTAGCGGTAATACGCACGCCCACCGGAAACGAATGGTGACACGGGAGGATCAAGCTCGGCCGACGTACCCGACGCGGCAACCAAATCGAATTCAACGCGACCGCCCGATTCGTCTTCTGGCAGGTCGAGTTTGAATTCTTTGATCCCGTCGACATCTGCCAAGCTGATGTCGTACCCGACAACAATGCGGTGAAGCTTGGACGGCATCAACGGAAAGACTTTCGTTTGAAAGGTTCCTGGGCCAGACCATTCGACCAATGCCGGATCCACTCGCCTGCGAACGGTTTCTTCGTACGCGAGCGCTGCCTTCTGTTTGGGAACAAGACGAGCGGGTTTGACAGAACCGAATAGGGTGTTCGGTTCGGCTTGGTAATTGGGATCGTTCGCCCGTCTTGCGAGGTCCGACCCAGTGGACTGAGTCTGTTGACGAAGGTGCGAAACCAATTGTTGGGCCGGATCAGCATCCTGCACCTCCGTTTCGCCGCCTTTGCCGTTTGAAGTGATCGCCGTTGGTCGCGCAGGTGCGGTCAGGTTCGTTGCCCCAAAGGCGAAGTAATGCAGCGAGGCGTCGTCAGGAAGCCGCAGCATGAATTGGCCTTCAAGCTGCCGTCCTCGATCGTTGTAGTAGTACAAGTCAAACATCACGCGAGCACGGAATCCGTCGATCCGGACATAGGTGTCTCTTGCGGCTAGCAACAAGTCATCGTGATGGCCGACACTCAAACGGGCACGGTTGGTCGACGCGGTTGCCGGTTTCCAAGTCTTGCGTGTTGGCGTTTCAGACTCGGTCAAACCGACCTTTGATTTGGAAGTCGAACCTGGTTGTCCAGGTTGCGACGGCAACAAGTCGTCGCTCTCTTGTTTGGCGAGCTCGGGACTAATCCCCAAAGCAGGACGGCGTCGCATCAGTTGCTCCGAGCCGAACTGGTCGGAAACGTCTGCTGACGGCTCTGACATCTCAGGCAACTCGGGAGTTGCCTGTTCCGGAACGTTCGCCGCAAGCGGTGCGCTGCTACGACCCATTTGAGTTTGTTGTAGAGACAGGTCATTGTCGTTTTCGATTGCCAGGTCAGCATCTGGCAGTCCTGCTATCCCATCAAACATCATCCTAGGAGCTGTATCAGATGTTTCGCCGAATGGATCGGAATCGGAAGAGGGATCCGTTTCTCTATCAAATGGCCCCATCGACGAGTCAAACGGATCGCTTGGGGAATCTCCAGCGTCGCCGAACGGATCGCTAGCGATTTTTGACTGTGGTGCAGATTCAGCGAACGACATTGCTCGTGACGCCGGAGCAGCCCGTGACGCCGGAGCAGCCCGTGTCGCCGGAGCAGCAGCATCGGCTTGTGCTGTGGCTGGGGCATCGGCGGTTGATGATTCGAGTCGACTTGCGCTGGGTGGCGTTCCGCCTCCCATGCCGCCTCCCATCATCATTGGCATTGCGTCAGATTCCGCTTCATCACCAACGGCGTCGCCGGGCGGTGCCATCAAGGGTTGTGGAGCGAACGCGGGGCCGGCAATTTCGGCAGGGGCCGTTTCTACGGTTTCGTTTACCGCGTCATCGTTCAGTCCATCTGTGATGGCTTGACTGTTGCGTTGGAGAAGCATGCGGGCTTGCGGCCGGGCTAGCGGCTGAGATTCGCTTTCCTTTTTGGCGGCAGACTCCTCCTCAACCGGCAGCAACATTTCCATCATCGGCTCCTCCAGCGACGTGGTTTCCTCCCATGCTGTCGCTGGGAGATCCGCTTCCGACGCTTCTGCCAAACGCGGCGAGTTCGATGTCACCGAATCTGTCGCTTGGGCCGATGACTTGACCTCACTCATCTGTGCGACCGAAGCATGCGTCGGCCCATAGAACGCGAACCACGAGATCCCGGCGGCATAGAGTGCGAGCGCAGCGACGGCCAGACGCATCCATCGTTTCCGCGACGGAGAGGCTTCGTTTTGCAGTGCCCTACTGTTTCGCAGGTGTGCGTCTGGAGTTGGTGTGGCGATGGAGGCTTGATCGATCGCAGCCAATTGCGAATCGGTCAACACATCGTCGTCTGGTCCCATCGAAATCGCCGAGGAGACCGCGTCGATGGTTTGTCGCAGGCCTTCGACGTAGGCGCGCAGTTCGGCATCGTTTGCCAACGCGTTTTGGATTTCGTTGTGCCCCGCCTCGTCCAGTTCACCCAGCAGGTAGGCGGTCAATCTTGGATCGTTTTTGTCGATCATGATTTGTTACTCGTTTTGAAGCCCTTCACCGTCACCAACCCGTTCCCACATCACGCATCAAGTTGCTGCATTTGTGACCGCAACTTCCCCAGTGCGGTGTGCAGTAGATAGCCGACGTTGGTGACTGTCAGGCCGGTCGCTTCGCTGATTTCGCGATAAGCCAATCCGCTGTGAAAACGCAGCCGGATGACCTTTTGTTGATTTTCCGGCAGCCCGTCGATCAGACGCATGACTGCTTGGTTGTCCTGGGCGGTTTCGACGGCATCGGATGCCTGATCGGGAACCTCGATTTCGCCCATCTGTTCGCTGTTGTGTGACATCCGCCGCTCCTTTCGTAATCGATTCAAAGCGTTGTTGTGACACACTCGAAACAGCCAAGCGACTTCGTGGCCGACGAGATCGCCCGGTGCCTGTTTGCACAGCGACAGAAACGTTTCCTGGACGATGTCACGAGCGGCGTGCTCGTCCTTGACGATCGAGCGCGCGTAACGGATCAGGGGCGATTGGTGTTGTCGCACCAATTCCCGAACCCAGCCCTGTCGATCGCTTGTTTGACTTTCCGCCATCGTTGCCTGTCTTCAACGTGTGTGTCTGGGGAGGTAACGCGGTACGGCGTGGGTTTCTTAGGAAAGGTTTGCAAAAAAGTTTGTCGCCCCAAATCAAGACGCCTAACGTGGCGTCGCGACCTGTTGAACATTGGTCGCGGTCCCGATGAGGGCATTTCCCGACTGGTCCACATAACGACCATTCTCGGCGGGCTGATCGAAATCAAACAACACCACGACCCCCGCTTGGTTTGTCAGCGTTTCGGGCGGCGAAAAGGATTCGTCGGGGCCGTACAGCACACGGTCCGAGATTCGTACCGCGTCGATTAGCCCGGTGAAGAAACGCTGGTCATGGGGCTGCCAAAGTCGCTGGGGATCGACACCGCCGATGAATAGCCCCGGTGTGGTGGGCTGCAATTCGAAGTCCATCGATTGTTGGGCGACCGGCTGTCCGTCGACAAAGATCCGGAGCGTCTGACCGTCCCAGGTGCCCGCGATGTGCTGCCATTGCCCCAGAACCGGGGCTCCTTCGCCGGGGACGACCGCAAAGCGAGGTTCGCCTTGTTCAAATCGGGCGATTCCCCAATTCCCATTGTGAAACAGCGTGGTCCAGTTACCGCCCAGCCAGCACAGCGGGTTGCACAGTGTTGCGTCGTCGATCCGGACGATCATTTCGAACGTCAGTTCCTCCGGAGGCCCGGATTGCATGGGGATTTCGATGTAGCCGCTACCGTCGAACTGCACCGCTTGATTCGGTTGGTCCGGATGTTTGAACCATGAAAACAGACCGGCCGAAAGTGCAAAGACAAGTATCCCCAACAGCAATCCGCTGGCCGCACGCAAGCGTCCGAAGAATTCTGGCGGATCGGTGTGCGTGACCACGGGGGCAGATGCCCTGTCCGGTGACGCAAGCTCCGTTTCCAACGGATCTTCAAGCTGTAGTGCCGTCAGTCGTTCGATGATGTCGTTCATCGAGCCGGGGCGATCGGCGGGCGACTTGGCCATCATCTCCTGAACGAGTTCGCCAAGTCGGCTGGGGACTCCACCGGGCACGATCAACGCCGGGATCGGCGCGGTCGCATGCAGCAGCAACGTGTCAACGATCGACTCGCCACGGTACGGCGGTTTGCCGGTCAGCAAATAAAACAGCACACAACCGAGTGAATAGATGTCGCTGCGTTGGTCTGCGTCACGCGTGTTTCGGGCTTGTTCGGGAGCCATGAACGCAGCGGTCCCGACGACGGCGCCGGTGTGGGTTAGCTGCGCGGTCGCGTTGGTGTCGTCGTTGGTATCCGCCGTCTCGGTGAGACGGGCCAAACCGAGGTCCAGGATTTTGACGTGCCCTTCGTGGTTGAGCAGCAGATTCCCAGGTTTGATATCGCGATGGATGATCCGTTGACCGTGCGCATATTTCAGTCCTTCTGCCGCATCGATGATGGACCGGATCGCGACCTGCCATGGCATCGGGCCATGTCGCTTGACGTAATGGTGCAAGTCCATGCCGTCGACCAATTCGGTGACCAAATAGGGACGCCCTTCGACTTCGCCGGCATCGTATGCGGTCACAATGTTGGGATGCGAAAGCTTTGCCACGGCAGTGACTTCGCGGTGGAAACGCTGTTTCAATTCACGTCGATTGATCAAGTCACCACGCATGATTTTGATCGCGACGTCGCGTTTCATGGACCGATGAACCGCTTGATAAACGACGCCCATTCCTCCGCCGCCAAGTTTGCCAAGCAGTTCGTACTGCCCGATCGAAGTGGCGAGTTCAAAAGCGTTGACGTCTTGTTCGTCGGTCTCGCCCGCGTCCGGTGCTTTGGTCGCGACGTCGTCGGCCAAGCGTGTGGCGCCAGAAAGGCTTTCTTGCAGCAGATGAATGAAGATGCCATCGGAGACATCTGGAAAGCGGTCGACTAATTCCGAGACCAGGATCGTCTGACCCGATTCGATGCGGTATTGAATTTCCAGGCCGATCAGTTGTTCCACCGCCGCCTGGTAAATCTCTTGTGGGACGGTTTCGACGAACGGTTCGATCGGAGGAAACGATTCGGGGGATGTTCCGTCGCGTTGCCAGTCCCGTAGAGCCGCTTCGTACTCATCGCAGCGTTGGTTGATCAGCAGAAGCTGTTCGGTTGTCAGATCGCCCATTATTCGTCTCGTGAATCCACGCCATCGCCCAACTGTTCGGTGAGCAATCGGCGGATCAAAGTCATCTTTCGTTCGATCGTTCGCCGGGCACAATCCAATTGCGCCGCGATCTCACCGGTTGATTCGCCGGAACATTTGGCAATGGCGATCAGACGCAGCATCGGATCACCGCTTTTGTCCAGTCGCTCTAACAGCAGATTGAATTGCTCGGACAGTTCCACGGCCATTTCCGGCGTTGGCCCGTGCCCGAGAAATTGGTCGGCTGACAAGTCCGCATGAACGCGGCCGCCGTGCGGAGTGCTTTCGTCAGCTGTTCCGGTTCCGCCGCGTTTCTTGCGATTCTCGTGACGCATCGCGTCGACCGATTTGTTGGCCGCAATCGAAACGAGCAGCGGCCACAGGCTTTCTCGGTCAATCAGTTTTTCGAAGCGGCCTTGTTCGGCCGCCAGGCAGAAGCTTTTGAACGCGCTGAGTGCGATGTCTTCGCCGTCACGCGCTGCCGTACGAGCCCCGGCGAGCTGTTTGGATGCGACGCGTGTCAGCTTGTCGAAATAAGCTGACCACAAAGCTTGTGCCGCTAGCGAATCGCCGTCACGAACACCATCGATCCATGCGGTGATATTGTCAGCGGCTGTCATCGGTCCTCATGGCTTAGTCTTCGTTGCCCACAAATTTCCAATCGAGTTGAACGCTCGCGTCGCCATCGGCGAGTGTCGTCACGGTGATTGGGTGAACGCCCTTGGCCAGCCGGATCTTGGTCTGGTAAGCCTGGCCCGTTTCGAACTTGAAGTCCGCGTCGATTAGAGCCGCATCGTGAATCCTTGCAAAGGTCTTTGTGTCGCTCTGCAAGGTGACGTCGTACCAACCGGTTTGTTCAGCGGTGAAGGTGCCTTTGAATTGGACCGCACCGTTAGCGGCATCGACTTTCATGTTCGATGCCGATCCGGATTTGTTGCTTGATAAATCGGAAACGTCCGGCACATAGCTGAATTCACCCGCGAAGACGTGGTACGACCAATCTTGTTGTGCGGGCGTTTTGCTGGCGGGGATCGGTTCGTTGTCATAAGGCCGCGGGGCAGAATCATTCTGCCGACGGATCTGTAGGACACGGTCGTGCATCCGTTGTTGCAGCTGTTCAAACGCTGGCGATGATCCGGCGAGGTTGTGGAGCTCTTTCGGATCGTTTTTGACATCGTAGATCGCGAACGCGTCCGCATGGTTTTGAATGTCTGTCCGCACGCCTTTGTATCCGTCCAGATACAGCACCTGCATTTGGCCGCGGCGTTGATTTCGTTTTTGCTTTTCGAAATCGTTGTAACTTGGCGTGCGCCCGTTTTGGAAGTACTCGATATAGACTTGGCTCGGGGCCTGTTCGCCTTTGCCAGTCAATGTCGGAAGCAGCGAGACGCCGTCGGTGCGAGCTGGCGGCGCGGCACCGGCTGCGTTTGCGAAGGTCGGCATCCAGTCATGGAACTGTGAAGGATGGTCGTTCTTTGAACCTGCGGGGATTGTGCCTGGCCACCAAGCGAGTGTGCCGACACGAATGCCGCCTTCCCAGACATCACGTTTCGTGCCGTCAAAGGGACCGTAGGACTGAAACGACTGCGGTGTGTAGTTGACTCGTTTGCCGTCGACCGTCTGTAAATACGATTCATGGTGCGGCCCGTTATCGCAGCTGATCACGACCATCGTTTCTTTATCGATCGAAAGGTCCTTCAGGGTTTGCAGCAAGTCACCGACGGCGTTGTCGATGCGGCGGACCATTGTGGCAAAGCGTTCTTCGGCATCGGACCAACCCTGGCCGGTGTAGTCAGGGTGTCGGTATCCATCGACGGTTCCCGTGGCGGTGTTGATCATCTGCCCCGGTTTGTCCAACCACTGCAGGCCGCCTTTGACGCCGTAGCCATCAGGGAATGCGACCGAAGGCAACTGCAGGGCTGCGTGGGGCGTATCGAATGCGAGATACAAAAAGAACGGCTGCTCATCACTGCCCTGCCCTGCACCGTCTTGGACATGGTTGACGATCCAGTCCTTCGCCCGCGCCGCAAACAAGTCCGTGGTGTAGCACTTGGCGAGATCTTCGCTGACTTCGTTGTCGTTGAACCAAACTTGCTTGGGGCTGCGATGGCCTTCGCTGTCGCCGAGGGCCCAGTTTTCGGCCGGATAATGGACGTGTCCGTCACGGTGACGCACGTAGCCATAGAATCGGTCGAAGCCGCGTTTGGTCGGATAGGCATCCCACTCGGCCGGTGTTGCGGTGTCGTCGCCTTTGCGTTCGGCGCCGCCTTGCAAACCGTATTTGCCCACCAGCCAAGTTTGGTATCCCGCCGACTTCATCACCGATGCCAAGGTGTGATTGTCAGCGAGTGCCTTGTCGAATTGGTTGTCGCGAACTTCGGTGTGCCCTTGATGGACTCCGCTGAGAAGCGACGATCGGCTCGGTGCACAGACAGGCGCTGGGCAGTAGTGGGCACGCAATTGCATGCCTTCACTGGCCATTTGATCCAACAGCGGAGTGCGATGGCTCTTGTGGTCAGTCAGCCCGTTTTGGTGCAGCACTCCAAAATCACCCCAGCCCATGTCGTCGAGCAGGATGAAAATCACGTTGGGTTTTGTTGCCGCGTGAGCCGATGGTGTTGCCGCGGAAAGCGTAAGGAGAAGGCCCAGGAGGGGCAGCAGGTATCGAAGAGGCATGTTGTCGGCCGAGAGAGAGGAACGCGAGGTGGGAGGCGTTCATTCTAGCCGATTGAGAAACCGCCAAGGGCAGATTGCTCAATCCCGATTGGCAGCTGGTTGATTCGCTTGGATCGGCAGCCTTGGCAATTCACTGGGGCAAAGATAGCTTCAGCCTGAATGCCGGTTAGGCCCACAGTTGATGGTCGCCGATCGCTTCGAAGGCAGCTTCGTAATGGTCGATGCGGTCGGGTTGCCCTTCGGGGTTGGGCCACCAGATGGCGACCACATCGAAGCGGCAGCGAGTCCCAAGTAGTCGCCGGCGTTTGAGAAAACGTAGCGCAGCCTGGGTGATGCGGCGCTGCTTGTTCTCGTCGACACGTTCGGCCGGGTGACCGGGCTTGGTTGTCTGCAGCGTTTTGACTTCGACGAAGATGATCGAACGAGATTTACGATCCGCCGCAATCAGGTCGATCTCACCGGCGCGATCTGATTCGTTTGCGGCGACAATGACCAAGCCTTTTTTTCGCAGCAACCGCGCGGCGGCTTGCTCACCGCGCAGCCCGATCGGGCCCGTAGAATCGACCGTTCCAAACCGCCACTGATCGAGACGCTCAGCCCACTGGTTGAGCGGCGGCCAGCGTCGAATCGATGACAAAAGCGACATAGTGGCGGGACATGATCGATGAACGTAAGTCCCCGGCGTTTAGTGGCAATGGCAAGAGACGGCCACTAAACGGGATTGAATCGCCGAAGGCGGCTTCGGCGAGTGCAAGCTGAGTCGAACGAGTCCGCGATTAGCTGCGGCGGCGTTCTTTCAGACGGACGGCTTTACCGACACGTTGACGGAGGAAGTACAGCTTGGCGCGACGAACGACGCTGCTGCGTTTGACTTCGACCTTTTCGATGCGTGGGCTGTGGATGGGGAACTTACGCTCCACACCTTCGCCAGCGACGATGCGTCGGACGGTGAACATTTCCTTCGATCCGCTACCGCTGCGTGCGATCACAACACCGGTGAAAACTTGGATCCGCTCTTTGTTGCCTTCCAGAATCCGCAAGTGGACGTCGACGGTATCGCCGATGTCAAACTGAGGCGGATTTTCCTTCATCGAGGATTGTTCGATTTTTTCCAGGATCGCTTGGCTCATCGCTGAAAGCCCTTCACTAATTGGTCGTTTGATGAACTAAATGTTGACTCAGTCGCTCAGCAGGTCCGAGCGTCGTTGTTCCGTTCGGATCAGGCTCTGCTGGCTTCTCCACTCGGCGATGGCTTCGTGGTTTCCGCTTAACAGAACATCGGGGACGGTGTGTCCGCGATAATCCCGTGGTCGGGTGTATTGTGGGAATTCGAGCAGCCGATTTCCGCGGCTGAACGAATCATCGATATTACTGTTTTCATCGCCGAGGACGCCCGGTAAAAGCCGGACGACTCCGTCAATGATCGTCATCGCGGCGACTTCGCCTCCGTTGAGAACAAAGTCACCGATGCTGACCTCTTCGGGTTCAAGGATATCGATCACCCGTTGATCGAAACCCTCGTAACGTCCGCAGAGCAGCATCAGTCGATCGGTGGTGGCAAAGTCTTCTGCCATCCGTTGATCGAACCGTTTGCCCTGTGGGGTCAGCAGGATTTTTCGTGCCGGTGTGTCGGCCATGCGATCGACGTCTTCGACGCAGGGGACCGTCACGTCGACTTGCAGCAGCATTCCGGGGCCGCCCCCGAATGGCCGATCGTCGACTTTGCGGTGTGGTGTGTCGGCGGCCCAGTCACGGAGGTTATGCCGGTGGATTTGGACGATGTCTTTCGCGATCGCCTTTTCCAGCAAACTCTGTGTGAGGTAACCGTCAAAGATCGCTGGGAACAGTGTGACGATGTCAAACCGCATCGAATCAACCTCTCGCAACGATCAACGACAAACCAGACCGGCTGGCTCGATTACTCTGCAGCCGCTTCGGTTTCGGCAGCCGCTTCGCCTTCGGCAGAAGCTTCTTCCGCTGGTGCTTCTTGAGCAGCAGGTTTTGGCGGAGCCGGGGGAGCTGGGGTGTACTCTTTTCGCTTGCCCAGACGCTCGAGAGCTTCTTTTTGAGCGTCCAAGTGGGTTCCGTTGCTACCGTACTTTTTGATCAGGACGGCGACCTTTTCACTTGGCTGAGCACCAACGCTCAACCAGTGATCGACGCGTTCGCCCTTCAGTTGGACGCGAGCGTCGGTTTCGGGGCACATCGGATCGTAGTAACCCAACTCTTCGATCACCCGTCCGTCACGTGGCGAACGTTGATCCATCGCGCAAACGCGGAAGAACGGTCGGTGGGTGCGACCCATCTTTTTCAGACGGATTCGAACTGCCATTTCAAACTCACTAAGTAGGAAAAAAGGTGTTTTGGATTATCGGTACTGAACACGCATTATTTCTTGCGTTTCATCTTACGTTTCAGCTTATCGCGATCCTTCTTCAGCTTTGCTTTTTCGGCATTGGACAATCGCTTGCCCGTGCTCTTTTTGACACGCATTCCGTCCAGCGTGCCATTGCCGCTGGTCATGGCGCCTTGCAACTGCTGCATCATGCGTGCACGGTCCATCGTTGAACCGCCCGCCATGTTTTGCATCAGGGGCTTCATGATTTCGAATTGCTTGACCAGCTGGCTGATCAGGGGCGTTTGAACGCCGGCACCTTTCGCGATCCGCGTCCGCCGTGCGGCGTCGATGATCTTGGGGTTGCGCCGTTCTTCGGCTGTCATACTGTTGATCGCGCCAATGGTTTGGCGGATCCCACCGGCAGCTTCATCGCTTTCCAGTGCTTCCTTGAACTGCCCCATTCCGGGCATCAGGCTCATCATTCGGCCCATCAGTCCAGGCCGAGCGACTTTTTCCATCATGTTTTTGAAATCGTCGAGCGTGAATTCGCCCGAAGCCATTTTGGCTTCCAGCTCTTCACGTTCTTTTTCATCGACGATTCGATGGGCTTCAGCGGCAGCGGCGACGATGTCGCCCATCTGCAAGATTCGGCCGGCCATCCCTTCGGGACGGAACGGCTCGAGAGCATCGAGGTGCTCGCCGGTTCCGATGAATTTGATCGGGACACCGGTGGTGTGTTTGACCGATAGCAACGCACCACCACGGGCATCGCCATCGAGTTTGGTCATGATGACGCCGTCGATCTCGAGCGCCTTGTTGAACGCGTCGGCACTATTGACGGCGTCCTGACCGGTCATGCCGTCGACGACCAGATATACCTGATCGGGGCAGACTTTGTTGTCGATCTTCTGCAGCTCGGCCATCAACTCTTCGTCGATCGCCAATCGGCCGGCGGTGTCCAGGATGACCACGCGTGAGCCGTCGGCTTTGGCTTTCGCCACGCCGTTTTTACAGACTTCGACGGGGTTTTTATTGTCTGGCTCGGTGTAAACCGGAACGCCAACCTGTTGGCCGACAACCTTCAGCTGTTCGATCGCGGCGGGACGCTGCAAGTCGGCAGCGACCAGCATCGGGGTGACGTTTTGCTCGACCAACAGCTGCGAAAGCTTACCGCAAGTCGTGGTTTTACCACTCCCCTGCAGGCCGCAAAGCATGATGATCGTGGGGCCTTCTTTTTTCAGATGGATCGACGGATCCACTGGGCCCAGGATCGAAACCAGTTCGCTGTGCACGATGCGAACGAGTTCTTCTTCCGGCCGCAAGCTGAGTAGGACTTTCTTGCCCAGTGCTCGCTCCGAAACGTGACCCATGAATTCTTGGACCACCGGATAGCTGACATCGGCTTCCAGCAACGATCGCTGAACGATGTCCAACCCTTCGCGCATATTGCCTTCGGTCAGCTTGCCTTTGCCACGCAAGCTCTTAAACGCCGACTGCAAACCTTCGGAAAGGGAATCAAACACGCTAAATCAGGGGTTAAACAAAAATCTTTGGTTCAATACCGGGAGTCACATACGCCAAAAACCACGGCCTTTGACGCTGGCCAGGGTGGCCGCGACAGCATTACCAGCAGGTTTGGTAACCTGGGTAGTTCCGCGGCCCGTGCGAGCACACCTATAGCGGTCGCGGGAAAGCCCGGCAGTGTAAGAGGCACACCGGGATGTTGTAAATGGAGAAAGCAGCTCTTTGAGTGCGAAAATTGGGCCAAAGTCCCGCTGACACTGCCCCTAATCGGCCTCTGCTCCCATCAGGGTGACGGTTGGGGGACCTCCTGATCCAGCCCGGCGGTTTTTAAAACCCACCGTAATGGCTCGAGGTCGCTCACCAAACCGAGGTGCGTGAGGGGGAATTCGATCTGAGTTTGCGGGTTGGGCAACATCGTTGCACTCGCGATGCTGACCGCTCCATCGCCAGCTCCATCATCTAGTTCGTCCGCTTGCAGCAGCTTTTCGATCCGTTCGGCGTAATTTGGATCGATTCGCAGCCGTTGCAGTTCCTGCGGTAACGATTTGGAAAGTTGCTGGCGTCGCTGGTCCGTCAGGAAGCTTTTGGTCCCGGCCGCAATATGAAACGGGATGCCCTCCGGACGAGGTTGCCGAAGTAGCTCTAGCAGAAAATCACTGCCCGGCCGCAATGCCCGCGCCGCTTCGCCCTGGCCGTCCGCAACCGTATTGAGCGCACCACGCGTCACGGTCGCCAACCGGAACAGCACGTCGAACAGCTCCAATTCGTCGTGGAACGATGCGAGAGTCGATCCGCCAAACGGTGTCCCCAGCGTGAACACGTTGGCGATCGCACCGGCCGGCAGGTCGTCGTGGTTGATCGCGGCCAGTGAAACCAAGCCGCCGAGAGAGTGTGCGACCAGGTGCAGTCGCGTGTTCGGGCTGTCGCTGGTGAAGTCGTCCAGTTGCTGTGCGAGCAGCTTTCCAATTTCGTCGGGCGGCCCGTCGTTGGGGTACTCAAATCGCATCCAAGCGATGCCGCGTCGATCGAGTTCCTTTTGTGCGGACGCGAAAGTCGTCGCGCCGCCTTCGAGCCCATGCACGAACACGATCACGTCGTCTTTGCCAATCGCATCGTCGCGGCCGACCAGACGTGGTGGCGCGAGTTGGCGCATCAGTTCCCACTTTGGCGTTTTGACAAGTTCGATTTTCAGCATCTCGTCACTCAACGAAAACTTGATCTTGCCAACCAGTTCCAACGCGACCAGCCCCAAGCGGTCTTGTCCGTCCAGTTCACGCAGGTGGGGCGTTGGCTCTGACCGACCGCCGAACGCTTGAACAATCGCATTGGTGTCGTATCGCCCGTCAACGATCGGGATTTCGATCTTCACGTTGGGGGCGGCGGGTTGTTCGTCACCCCACAGCAAGCGTCCCTCCGGCATCCCGGTCATCAGGCCTATTAACAATATCGCGGTGGTCGCGAGTCGTGGTAGCGGGCGCGAGCGGCCAAGTCGTGTGGACTGCATTTTTAAGGTGGTGATCGCCATCACAAAGCATCCAAATGAAACGCCCAGTAAAACGGTTGCCGATCGCCACGGAACCGTCAGCGCAATGTCTTCGTTATCGGCGAGCGTATTTTGCGGCGGTTCGGGGCTGACCGCAAACGAACGCAGCCACATGTCACCGTATCGCGAAAGCGTGGCGTACGAAATCAAAGACGTCGCCCACAGCGGTCGCGGCTCCGCTTCGTCTTCCCAGGCGAATGCGTCGTCGTCTTCGGTATCGGCAGTTTCCTCGTCCGTTGCGATGCTCAATCGGGCGTAATCCGCCAGCGGTTCATACCCATCGGGATTGGAAACCGCAAAGGGCACGCTGAACAAGATCTGAATCATCATCACCACCGGCAGCATCGCCGCGGCGAGCAGCGGTGTGCGTCCGGCAAGCACCGAGATTAGCAGCCCCAGCATGGTCGCCGCGATCGACACTGTCACCAAGCACAGCGCGACGCCGCCAAGTTGACTGAATCGCTCGTCGATGAAATATGACAAGTCCAAATAGCGGTAGCGGATCGCGTCTAGCAGCACAAAGAACACCAGCGTTTGAACGATCGATGCGATGCCCAACGTCAGTGCTTTGGACAGCAGCATCGCGCCGATGCTGATTCCGTGTGACCGTTCATAGTCAATCAGTTCACGGTCTCGTGTGATCGCCAAATGGCTGGCGCTGGCCGACATCCAGATCACCGAAATCACTGCCATGAAACCCAATCGTGCGATCGGTAAAATCGATCCGTACAGTCCATCGGCAACGTCACGGTCAGGGTCGGTCGGCACACTGATCGCAACCGCAATCGCGAACAGTATCGGGACGAGCAGCAGTCCAATGGCGAGCTGTGGAAGTGCGTACTTGCCAATCGCGAATCGTGTCAGCCGAGGCGACGTCAACTTTTGCCGATCGCGGCGCAGCAGGATTCGGAAGCGACGAAGCCCTTTGGTGGATTCCCAGTGGTCGTCTGGCGGTAGCTTGAGAGACGGTGCGTCGCTTTGATTCTCGGTCGAAACGATTTGCCCGCCGCTCGGGTTGGTGCCCATCTGGACGATCCGGTCGAACTGTTCCAAGACATGGCGATGGTGCGTGACGGCAACGATGGTTGCACCGCAAACCGAAAGCGATCGCAGCAGCGAAATGATTTCGTCAGCCGTTTGATGGTCCAGTCCACTGTCGGGTTCATCCAGAACGATCACGCCTGCACCGCTTAGCAACGCTCCCGCGATTCGGAAACGTCGCAGCTGGCCGCCACTGAGCTGGTGGGGAAAGCGTTCTTTCGCTTCGATTGGAAGCCCGACCGCATCCAATGCTTCGTCGATTTCATAAGGCAGCACCTCGCGTCCGTAGATCTGCCCGATCGTTTCGAGAGCATCGCCGAGACGCAGGTCACCATGGACGAGGTCCTTTTGCGGGACGAAGTAGACTCGTCCGGTCACGTCGATTTCGGATTTCAGCCCACTGCCGTCACGAATCGTTTCTAGCAGTGTGGATTTCCCGCAACCGCTAGGTCCTACGACCGCGGTCATCTCGCCGTGGCAAAGCGTCACTTCGGATCGGCACAAACGCCCGGGGACTTCGGCGTCGATGCCCAGGTCAAATCCGGCGATCGGGCGGACGGGATGCAGACGGTCGGTGCTGTGGTCCAGTCGCCATGCCAGTGGACCGAGTTGCAGTACAATCCCCGGTCGCAGTTGGCCTGCGGTGCAAGGCCGGCCGTCGACAAACACGGTCGCTTCGGATGTAAGTTGAAACGCCCAGACACACCCCGACGGATCACGCAGAATCGCCGCATGCAGCGGTTGCAGTTCGCGATGCCGGATCGCATGTGTCTCCACGCCATCAAGCGGAGTTGGTTCACGCCCGACCAACGTCACATCGTTGATCGCGATGACTTCGCTCGCGTTTTGATACTCGATCGATGGCCGGTTTCGACCAGCCACTTCGGTACCGAGTGAGTCATTGCCAAGCGTGCGAAGCAGTTGCTCGGCTTGCTGCCACGGAAAATCGCAGCGATCGCAGACGCCCTGCCCTGCCCCGTTTGAGTTCGCGGCGGGCGGGATGATCGAGTGGCCGCAGCTTGGACAAGTCTTCAAAACAGGAACCGAGTGCGTGTGTCGATTGGTGTGGCTGGTGACTTGCGCTGATTATTTACTCAGAACCGTCGCTTCGTAGCGAAAGTCGGTTTGGACGTCGCGTTGCCATTTGGTGCCGAACAGCAAGTGGTTTTTGCTGCGGACGTCGGCTTTGATGTCGCAGGAACCGTTGGCTTGCAAGATCAGGTAGTCTTCCTTGCCAAAGTAAACGCGACCTTGAATCCCACGAATGCGTGCGTCGTATTGTTTGGCGTTGTCATCCAGCATCAGTTTCAAATCGCCGTTTTGGATCGCCAACTGTCGACAGGTTTTGCCTTCGTAAACGGCATCACGCAGGTACCGTAACTGCAGCGATCCGTCGGACGTGCCGCCGCCATGGACCATCATTGAACTGGCGTTGTCAGCGCTGACTTCCCAGCTGTCATTGACGCGGTGATTGAGGTTATCCATCACATAGTAATCCAGCAGCGGATCGGCGGCCTGTGCCCAGCGTCGGATGTCGTCCAGCTTGACCGTGACGGGGCCGGCCGTTTGTCGAACTTTGGTGATCCCCAGCCCGTTGGACCAGATCACTTCGAACGTGCAGCCAGAATACTGCGCGGGGTCTTCGACCAAGCGAGCTTCTTCGATTTGAGTTAGGCGTTCGACATCGAAGCCGCCGACTTCGGCGAGACGCGTGAGTGCCTTTTCATAACGCGGGTCGACTTTGCCATAAGTGACCAGCAGCTTGTACGCAACGTCCGCTGGCGGGAGGGCCGTCCGCGTCACGTCCAGAAGTTGTTCCATGCCGATTTTGAAGATCGGCGATGTGTCACTAAAGTCGGCGACGCGCAAACGCTTGTCGCTGACGATGCGTTGCTGAGACGCTTCGAGGACTTCGATCTGAAAGGTGATGTCACCCAGTTTGTTTTCCAGGACCGTCGTCTTTCCCGAGTAGCGGTTGGTGTAGACGACATTGGTTCGGCCTTCGATGCCCCAGTTCTCGTTGACCGCCAAACCTTGCAGACGCAGGACTTTGGTTGCCGCCCAGCTTTTGCCAACCGGATAGCGTTGGCTGAGTTCCCGTTCGTCGATCTTTTCGCCCGGCGTTGCCGATTCCGAATCAACCGTCAACCAGTCACTGGTGTTTTCGGCGCTGGCTGTACCTCCTGGAAAGAGGCATCCTAAAAACAGCGATGCGCACAACGCGAATGAAGGGATTGATTTTTGCGTCATGATTTTGGCTGGGTTGATTGGCGTCGTGGTTGGCAACGCGTTTGGTAAACCGGCAACTGTCAAATGGGACTGTGTGGCGTGTTATTTTAAAACGGCAGCGAATCGAGTGGGTCGAGAACTTTCTTGCCGATCGGTTGTGGCGTTTCGGCAGGACGAGTTGTTTCGCCAGAGATCGTTTCGAGCTTGATCGGTGGTCCGTAGGAGGCGTCCGTCATCACGTAGACCGCATAGCCGCTCTCGCTGTCTTCGAGCTTGAGCTCTTTCGCCAATTGCCAGATCAACAGCGGGCTGTCAAACGTGTGGTCGATCACGGTCGAGTTCCAAAGCGTTCCGTCAACTTGCAGCCAGAGGCGGAGCGTGTCGCCCGCGATGTAATTCTTGACTGGCAAACTGATTTTCGGTCGTTGGCCTTCTTTGCCCGTCCAAACCCACTTTTCGGATTCCGAATCGTTCGACGTTGCGAAGCCAATGACATGGGCGGTTTCTTCGGTCGCGTCGTTGGCATTCGCATTGATGATCGTCAATTCAAAGTCACGTGATTCGATCGCTTGGGCCAACCAGTCGCCCAGAAAATCTTTCACGCGTCCCGACGCCATTAGCGAATGTTGTTCCTTGATCTGTTCAAGCGACTTGTCGCTGCGGGCCCAGGTGGACCATCGCGAATGGGCTTCGTTCAGTGAATCGATGCGAGACAGGATTGCATCGAACGCGGCCGAGTCCCAGGGCTGGTCGACAAACCGCTGCACTCGAAGACGCAGGGTTTGGTCAAAGGCACGCCATTGCTTTTGGCCTTTTTGGGCGAGGATCTGTTGAAGTGACGCCCGCCATGTTGCGGGATATTCATCGTCGGCAGATTGAATCGCGTCGGCCAATGCCCGTCCGGCAATCCCGCTTTTCCAGCGTGCTTGGTCCTTGGCGAGTTGATTGACGGTGACAACCGGGGCTACGACGGGAGCGGCGGTACCGTTTGATGGTGGCGTTTGTGTCGAGGAGGCAGCGAGCATGGCGAGTTCTGCGGCGCGATCCGTGGCCAGCTTTTCCAGCCGAGTCATTTCGACTTGTGCTTCGGTCAATTGACTCTCAAGCGAGTCCAACGCCTGCTGACTCTGCTGTCTGGATTGCATCGTCAGATACACATTCAGCGAGGTGCCGATGACAGTGATCGCGCCGAACAGTATCGCCAGTCGGGTTAGCTTGATGTAAGTTTGGTTCTCGTCGATCTGACGAACAAGCGACTTGGGGTCCAGCGACTGGGACTGTGATCGCTCGATCAATCGGATGGCAACTTTGCGGATCCCGCGATTGCCACGTGCGTGTTTTAGATTCTTGACCAGCTTTTCGGCGAACTTGCCGTCTTGTCGGCAGAGCTGCCAGATCTTCGCGACAGTGGTCGTTCCCAGAGCGAGTTCGGCGATCACGATTCCCAAGGCGTACCAATCGTCGTCGGCTGTTGCGGCCTTGCCCTGGCGCAAGCGATCTTCGGTGAAGTACATCGCTTCGGGATCGCCGGCGTGGACCATGTCCGTCTCGCTGCCTTTTCCGGCGGCGGTTGCCATCCGATCGGGATCGATCCAAAGGGTCGCGAGCGGTTCGGACGTGGTGCCACGATTGTGGAATTGGTTGAGCGCGATCCGTCCGTACGCGATCGGCCCACCGGCGAGACGCTGTTGGTGTAGCCGGTCGAGTGAGCGGACCACATCGGCAAACGACCGGAACAGCCGTTGTCTGGCTATCGGGTTTAGACCGTCGACTTGCAATTGTTGGAACGAATCGAAAGCGTGCCGCAGCGGTTGATTTCGGGCTGCGTCGTCGCTGCCGTTGGCAAACGAAAGCGGGATGGAAATTCCCGGTAGAAATTGGCCGGCTTCCAGCGATGTGACGTCGAGAGGGTCGTGGGCGTTCATCGTCGAAAAAGGCACCAATGGGATATCAGGCAGGGCGCGGGGCGGTTTGAAAAACCATAGCACATCGCTGCCCTGATCATCACACACCGACCTGATTCATCATGGCCGGCAGGTTGGCTTTAGCGAACGTCGATCCAATCCATCCCGGCCGATTCGGCAGCTTGGAAACCCAAGGGCGAATCCTCGAACACCACGCATCGTTTCGGGTCGACGCCCAGCCGCGATGCCGCTTCTAGGAACACGTCCGGTTCGGGTTTGTGCAGTTCGGTGTCTTCGCTGGCGACGATTGTTTCAAACAGGTCCGCGATCCCGAGTGCATCGAGTTGGCGCTGGACGATGTCACGGCCGCTACCACTGGCAACCGCCATCGGCTTTTTTCCATGAAACGCCCGGGCGATTTCACAAACGTCGACTTTCGGCTGGACCTGGACGATCAATTCGGTAAACGCGACCTCTTTTTCATCGGCTACGTTTGGGGGATCGACGACCACTTTTTGTTCGTCCGCTAAGATCCGCACGATCGAAGCACTGGGCATGCCTCCCATCGCATAAAATCGTTCGGTGGTGAACTCGATCCCGTAACGCAGCAGTGTTACACGCCATGCGACATAGTGCAGTGGCATCGAATCTGCCAATGTGCCGTCGCAGTCAAAGATCAGTCCGTCATACTTCTCAAAATCGTTCGCATTCATACCGACAGAATTGCACAACCCTCCAGTTCTAGGAACCCGCCCTCTGTTTCGTTCAACGGGTCAGCGACAATGAATCAGCCGCCACCGATCAATCCTACCGTCAAGTCCAGCCTGAATATCGATCGCGAGACCTTGCAGTCCGATAAGTCCGGTGCGGAGAACATTGCGTTTTGTGACTCCGTCTTTGTCAAGGCATTCAAAGCCGGTGCGTCGGACATCCATTTCGAACCGTTCGCGCAAGCCTTTCGTGTTCGCATGCGAGTCGACGGGGATTTGTCGCAAATCGCCGCCGGGCCAGCCGCCGATTACCCCCAGATCGCGTCGCGTGTGAAGATTCTGTCAGAATTGGACATCGCCGAACGCCGCCGGCCTCAAGAGGGCCGTTTGCGGCTGACCATCGAAGACCGCGCGGTCGATTACCGGGTTTCGCTGGTTCCGACCCGCTTCGGCGAAAAGATCGTCTTGCGGGTGGTCGATGCGACTGGCCTGAAGGCCGACCTGACCAAGCTAGGCATGTCCAGCCGAGAAGCCCAGTTGATGAATGCGGCCACCGCCCGCCCCGACGGGATGATCTTGGTCACCGGGCCAACCGGCAGTGGTAAAACGACGACGCTCTATTCGGCGCTGAATCAACTGAACCGGATGGACCGAAACGTTTCGACCATCGAAGACCCCGTCGAGTTTGATGTGTTCGGCATCACACAAATCAACGTGCGCCGTGATTTGAACATGGACTTTCCGCAAGTCCTCCGGTTGTTATTGCGGCAAGACCCCGATGTGATCCTGGTCGGCGAAATCCGCGACACGGAAACGGCCAAAACCTCGTTTCAAGCTGCACTGACCGGGCACATGGTGTTGTCGACGCTGCACACCAATGACACCGCTTCGGCGATCGCGCGTCTAAGAGACATGGACGTGGAGCCGTTTTTGATCAACTCGGCTTTGAACCTGATCATCGCTCAGCGTTTGGTTCGGCGGATCTGCCAGCACTGCCGTACCCCGGTGCAGATCTCGGCTGCACAGCTCAAGTCACTTGGCATCAGTGAAGATCAAGCGGCGAAGGCGACGTTCTGCCGTGGACAAGGCTGTACCAAGTGCAACGGTTCGGGGGCACGTGGTCGTGTCGCGATCTTCGAAATGCTTGACATGAGTGCGAACATTCGAGACCGAGTGTTTGAGAATGCTTCGGCGGATGAGATCAAACGACAAGCGATCAAGGAAGGCATGCGGACGCTTCGGATCAGCGCACTCGCCAAAGCGTTTCAGGGCGTGATCACGCTGGACGAAGCGTCGATCTATGCTTCGCGGGATTGATCGCGTTTGCTGAAGCGGCTGGCGATCACGGTGTCGCAAACCAATTGTCCGATGTGGTAGATCATCATCGGCAGCACGCTGACACCGCAATCGATCGCGATCTGTAATCCGACCATCAGTGTTTTTTGGCTGGCCGCAAAGCTGACCGCGATTTGTTCTTCGCGTGGCAGCTTGACGATTGCCGCCCAGACATAGCCAATCACGAGTGCTGTCAGGTGCACCGAGATCGCCGCGATCCCGACGGCGGTGATCATCGCAACGTCGCTGCCAGAATCGTCACCATAGCTTCGACTGACGATCGCGCCGAAGAACACCATCACCAAAATTCCCAGCTGGGCGAAGAACGACAGACGCGTTTTATTGCGGTCGGCCCAATCGCTCAGCCCCATTCGCCGCATGCCTTGGGCGATGACCAGCGGCAGCACGACAAACCAAAGTAGCTTTTCCATCTGCGCCAGCGGCGCGACTCGGGTGTGCATCGCCAGCACCATTTGGACGCCCAGCGGAACGACGGCGATGCACGCAAGGTTGGTGACGACGGTGGTGATCATCGCGATCGAGTCGTCACCGCCAGCTTTGCGGGTCCATACTGACGCGGAAGCCAAGGTGCATGGCACCAATCCCACGACGAAAAGCCCGCCGGCATACTCTGTCGGAAGGAAAAACATCATCGGCCAGCAGAGCAGCGGCACGCCGATCATGTTGATGCCAATTGCTAGCAGACTAGCCGTTGGGGAGCGAACGCTGCGGCGGATCGCATCGGGGCGAAGCGTGATCCCCATCGCCCACATCACGGCGAACAAAATCGCAGACCGCAATCCGCTTTTGCTAGCAAGTCCGGCGAAGGATTCGGCGCCCAGATGGCCGATCCCGTATGCGATCGCCAGTGCTAGCAAAAACCATTGCGCGCGAATTCTGCGGAACATAGGAACCGGTCTACCGGTGACAGGGTCGGGAAACTTAAGATAGGCAAGCCGGCTGCAATCGTCTTTTATAGGTGCATGGATGCATGAACGAACCCAGCGAGCGATCGCTCGATTGTTGTTCGTTTTCTGCTGCGCGGTGCCGACCTGTTTGGTTTTAACAACCATTCTGATCACTTGGACACCATGGTACACCCAACGACAGCTCTCACGAATCGAGTATGAGCTGGGTCGCGAGACGGGACTGGTGGTTCACATCGACGAGTTCGACCAGGTCGCACCAGGAAAATACGCCCTGCAGCAAGTCCGCTTGGACGATCCCGAAACCGGATCCACCGTCGCCGAAATTCGGTTGGTCGATTTCTATCGCGGCGAACGTCAGATCGGGATGCTGTTGCACCAGGTGACGATTCGGTCATCGGGTCTGGGGCGAGCGTGGTCGCTGGTGCATGGGCGGTTGCTGTCGTCGCCGACGCACACGACGTTGCCGATCAAGGTCGAAGCCCGCGACGTGAACATCGTCAGCAGCGTCGGTTCGCTTCCGTTCAATCATCTGAAGGCCGACGTGATGCCAGAGGACGAAGGCGTTCGTCTGGTGGTGGAGGCTCGCGATCGGATGGACCCGAATCAGCCAAGCGTCCGTGCGGAGATCTTTCGCGATCGCAGCGGGGACCGCCCGAGCAGTCGTGTGGTGTTGTCGACCGATGGGACCGCCCTGCCCTGTTCTGCTTTGGCCGAGTACGTGCCGGCGGCCGGAATGTTGGGCAGCGACGCGCTGCTGACCGGGACGCTGAAATGTGTCGAGACGCCGGACGGCTGGACTCTCGATTTAGGCGGGTGCTCGCTAACCAACCTGCAGCTGGTCGATTTAACGCGTTCCTTGCGATACCGGGTGGTTGGCAAAGCGAACATGCATTTGACGCGGTGCAAAATCACACCAGGGGGGTGGGTGAGCGCTGTCGGCGAAATCGAAGCGACCGATTTGGGGCTACCGCAGCGAGTGCTGCAGGGGATGCAAGATCAGCTCGGTTGGAAGCTGGATCCGCAGGTTATCGCGAACCCAAACGGAATCGAGTGCAAGCTTGCCGCGGTTCATTTTGAGGTCGTTGACGAGACGACCACCTTGACTGGTATTTGTCATCGTTTCCGCGATTCGTTAGGGTCAGGGGTAGCACTGTATGCCTACGGGCAGGAGCTTGGTTGGACTGACGGTCGCTCGATTCCTTCGGGACAAATCACCGCCTTTGTTGATCCGCCCGGCCGTTCACTGGGTGTGTTCAACCAAGTCTTTTTGCCTTCGACGCCCGCAGTTTCGATCGCGTCGGACCCCCGCGCGGAGATCCGAGATACGCTGCCCTATAGCGGTGGTCCGGCCATTCGGCAAAGGTAAAGGGGCTGGACATTCAGTAGCCTTGGCTTGAGTTGAAGGTTGATTTGCAATCTGCTTAGCAGTGCTAAGATGAAATTTCACCTCAGGAGAAATTGATGCCAGTTGCACAACCTTTGCTAGACCTTGAAGAGCTTCTGTCGATCGCCGAAGAGCACGATAACGATGCCGACGCATCGATCGCGATGGCGAAGGCTCTATTGATCCGATCGCATGAATTGCAGTCGCCCCAAGAGCAACGGCAACAGGCCGAGTTTTCGCGGATGATTCAGCATCCTGAAGACAAGGCAACTTTGGTGGAGATGACGGACCAAGCGTTTCGGACGCACAGTTCCGCTCGAGTCGCCGACCAGCTGACGCACCTCCTCGATTTGCAAGGGATTCCGCGGTTCTTTAGCCCGCTGGAGCAAACGATGCTGCGTGGGTTCCAAACCTTTGGCGGCTACTTGCCAGGTGTGGCGGTCCCGATGGTCAAGGACAAGATGCGTCATGAGACAGCGAACGTGATCTTGCCCGCCGAAGACAAGCGGCTGCGAGAGCACCTCAACGCTCGCCAAGAATCGGGCGTGTTGATGAACCTGAACTTTTTGGGCGAAGCCTTGCTCGGCGAGGAGGAAGCCGAACGCCGATTGCACCACTATTTGCACGCGTTGCAGATGCCCGAAATCGCTTGCATCAGTGTCAAGCTTTCGACCGTCTATAGCCAAGTCTCCACGATCGCGCGCGAGCACACTGTGCGGATGGTGGCCGATCGGATGGAGTTGTTGTACCGCGCGGCGATCCGGCAACGATTTATTGTCAACGGCAAAGAAATGCCCAAGTTCGTGTACTTGGACATGGAAGAGTATCGTGACCTGCACCTGACTGCGGACGTCTTTCGCAAAGCGCTTTCGCGACCCGGACTGGAGCAAGCTCGCGCGGGGATCGCGCTCCAGGCTTATGTGCCTGATTCATACGGCGTCCTGGCAGATTTGATCGCTTGGTCGGCGGAGCGTGTGAAAGCCGGTGGCCGACCGATCACGGTCCGCTTGGTCAAGGGCGCGAACATGGAAATGGAACGCGTCGAAGCATCGCAAGCGGGGCTTCCACAGACGCCGTTTGATAAAAAGGTCGATACCGACGCGAACTTCAAACGCATGCTCCGATTGCTAATCGAAGCCGCCGGTTGTGGTTACGTGCGAATCGGAGTTGCCAGCCACAATTTGTTTGATATTTCGCTGGCGCTTCTCTGGGGTGCACGGACGAAACGCGTCGACGATGAGAACGCGTTTCGCCCCGGTTCGTTCCAGCCTGACGAAACGTTGACTGGCACGGCGTTGGATTACATGCAATTTGAGATGTTGGAAGGGATGGCCAACCATCAACGTCGCGCTTTGTTCGAATCGACGCCGCGGATGTTGCTGTACGCACCGGCCTGCAAACGCGAAGATTTCTTAAATGCGATCGGATATCTGATTCGTCGCCTGGACGAGAACACCGGCCCGGAAAACTTCCTACGGTACTCGTTCCATCTCTCACCGACGTCAAGCACCTGGGTGGCGCTCGCGGACGGCTTCCGTTCCGCACTCGATCGAATTGATGAGATCGACACCAACCCGCGTCGATTGCAAAACCGATTCGAATCTGTGCAGCAACCGCCTGCAGCCGATCACTGGTCGAACTACATCAACGAACCCGATACCGATTGGTCATTGCCGCGTCACAGCGATTGGGCGAAGTCGATTGTTGAGACGTGGTCTAATAAGAGCGAGCAAGAGATAGAAGTTCCGCTGAAGATCGGCGGCGAAGTACGCGACTCAAATGAATCACGGCCGCAACGCGAATCGTTCGATCCTTCACGACCAGAAGTTGTCTCCTGCCGGTTCACGATGGCAACGGGGCAAGACGTCGATGACGCGATCACCATTGCACATGAGGATCCAGACGGCTGGCGTTCGACGACTTGGGAGCATCGGTATGGATTGTTGCGAGCTGCCGCTCAGTTGATGCGAGAGCGCCGGGGGGACCTGATCGGATCAATGATGTTGGACGGCGGAAAGCTGATCACCGAAGCCGACCCCGAAGTCAGCGAGGCGATCGACTTTACTGAGTTCTACCCGTTGACGGCTAAAGAGTATCTGCAACGGGACAATTTGAATTGTCGCCCACGTGGCACGGTCGCGGTCATCAGCCCTTGGAATTTCCCCTTGGCGATTCCCTGTGGTGGCATCGCTTCTGCATTAGCAGCCGGCAACACAGTGATTCTGAAACCGGCCAGCGACACCGTCTTGCCGGCATATGAGATCGCGAAATGTTTTTGGGATGCTGGCGTTTCGCCCAACGTGTTGCAAGTGATTCCATGCAGTGGCGCTGGTGCGGGCAGCCGATTGGTTTCCGACGAACGCATCGACGCGGTCGTGTTGACCGGTGGGACCGAGACGGCCAAAGAGATGCTGCGATTGCGTCCTGATCTGCACCTGATTGCCGAAACGGGAGGCAAAAACGCGACGATTGTCAGTGCGATGTGTGACCGCGATTTGGCGATCAAACACGTCTTGCACAGTGCGTTTAGTCACGGCGGTCAAAAATGCAGCGCGACGTCTTTGTTGCTGCTCGACCAAGAGTTGTACGAAGACAAAGAGTTCCGATCCGCGTTAGCCGATGCGGCGAAAAGCTTGACCGTAGGGTCAGCGTGGAAATTGAATTCACGTCTCGGACCGCTTATCCGGCCACCATCGGGCGAGCTTGAACAGGGTATCAAAGAGCTTGAAAGCGGCGAAGAATGGTTGGTTCGTCCGCGACTGGTCGATGAAAATCCTCAGTTGTACACGCCAGGGATTAAATGGAATGTCTGTCCGGGCAGTTTCACCCATAGCACCGAATTGTTTGGTCCGGTATTGGGTGTGATGAAGTACGCCAAGCTAGAGCAGGCGATCGAGATGGTCGCGTCGACAGGTTATGGCTTGACCAGCGGGCTGGAAAGTTTGGACGACCGAGAGCAAGAACTTTGGCGGGAAGCCATCCCCGCCGGCAACCTTTATATCAATCGTCCGACGACGGGCGCGATTGTTTTGCGGCAGCCATTCGGTGGCATCGGCAAGAGTGCTTATGGGCCAGGCGCGAAAGCCGGTGGGCCGCACTACGTGTTACCGCTGATGCATGTCGAAAGCAGCGCAACGCCAATCGACGAATCGAAAATCGCCTCAACCGAGCGTTTGCCGCAGATCGACAGTGTCTTGTCGGCGGTCGAATCCGTGGTTGAAGAGGATCAGCTAGCGATCGACCGGACTCGGATTGAGCGTTTTGCCCGTCTCGCAACGCATTGGGCGGCAACGACGTTGGATCAAACCCATGACCACGTCAAGCTAATCGGCCAAGACAACCTGCGGCGATACCGTGCCCCGCATCAATTGCGGGTCCGATTGACAGGCGAAGAAACGACGACCGAAATCGCACTCTCAATGCTTGCCGCGGCGGCAGCTAATTGTCATGCGACCTATTCGATGAACCCCAACGACACAAATCGCGGTTTGATCGAACACACGGCGCTCTCGTTGGCCCGGTTCGGCAAAAGCGATTGGCGAATCGAGTGGATCGAGGAGTCCGAGGCGGCACTTGCGTCGAGTGTTAGCGATGGGCGTGTCGATCGATTGCGTTTGCTGCGACCCGAACGTCCTCTCTCCGATGAGCTCTTCGAAGCCTGTCGGTCTGCGTTTGTCACGATCCTGGCGGAGTCCGTTGTTGATGATCCCGAGGTCGAAACGTTCCGGTATGTTCTGGAGCAATCGATTTCGTACGACTTCCACCGCTACGGAAACTTGGGGCGACGGCCATTGTTGGAAGCCGCTGAAAAGACGAAGTCGTGATTGACCGCTGAGGCGGCTTTCGAGCTACAAAAAAACGGCTCGGCAGGATTCATCCTGCCGAGCCGCGTTTGATTCGCCTCATCGACGATCCGTAGCAGAGAGGTCCGCTCTTATCCTTTCGGACTGCCGGTCACATCTGTCGTCTTGATCAGGCTGGTCGCGACACCGGCAACGATAAAGATAATCTGAGTCGCCACGAACAAGCTCAGCCAGTACAGCACGCCTTTGGTGAAGCCGTAGCTGTGCAGTCCGATGCCCAGTTCGTTGGTTCCGAACCAACTCCATGCCGTGATGATGTTTCCGGCGATCGCGAGCACCGAGAATCCGAGGCCTTTGACCATTCCGTCCCAGCGGGCGTGCAGCATCAGGGCGTTCCAAATCACGATCAGCAAGGCCCCGTTTTCTTTCGGGTCCCAGCCCCAGAATCGCCCCCAGCTGTCATCGGCCCAGAGTCCACCCAAAATCGTACCAACGGTACTGAATAGGATTCCAAAGCAGGTCGCGCCATAGGTCATTCGGTAAACCGCTTTTGCCTTGTCGTCCTTTCGGACCCAGGTGGCCAGCAGATAAAGCGTGCCGAGGATTCCGGCGACCAGGGTGGCCACATAGCCGAGTGCAACACTGATCACGTGTGTGGTCAGCCAGAACTGTGTATCGAGTACCGCTTGCAGAACCGGCATCGTGTCACCGTTATCAAGGCTGTACGCGACAAGCGATGAAAGAGTGCCGGCGGTTGCGGCCATGACGTTGCCGAATCCCAGTCGGAAGGTTCGGTCGATTACCAAGCCGCCAAGGACGGCTGCCCAGCCGATGAAGACGGCGGACGAGTGCAGGTTGATCACCGGCGCACGGCCGGTGATATAAATCCGACATGCGAGTGTGATTGTGTGGATTAAGAACGTTGCCAGTAGAACTCCCCAGGTCGCGTTTCGCAGTCCGGGGGTGCCGACGGCGAAGAACAGGATCCCTAGGATCAACGCGATCACGTAGATCACGAAGGCAACGGTGCGTGGCGAGTTGCTTTGCATCCAGCGCTCGACATCGATCTTTCGCAGGTTCAAACCCGGGATCGGCATCTGGGTCGACAGCGCCAATTGGTTGTCGACGGCATTGTTGAACGCGGCGTAGTCGCCTTTGCCATCGGAGTACGCGGTCACCATGTCGCTGAACGGTGTCGACGCGAGCGTCGCGTTTTCATCTTCGACGCTTTTCACCGAGTCTTGGAAGAATACCGACGCGTACGGTTTCCATTTCGGATCGTTGATGCTGGCGGTAATGTCCGCTTCGGTCGGCGGAATGATCCGAGCGACCGGCATCTCGTCAAGTCGTTGCATCCGCTCAAGGATCTTCATCACCAAGAACCGGGTGCGGAGGTTCGCCGGGATGTCTTCGGGCATCTGGTCGATGTCCGCTTGGCGGGGCCGCGGAAACTGAAACGCTTCGGCGACCAGCATGTATTCGCGGGTGCGTTGGTCGAGGGCCAGCAGCGTTTTTTCTTTGAAGGAGTGTTCGGCAACGTCTTTCGCTCGAGCGAGGTTGATCAGCTTTTGTGCCGAGCCCCAGTTTTCGAGCACTTCGTTGAGCGAATACAGCTTGCTTTCACGCCGCGGCAGTGACAGTTGGCTGCGGGCTTCTTCGGCATCGATGCAAAACATTCGCAGGTCACGCAGCGAGTCTTGGTCGCTAGCGACTTCCATCAGCCACTGCATCGCCGACATCTTCTTGCCGTCGACGCGAGCTTTCAGGTCTTCGGGAGCGTCCTCAATCGGCAGCGATTCACGCTTGCTGATCGATTTAAGCGTCAAGCGTGCGTAAGCATCCAGCGGCATCACACGCCCGCCGAACTGGGCTGGGATTTTGCCGGCTGTGTAAAAGTCATAGCTCTGGTCACGCGTGGCAGGTCGCATGGCAGTCGTCAACGCCTCGCGTGGTACCAGCATGGTTGCGCCGAAGATCGCGGTGACGGCTAGCGCGAAAATCATCGGTTTGGCCGAAGTCGCACGAGCACGCAGTTCAGGGCTCATCGCGTCGAGTTCACGTTGCCGCTCACGTTCACGGCGGCCGACGAATCGTTTCAGTGTGCCGGTGAAGTGGGCGAGCATGCCGAGCGCCATGATGCTGCAGGCGACGTAGGGAATCAGCCAGCCGCCGTTGCGAACCACTTGCAGCCCTGTCATTTCTTTGCCGCCCGGCAGCGGCGTGTAGCTGGATTGGAAGAACGTTTCACCACGGTAACGCAGCGGGTTATTCATCCAGACACGTTCCCGTCGGTCGTCGCCGGTTTCCGGATCCACGATACGGACGTAGCTGCTGTAATCGCGCGGCGTTTCAGTGCCGCTGTAATTGCGTCGCTGGACGTCTTCGAGGTGAACCCAATACGGTTTCACTTCGCGGCCGTACTTCAGGCCGATTTGGTAGTCTTTGTCGCCGATCTTGATCGAATCAAAGTCGTCTTCGGGGAATTTGATCGGATCGATCAGGTGAGCGTCGGACAGGAATTGGCTGACCAAGTGTGTGCCAAGCGATTCGCCGCTTTCTTTGTCGAGAAGTTCAACGTAGGCCGACACCATGTTCTGTTCGGCATCGGCACCACCACGCTCGCGTTCGGCGGTGGCCTGCCAAACCTTGCCAAGGCCCGCGGTGGCAGGGTTGTCTTTCTCGGAAGCTCGGCGAAGGTCGGAGTTGTTGAAGTATTCGAGGACTTTGATGTCGGCTGGCAATGCCGGGTCTTTGATCACGCTGTCGTTGCGTTTGGCCGCAATCAGTTTTTCAGCCGGGACCGCAACAACCGTGTCTTCGCCGTCAGCCGAAGAGATGAAGTTCAATTCGACTTTATCGAGGTTGATCAAAGTGTTTGTTGATTCACCTTCGACCAGGTTGATTCGCTGTTCCAGCTGGCGATCGCCGAACGCGAATTGGCCGACCATCAACAAGCCGACGCCGAGGTGCAGCAACATGTTGCCACCCTGCCGACCAAAGATCAGGTTGCAACCGACCAGCAGGATCAAACCGGCGAGCAGGCCTTTGGCCAGTTGCCAAACGATCCGCATCCCGGGATCGCCGATGCGGCCGCCCGAGACAACGGTGTAGGCGATCACGCCAAGCATGATCGTGGCGATCACGTATCCGGTGATTCGGAGGCCTTTTTGGCTGAGGCTCATCGACCAAGCGACCAGTCCCAGGCCCGACGCAACCACAATCGCTTGCATGCAACGCCAGAGTGCGTTGTAAGAAATCGGCGGCGCGCCTTGCAGGCCATCGGTGCTGTGACCACTTGCGACGATCAGTCCGGCGACGAGGACACCGGCGATGATAAAGATGCATCCGGCGAGCAGTCGATTGCCGGAGGCGTGGATTTTAAAGCGTGTTGCCTTGGAAGCGATTAAGTTGACCATCAACAGCAATCCGATCAGCGAGCCTCCTGGAAACGGGATGATGCCAGGGATCGGATTGTCGTGGTGGTAGAACGCTTGTGGAAAGAAATCGTCGATGCGAATCATGGCGATCCAGGTCAAGAAGTACCTTGCCTTGACCGCTTGCATGTTCAGTTCGTCTTGTGCCAACGTCCCGACGAGGACGATGACCAGCGAGGCCGCAAATAACGCGACCGTGATTCGCAGTGATCCGAGTGCCGCGAGTATCGAGTTGGAAGTGACCCTTGAGTCGCTCTGATCAGCAGCCTGTTCAGCTGCGAAAGCGTCGGTGGTGGAATTGACCGTTGCCATATTAGGTTTGGACGTTGGTGGTCGGAGAGTGTTTTAGAAGGACAGCGACTGGAGGAAGGATTTCATCGCGTCACGTTGCTCGGTCACCGTTGCGGGTGGCCCGGTCATCTTGACGAATTTGCTAAAGCCGCCTTCGGTGGGAATGATGGTCGCATCGATGGAGAATTGATCGGCTGCGGCATCCCCATCAATGATAAACCGCTGCGCCTGGTTGCCCGAAACATCAAACATTTCCGCGTCGGCTAACATTTGATCCACTGCCGCTTCGTCGGGTGTGCCTTTGATGACTTGTCCCATCCAGCGAGCGACGTTGCTGCGGAGGTCGCCACCGGCACTGATCAACGTCACCTCGGCGGGTGCGTCTTCAGGGCCAACGGAAAACGATAGTTCACGCATCCCCGAGGCCCCTTGGTCACGCCAGCCTTCCGGGAGATCGTACTTGTACTTTGGCGACGCCTTCGCAGTGCTCGCTGATGGGCTTGCTGATGGTGCGGTGTTCGGTCGCGGTGATAGAGGCGGCATGCCACCCATCCCCATCATTGGTGGCGTCATCGCGGCGGAGTTGCTCGGTTCACCAACGAAGTCCGCCAGAATGGCTTGCTGATCAGCCGCGGCAACATCGAAGGGGACGCCGCCGGCCCAGTCATCATCGGACGGTTTCAGTCCGACTTGTCCGCGCCAACGATTGACGTTCTGGACGACGTAGCTGTCGTAGTCACCGTTGAGTGGAAGAGTCGAAATACTGATTTCGAGTTGCTTAGAATCGGTGTCGATGTAAACGGTCGCAAATCGCATCGGTTTTTCACCGCCCAATTTCCAAGCCTCAGGAAGCGTATCAAGCAGAGGCTGTCCGGAGTCGCCAAACTTGACAGACGTCACGAACTCTTTGAACGAATCGGCGACACCGTTGACCGCCTCTTCATCACCCAGGATCTTGAAGAACCATGCGTCATTTTCGTGGGGTACGATGACCGCAAGCATGCGTTGTTTGCCAGGCTGAAGCTCGGCTGGCATGTTCTTGGGGATCTTGTAAGTAGTGATCTCCGGTTCCGGTGTACAGCCAGCGACAAAGCCGAGCATGAGCAAGCACGGCATCAACAAGCACAGCGACCAGCATCCATGACGATGGAGTTGGCCAAAGTGGGCGCGCAAGTTGAGCGTCGACGGTAGAAAACCAGAGTCCATAATGATCGCAGGCGGGGTGGGGGTGAATTCCGTTTCGGAATGGAGGAAGGAGCGTATTCCTGACGCCGTCAGTATAGACGCACTGCCCCCTTTGATCGTACCCACCTATTGCGATCGTTTAGACGGTCTGTCTGAACGCCCTCGAAAGTGAGGGCGGTGCCGCACCGTCTTCCTGGAAGCTACGGATTAGGAATCCAAGCCAGCCATGCTGATCAGCGAGTCGGTCAGAGCACTGACCGGTGCAGAAGTTTCGCTGTAAGCCCACATGTTGCGGACGAGGTCCGTCATCAGCATGCCGCCGAGCGACAGGATCAAGATGATGAACATCAGCGAGAGGCATTGGAACAAGCTGAAAGGAACTTCGTAGCCGCGAGCGACTGCCCCCGCCGTTGGGGCTGCGAGTTCGCTGTCATCGACGGCAACACCTTCGTCGGCGCCAAATGCGTCACCGTCATCGACGTCCGCACCCAAGCCGCCATCGTCGAATGCGCCACCTGCATCGGGGACCGATTCGAATGCGTCGCCACCGAGCGGTTCATCTCCGGCGTCGGCAAATCCAGCATCGGAGAATGCGTTGTCGTCACCAAAGTCAGCTTGCAGGTCGACA